>CABRZC010000059.1 GCA_902475375.1 uncultured Collinsella sp. | reverse complement strand
ATGATGTAGAGCAGCAGGATGCTCAGCGTTATACCGACACAAAGGCCCGGTACCGAGTATACGACCTGAAAGGTACCGCCCACCAGAGCGGGAATAGCGAAGAATGCCAGAGTTCGATAAATGGCCTTCTTTTGTAGGCTTTCAACCCGTAGGGAATGCACAAAAGCATGCAAGGACGTATATATGACGTAGCAGTAGCTCACGATAGGCTGAATCATATAGGCGACACCGCGGCGGTACACGCCCTGCAAATCGATATAGAACAGGGCGTGCGTCCAGTAACTGGTAAACGCCAGCACGACCACCAGAACCGTAGGCAACGCTACAAGCACCACCCTATAGCGTGAGGTCACAAGGCGAGAACCCTGCACCGTCTCGGAATAGATAAACCAAATGAGACACGCGATGGCAAAGAGCGAAAACGAAACCGCGTTGGAAATCCAGTTGGCAGCAATACCCAACGTGCCGTCCACGCCGTCCGAGAGCGTCCAGATCATATCGAAGAAAATGTAGGCAGCAGAGGTATAGCCGAGCATGCTAAACAAGAGCTGCTGGGTACTCGAGAACAAGGAGCGACGACTTCGCGCGGCAAGCCCGATAAGAACAATCATGCATAGCAGGAATATCTCAATCTTGAGTGCCTTAACCACTAGACGCCATCCCTTCAATATCCAAGTGGTCAGAATCGCCCAATTCGTGTCTGGGCAATAAACGCCCCTACTCCGCAGGGGTAAGGGGAATCATAGCAGAGCGCCCGAACGTCACTGCAAAACAGTCATCGTTCGGGCGCTCAAACTGCGCGAATTGCACTCCGGCATCATTGATTGGTAGCGATTGCTATTCGCCATCGATGTCGGTCGCGACGGCCTCCTCGATGGCCTCGACACCGGCAGGCGACAGATCCTCCTTGCCCTGGCAGAACTTCTTGTCGACCCAGCCGGTCAGAATCGGGGCCATGATTGCCGTGATGATAACGGCGGTGGCGATCTGCGCATACGCGGTGGGCGCAAGCTCGGCATAGCGCGGAGCGACCTCGGCGAGGGCGACCGGCGTGGTCATAGCCGTGCCGGCAATAGTGGAGCAGGCAACGGCCGCCTTGCCGTTACCACCGCACAGGCGCTCGAAGGCAAAGGTAATGGGACCGACGATAAAGAGCGTGATGAGGCCCAGCAGGATGCCCGAAATGCCGCCGGTGATAAAGCTCGAAAGACTCATGGACGCACCGAGCTGAAAACCGATAACGGCAATCGCAGGATTGGCGCCGGGAACCAGCAGGTTCTTGATGAACGGGAACAAGTTGCCCAGAACCATGCCGATAACAAGCGGCAGGATGGATCCGATGATGGTGCCGACGGGGATGTTGGCGAGACCTGAGACACCGAGGATGATCATCGTGACGGCGGGGCCGGCCGTAAAGAACAGGATACCGACGGCGCCCTGCTCGGACTCGTCGCCGAACTCGCCCATGATGCCCGTGTAGAGCGCCATGTTGCAAAACGTAATGCCGCCGATGATAGACACGGAGCTCAGACCTAGGAAGTTGTCGTTAAAGAAATATGCCACACCCAAGCCAAGGGCAGCCGCAACAACAAGCTTAGGAATCAGCACAACGATGCCGGTCTTGATGGCGCCCGGCGTGGACTTAAAGCTGATGCCGGCACCCACAAACAGCAGGATCGCGGCAACGATGGTGTTGGAACCACCGCGGCAGGCAGCGGTAAAGAAGCCGCCGATCTCGAAGACCTGCGGGCAGAAGGTATTGAGCAAAAGGCCAACGATCATCGGGTAGATCATGATGTCACCCGGGATACGCGGGACTTTGAATTTCTTTTGCTCGTTGGCGGTCGCTTCCTGTGCCATGAAACCCCCATTTCCGCTGGCGCAGAACAAAAGCCCACGTCACACTTTGCTACAGTAAAGTTTGACCATGGTACCAGAAGAAGCAGACCGGCTCGGTGAGAAATTCGATTCGTTGTGCCGGGACGCTAAACGTGCCCCGCTCTTATATGAAGCTCAAAACGATATAGAACACGATGCCCGAGACGCAGCACCACAACATCGACTTTGTCTTGATTGCCACCGCCACGACGCCGGCAGCCGCAATCCAGGGAATCAAGCCCTGCCACAAGCCGGCATCGAAAGCGCCGGGGCTTATCAGGTCGTTAGCGACTAGCGCCGCAAAGGCGGCGGGCGGAATATAGCCCAAGGCCTCGGTAACGCGGGGTGAAAGCGTTCTCCCGCGCAAGGCAAACGCCGGGGCAATGCGGAAAAACGCGATGGCCGCCCATGACGATAGCCATAGAACCAAAAACTCATTAACGGGCATCGCGAGCACCCCTTCCCTCGATGAGGGCATCGCACGCGAGCGCCACGGCAACGCCGACGAGCACGCTTGCCGGCACGGCGACATTCGTCCACCCCAAGAACTTGCATATGGCGACGGACACCGCAGCCAAACCGGCAGCTACGACATTGCCGCGCGACAGTCGCTGCGAAAAGAGTAGGCAGATAAAGAGCGAGGTGCAAACAAAACCCGCAATAGCGGTGGGAACATCGACAACGGCGCCGACGATGGCGCCCGTCGTACACGAAACGCCCCATGTTGCGATGAGGATCGCGTTGAGCACAAAGGACTCGCGCGGGCCCCAATCCTCCCCCTCAACCAGCCTGGCAAGCGAGATGCCATATGCCTCCTCGGTAAGTGTCGCGGCAACAGCCAGCGTCTGACGCTTCGAGGCACCCCTCAGATGCGGTGCAATCGATGCCGAGTAAAGCGCAAAACGCGAGGAGATTGCGGCGACGCTTGCGATAATCGACGCCGCAGGCACACCTGCCAGCCACAGATTGCAGACCATAAACTGTCCGCTGCCCGTCACGAACGTGCTGCTCAGAGCAAAAACCATCCAGGGTTCCATTCCCGTCTGCGCCATAATCATTCCGCACGGCGCGCCTATCGCAACATAGGTAAGCATCACCGGCCAGACGGTTTTAACGATTTTGAGCACCATAGCGTTCCTCGTCCCGACAAGCTTTCCGAGCCGCATTCAACGACACGGCAGAATCATCGACCGACAGCAACCGAGTTCACCTACAATTGCCACCGGATCGAAAGACACAGAAAGACACAACTTTTTAGGAAGTCATTATGACAGCTATCGATCGAGACCGGGCGGGCGCGGCCTTCAAAAGCTACACCGATGCCTACGATGCCGCCAACCCGCGCATCGCACTCAAAATCGAGCATACGTACCACGTTGCCGAGGCATGCGATGCCGTGGCACGCGAACAGGGCTGGTCGACAGAGGATATAGACCTGGCCTGGCTTTGCGGCCTGTTACACGATATGGGACGCTTTGAACAGTTGCGGCGCTGGGACACCTTTAAGGACGCCGAGAGTATGAGCCACGCAGCGTTGGGCGTCGGGGCCCTCTTTGGCGAGAACCCCGCCGATGCGCCCGCCGTAACGAGCATCCGAGATTTTATCGAGACCGACGAGCACGACGAGCTCATCCGCGCGAGCATCGCCTATCACAGCGACTTTCGCCTGCCGGCACAACTCGACGAGCGTACACGGCGCTTCTGCGATATCGTGCGCGATGGCGACAAAATCGACATTATGCGCACCATCGCCGACAGCACCGTCGACACCATCCTCAAGGTTGATAAGGACACATTTCTCGCCAGCCGGTTCTCGACACCGGCTCTCGCTGCCTTTGACGAGCGCCGCTGCGTCGCACGCGATGAACGCAACGAGCCCGCAGACTACCTGGTGGGACTCATCTGCTTTATGTTTGAGCTCGTCTATCCAGCGAGCCGCGCGCTGGCGCGTGAGCAGGGCGATATCTACCGCCTGCTCGATGCGCCCTTTGGCATTGCGCGCCCCTTTACCGATCCCGCCACGCAAGCGACCTGGGAGCGCCTAAAGGACGAGACGCGCGACTGGTTGGCGCACGCCTAGCGCTCAAGCTGGGCCAGCAGCTCCTCGACGACCTCGACGGCATCGCCGACGACCTTGTACTGGGCGACGCCAAAGATGGGAGCATCCGGGTCCTCGTTGACGGCGATGATGCACTCCGCCCCACCGATGCCGGCAAGATGCTGGATGGCACCCGAGACACCAATGCTCACGAGGAGCTTGGGTGAAACCGACACGCCCGTCTGGCCAATCTGGTGGCGATACTCCAGCCAGCCCGCCTCCACGACGGGTCGCGTGCAGCCGAGCTCGGCACCCAGGGCTTCGGCGAGCTTTCGCATCAAGGGTAGGTTTTTCTTGGAGCCAATACCGCGACCCACAACAACTAGACACTCGGCATCGGCAATCGAAGCCTGCTGGCCCCATTCCTCGGCGGGAATCGAAATCTCGACACGAGCCTTGGCGTCTTCCGCAAGTAATACCTGGGTAATCGTTCCGGAGCGGCTATAGTCAAAGTCGGGCGCCTTAAAGATGCCGGGGCGCACCGTTGCCATCTGGGGACGGTGGTTGGGGCAGATAATGGTGGCCATCAAGTTGCCGCCAAACGCCGGACGCGTCTGTTGCAGCAGGCCCGTCTCCGTATCCATCGAAAGCACGGTGCAGTCGGCCGTAAGGCCCGTCCGCAGGCGCACGGCAACGCCAGGCGCCAGCTCGCGGCCAAAAGCGGTCGCACCGTACAGAATGGCTTCGGGCTTGCGCTCGGCTACCAAATCGCAGATGAGGCGAGCATAGACCTCCGCGTCGTTCTGACGCAGGCGCTCGTCACGACAGACCAGAACTTCGTCCGCACCGGCGCAAACCAGATGCTCCAGGTCCCCGAGCGAGCCCTCGGGGCCCATGCCGACCAGCGCCACCAGGCGACAGCCGCGTGCATCGGCAAGCTCGCGGCCCTTGCCCATGACCTCGTAGGCCACCGGGGCCACGTCATCGCGCTCGTCGGTCTGAACGAATACCCAAATGTCTCGATACACATCGAGGTCAACCGCGCCGGCGGCCTCGTCGCGCTCGATCGAAATGGCGTTGACGGGACAGGCGTCGACGCACCCGCCGCACAAGATGCAGCCGTCGGTCACATGGGCGCAGCGGTTGGGGCGCTCGCCCTCCACCACAATGCCGCCCGAGGCACAGGCGCGAACGCAGCGACCACAGCCAACACATGCCTCGCTATCGATTATCAGTCCGCTCATCTATGCCATCCCCTCGATAATCTTGGCAAGCTTTGCCGCCTGCTCGACCGGTGTGCCCTCGATGGCCTCGCACGTTTGGTCGCGGTCGGGCACAAACGAGCGCACGACCTGCGTCGGCGATCCGGTAAGGCCGCAACGCGAAGGGTCGGCATGCACATCGGCAGCACAGACCACCCGCACGTCCGCATCTTCGGCCGCGCGAATGCCGGCGATACTCGGCATGCGCAGCTGGCCGATCTCCTTGGCGGTCGTCATCGCGCACGGCATCTCCAGATAGACCGTCTCCTCGCCGGCATCGCAACCGTGAACGAGCGAAAGCGCACCGCACGTCGTAAAGCCCGCGCTCTGTACGCAGCTCACATCGGTCACGCAGGGAATCTCAAAGGCGCCAGCCAGCTCGGGGCCAATCTGGGCAGTATCGCCATCCACCGCCATCTTGCCGCAGATGAGCAGGTCGAAATCCTCGTCGAGCGCCTCGATGCCGCATTTGAGAGCATAGGTGGTCGCCAACGTGTCCGCGCCCGCAAAAGCGCGGTCGGTCAGCAGCAGCGCATCATCGGCGCCGCGGGCAATGCAGTCGCGCAGCAGCGATTCGGTTGCAGGGATGCCCATCGACACCACCGTTACGCGCACGTCCATGCCAAAGCCGATAAAGTCGTCCTTGAGCGCCAGAGCGCATTCGAGGGCACTTGCATCGAAGGGATTAATGACCGCCTGCTTGCCATCACGCATGATGGTATTGGTTTTGGGGTCCATCTTGACCTCGGTGCTTCCCGGCACCGCCTTGACGCACACCACCATATGGAAATCGCTCATCTTCACACGCCCCCTTTCTGGACGAGTTCATCCAAGAGCTTCTCCGAAAACAGGTTGCCACGGCCCAGCTGCCCGGCAGGATCGACCTGCAGCTTGAGTCGAGCCGATTCGACCATGGCCTCGTGGCCGTACATCGTCTCCAAAAAGCCCGCTTTGATCTTGCCGACGCCGTGCTCGGCGGATACGGCGCCGCCCATAGCCGTTACCTCCGCAGCCCACTGGGCAAACAGCTCGCCACCGCGACGGTAGTCCTGCGCATCGCGCGGCAGGATATTCACATGCAGATGGTTGTTGCCGATATGTCCCCAGGCGGCAGACTCAAGCCCGCTTTCGGCCAGCGTGCGGCGATAGAAGGCAACGACATCGGTCAGGCGCGCGTTGGGTACCGACATATCCGACCCCAGTTTAGTAATGGTGGGGTCGGTGCGGCGACGCTCGTCGATGAGCATGTTGACACTCTCGGGGACGGCGTGGCGGAAGAACCGCTGGCATTCGCGATCGACCTCGGTGCGCGCAACCCAGGTCGCGTCGTCGCGGCCGCCCGCAAGCTCCAAAACCCATCCCAAGTGGTACAACTCCTCGGTCGCCTGCGCCTCGTCGTCGCAGTCGAGCTCCACATAGACACAGACCTTTGCCTCATCGTCGAGTGCCGGCAGCGAGGCAAACGCGGTCGACTGCTCGCGCTGGCGGCGAAGGATATCCAAGGCACCGGCATCGAAATACTCAATAGCGGCGGCATGGGACAGCACGGGGCGCACGGAATCGGTAAAGGACACCGCCTTGTCCTCGCTGTCAAAAAAGCAGCTCACGCCCCATACGACCGAAGGTGCCGCCTGCAAGGCGATCTCGAGCTCGGTAATGACGCCGAGTGTGCCGCACGCACCGATAAAAAGATCGATGGCGTCCATATCGTCCGAAACGAAATAACCCGACGCGTTTTTGGTCTTGGGCATGGTATAGCCGGGAAGACCAAGCTCGAGCGCGCGACCCCCTGCCGTCACGAGCGACAAGTGGCGTGCGTCAGCGTGCGCCCGACCTCGATGAAGCTCAAGCAGGTCGCCGTCCGCCAGTGCCACGTGAAGCCCCGTAACGTGCGGGCGCATGGGGCCGTAGGCGTAACTGCGGGCACCGGAGGCATTGCACGCCGCCATGCCGCCCAGGCAGGCAGATGCCTCGGTGGGATCGGTGGGAAAGAACTGCTCAGGAGCTGCCTGGAACTCCTCATAGGCCTCAAGCGATACCTGATCCCAGTCAGCGGTCGGCAATGCCTTCTTACCCAGCTGCTTGCGCAACTCCGAAAGCACGACGCCCGGCTCCACGCGCAGCAGAAAACGGCCTCGCTCGTCGCGGCGAAGACCCAGGTAGCGATTCATACGAGAAGTGTTGAGGATGTGGCCGCCGTGGGGCACGGCACCGGCAGCCAGACCGGTTCGAGCGCCCTGGACCGTTATCGGAACATGCTCGGCATGGAGCTTTCGCAGAATGGCGCGGACTTCGTCCTCCGTTGTCGGAAACGAGATGCTCGACGCCTCGCCCGATGTGCGAGATTCATCGCGACCATATTCTTCGAACTCGTCGCCGAAGGGTTTGATGGCTGCAGACACGCGAACTCCCCCTTTAGTTAACTACAGTGTTTGCAGGGAGATGTTACCGCATCGTTTCGTCGACGTGACTGAGACCGTCTCCATAATTGGCAAATTTTACGTTTGCGCAATTCGGCGATCGGCAGCGTTTTCTCGGCAGGCGCTCTATTTAACGCGCTCCTTCCCATCGCTGCCACGCATGCAATTGGCGCTCGAAAAAAGTTGAGATATTTTTTACCCTCTCTCACCTGCGGCGATGTAAATCCGTCAAGCATTTGGTCAGAAATTGGTCAAGTTACGGCTGATACGGTCGGCAGCGACAGCCAAAGCCAATGGAAGGTTTGGCCCAAAAACAGGGAGGTTCCCATGGCATATTACTGGCCCCAGTACGGCATCGCCATCGAAGTTGACGACGACCCGTATCTTCTGCCCTTCGATGAGGAGGCATTTCCCGATGCGGCTGTCTATCACGTCACCACCGACGTGATTTGCGATCCCGAATCGTTTTCGGCACTCGCCCACCACATCGCCCACATCCACGACATCAAACTCGACCCAAACTTCGACGAGCTCATCTACTCGCGACGCCTCATGCTCCACATGCTCTTTGGCGCCGATCCGTCCACGTTCGCGCGCGTCTATACCACTAAGGATGCCGCATGAGCGTAAGGAAGCAGTCGAGCCCCCTAGGGTCAAAACATCGAAAAAGGCTCGGCGCCGTCTGTTTGGCCATCGCCTGCGCCCTTATCGCCGTCGGCCTTTACGCTTGGCAGTCAAAGCCTGTCGCCGAGACGGGTGCCTCGGTCACAGCGGCAGAGGGTAAGTCGCGTCAGGAAATCCAGGACGAGCTCGATGCCATCGTCCGCGACAACATGATGACGATCTCGGTCGCACCGGTCGCCCAGCTACAAAAAGGCGGCAAGCTGCGCATCAACGTGCAAAACGTCCAGGATAACAAGTTTCCCCAGCGTTTCCGCGTGATCCAAAACGACGAGACCATCTATGAATCGGGCGTGGTCGAGACCGGCAAGACCGTTGAGACCTGCCCTGCAGGCGACATCAAAGAAGGCGAGGCGTATATCGAGATTCAAGCGCTCGACGCCAAGACCTACGACGTCCATGGCAATCCCACGCGCGTCAAGGTGCGAGTTGCGCAGACAGAAGACTAGACCTGCCACCTGTTATGAAAATGCGCACCCGTGCCGCTTTCGTCTAACCCTCACGGAAACGGTCCGTGACGAATAGAAAGGAACGATTATGGACATCACCAGGAACTTGAATGGGGCCAGGGTGCTCGTCGTGGGCGCAGGGCTGGCGCTCGCACTCGCAATGGGCGCCGCGCCGACCACCGCCCTGGCGGAGGGACGCACTGGAACCACCAACGTGACCATCAGGACCGAAATCGACAACATCAAGTTCAAAGCCCCGACCGTCATTCCGTTCGTCGCTAAGGCAGACGGCACGCTCCAGGGCCCTTCCGAGAATACAACCACCATCGACAATCTTTCGGCCTATGGCATCCACGTTACCAACATGAAGATTGCCGCCCAGAAGTCCTGGAGCATCGTCGCCGACGCCAAGACGGGGACCGCCCAGAACTCCATCGATTTTAAGGTCGGCCCAGACAAGGCACTCCAAGACGCCCACGCCGCGACGCAGGAAGCGGGCCTCGACCTTTCCAAAAATGCATCCTTCGACATGGGCTACCAGGGCATCGCCGATGGTACGGACAAGATTAAGCTTAAGACGAGCGGCACTGTCGCCCGCGTCACGCGAGACATCTTCCATGTGACCGGCACGGGCGACCAGGTCGCAACCATTACGTGGACGGTCGAGCCCGGTGCGCACACGGCCTAAGGCAATTGTCCTTGCCGTCATCATCGGCGTTGCAACGTTTGCCCCGATCGCCGCCTTTGCCCAACAAGAGCAGGCGCAGGCTGCCACGCAGGTAACTGTCGATCTATCGGAACTCGAACGCAGTGGCCAACATGAACCCCTCGCGCAAACGAGCGACACGCGACAGCTCCTGGCAGCAGGAATCGCCACGGCAGGCGCTAGCGCCATCGGCCTTGGCCTGCACATCAAACGCAGCCGGTAGCCACACGAATCGAGACCGTCCAGCATAGGTAAGGAGAACCCATGGCATCAAAGAACCTTTTGCCCGTTGCCGCGCTCTGTAGTGCGCTTGCCACCGGCATGCCCGTTGCCGCTCTAGCGACACCCGCCGTGGACGCCCCCTTACCTGCCGTCAACTGTCTCGCCACAAACCAGATGAGCACCATCGCGCGCCAACGCTTCTCGCTTGCGCAGGCAAGCATTTCGGCCTCGGGGTGCCTCCGTCGCTGCACGAACAGCTCGATAGTCGTGGATACCGAGCACTCGAGCACAGCGGACGGCCCCCTAACGGGATGCGTTATCTGCACATGGCGCGCAGCTGCAACTGATGCCGATGGCGATTCCTGCGACGTGGAGCTGTGCCTCGACATCACCCTGTCCGATGACTCGGCGGACGGGGCAACAGTCGCCTTCGACAGCACGTTTTTCGAAAACGGAGGGGGTGTATGCCTGGGCTGCGTCCCCTCGAGCGCCGATGGCACGCAGCCCGCTATCTCATTCACCGCATCGCTGAAAATGACCAAGGCGGGCACCGACGCCACGGCAAATGGCGAGATCGCTCTAATGTTCTACGCGAGCGGCACAGAAAGCCAGGAGATTCGGGGCAAACAGCGGACCGGATCGCTCAGCCTGACGCGAGGGGCAGATCCCGGTCCTGTCGATATCAGTACCGAAACGCAAGATGTGCATCACGTCCTTGTCGATCCGGCGCTCCTCGAGATGGAATGGAGCGGAGTAGGAGCGGTCGGACTCGCCCCCTCGACAGGTGACATCGCAAGCGACTCCAGCGAGAGCAGCGGTGAAATAGCGCCTGGGGACAATGGCGCACCAGGCGGCATAACACCGCCATCGAGCGGTCCTTCAGCCACTTTCAGCGAGCCAAGCGAAACAGCCACCGCAGTGGGCGGCACGCAAGCTGGCGAAAACTTGGGGTGTCCCATGCCGGCAGACATCGACGAGGGCAATTGTTGCATGATGGTCGCGCTCGACCGCACGGAAACCGTCGACGCCGCGAGCATTGAGGTCACCGCTGCCGATAAGCCCGTCCGCAAAGCAGCCATTATCGCATTCCCTAAAACCGTCGAAGTTGTTTTTCTGCCATCGGGCGAGGTCGTAGCCCCCACCTTGCTCACCTTGCTTGGGGCAAAGGGCACGGCCAACCAAATCGACAACCTCACGGTCGCCGACCCTGCGACCACCGCAAAACTGCACCTGTATGCCGTAACCTCGGACGGAGGCAAAACCGAGGAATTCGACGGTGAGAATCTCCTGAATAACCGGATACTCCATAAAATGGAAGACGTCTCGTATCAAATTGAGCTCGTGGGATTTGACCGAGCTCGAGATGCCGATATCATCGCCGCGGCCATTGAGTCCCCGCAGCGACTCATGACGCTGTGCTTCGATTACAGCCCCTATGTCGTGATGGGAGGCTGAGGCTCGGGCACCAAATGCCGTCATTAATACCACTTATATAACGTATAGGATGAGGCATGACGCACCCTGCAGCCCGTTCTGCTACGATTGCCAGGTTGGCATCAATATGGGAGGGTTCATGCCGGGTTTGGGAACGGTCATCAACGTCGCACTTTTGATTGCGGGCGGACTGCTGGGCCTTATAGGCGGACGCTTTATCACACCCCGCATCCAAGACACGCTCATGAAGGCGTCGGGGCTGTGCGTTTTGTTTATCGGACTGGGCGGCACCATGCAAAAGATGCTCGTCATTGACGGGAAAGCGCTGGAGACCACCGGCACCACCATGCTCATCGTCTCGTTTGCCCTCGGCTCGCTCATCGGCGAGGCCGTTAACCTGGAAGCCGGCATCGAAAACCTGGGCGAATGGCTCAAGCGCAAAACCGGCAGCGAGGGAGACAACGAGTTCACCAATGCCTTTGTCTCGACATCGCTGACCGTCTGCATCGGTGCCATGGCTATCGTGGGATCGATTCAGGACGGTCTGCTCGGCGACTGGTCCACGCTTGCCCTCAAGGGCGCGTTGGACTGCATCATCGTCTGCACCATGACGGCTTCGCTCGGCCGCGGCTGCATCTTCTCCGCCCTGCCCGTTGCCGTATTCCAGGGAACGATTACGCTGTTTGCCGGCGCGCTCTCCCCCATCATGACCGCCGCCGCCCTCGACAGCCTATCGCTCGTGGGCTCTATGCTCATCTTCTGCGTCGGCGTCAACCTCATCCGTCCCCAGACCTTCCGCACGGCCAATATGCTCCCCTCCGTTGTCGTAGCCGTCATCTACGCGCTCCTGTTCTAAATCTATCTACGTAGTGGTATCTCGAACACCTGTTTGATGCTGTGCTATGATATGAGGTCACCGAAGCTGCGTTAGGAGAGGAGAGACGGTGGCCGACCAGGACATCAAGATGCTCATCGAGCGCATTATGGCCGAGGCCCGGACCCATCAGTCCGCCCGTTTCTCACATGAGGTCTATGCTGACGAGCCGATTCTCAAAACCGGTCGTCAGATGCAGAATTTCCTTCCCGACCAGTACCGCAAGATGCGCGAGATATCGCGCTGGCAGGATGACCCCAAAGGCGGCGCGGGTCGCTGGCTTTCGGAAGCCGAGCTTTTCTACCGCCAAGGCCTGCTGATGGCCGACTTTGAGGACGACTGCCCCTACAACGGTACCTTTAAGTCGTACTTTCCCACCTATAACGCCATGAGCGATCGGCAGCTGCGCGGCTATTTCACCTGGCGCGCCCAAGTGCGCCGCGGAACCGTCGAGGAAACGTCTACGTCCTTTGCCTTCCTGTACCTCTATGAGCTGATCTGCGGCATTGGCGTAGATAACCCACTTGATGGTTTTAACAAGATCAAGGCTTTTTGGGATGCCTATCGTGCCTTCGAGCCCGGCATCGACCGGTTTGCACGCGTGTGGTTGCAAGATTACGCCGTGTTCCACGGGCTCAACCCCGAGCTGCTTCGCGACTCTAAAACCGTCGCATTCGACAACGCCCTCATCGAACTGCGGCGTGCGGCGCGAGACCTTGCGCCCGCGCCGACGCCGTCAGACCTGGCGCCTGCGCGTCGCAAGACCTCCAAGCCTACGCTCCCCCTTCCGCCCGACGAGGCGCGCGAGGAGCGACTCATGGCCGCCATCAATGCCCTCTCCACGTATAACCTCAATAACTCAAGACTCGATCGCGGCCACCATCGCGATCTACGCCACGTGGCATGCGCCGTGTATGTCCGTATGGCGCGCTACTATGACACGCACCGAAAGACCGGTATCGTGGCAAGCTTGTTTGGGGAGGAGACGGCCATGCCCTATACCATGTTTGCCTCGGCTGTGTTCTTTTC
>CABRZC010000058.1 GCA_902475375.1 uncultured Collinsella sp. | reverse complement strand
ACTAAACAAGTAGCAGTACTCATATTTGCCATTTTTTGAACACGGTCCTCTAAGGAGCCCTTTCCAGAGATGTCAGATGGCCTCAAACAGCCATAATCCAAAGGTCGTCTCAAACAACCAGTCATTTAAGAACGTCCCCAATGACTACCCATGCAAAAAACTGTACACCAGCATCCAAAGATGTCGAAAAATGTCGATTTTGGATGCTGGTGTACATGTTTGGGTCGTATGGGTTGGGGCCAGCCGACCGCAATAGAACGCTAGAGCAGGTTCTCCTGCGCCCACGCGATGATGTCGCTCGATTCGTAGAGTGGCTTGCCGTCGATGAACAGGCAGGGAACCTGGCGTTTTCCGCCGACGGCGATGAGTGTCTGCTCGGCATCGGTATCGGTCGAGATATTGCGCTCGGGAATGGTCACGCCGTTATCGGCAAGGAAACGCTTGACCTTTATGCAATACGGGCAGCCGGTCATAACGTACAGCGCGAGCTCATGATTAGTAGCCATGGGTCTCCAATCGGTTGAGGTTTTGATTGAAATACCCAAAGCCGCCGCGGTCTATGCGCGCGTCAACGACGACTCGATGGCCTGAACTAGAAACGCCGTGGCTCCGGTGCCGCATGGCTTGTCGTAGTAGTCGATAAAGCGCTGATCGGCGAGGTAGCCGTGGGCGAGCCCCAGATAGGCCTCGTCTTGGGGCTCGCTGCCCCAGTTGAGAGCTATCCAGCGGTGATGCATCGCGACGAGCTTGCGAGCCTCGCTTCCATCCGCATCGCCGTCGCCCATGGCAATCGAGAGCTGACCCAGAATAGCGCGTTCAAGTTCCTTCATGTCGTTCCATGTCTGAGGATTCATGTCCAGTAACGTTTCGTTTGCTGCATCGATAGCCTCATCGCCATAGCGCGACCGCGCCTCGGCACCGTAGCGCTCCTCGTTTTCCTGCACGGTGTGCCAGCGCTCCAGCTGTGGCAGCACGGCTCCCATGAGCGAGACGGCTTCGTCGAGCGACATACCGGTGTTTTGTGCCAGCCGCGGGGCACAATCTTCAATCATCGCCTCCATGGTGGTGTCGTAGGTGTACTTACCGTGGTCGTAGCACCACTTGCAGTAATGGTCGGTCGTGGCGCCCGTGGCGTCGGTGCCGCAGTCGTCGGGCGTGAGTATCATGCCGCAGCTCTGGCAATAGCGCTCGGGCATTTCGAGCAGATGAGACAGGGGCTCGCCGGTCACGGCGGCGATGAGCTTCATCATGTCGATGCCCGGTGTGACCTCGCCGCGTTCCCAACGGCTGACGGCTTGGCGTGTGACGAAGAGCTTGGTGGCGAGCTGCTCCTGGGTAAGGTGATGGACGCGACGGACAGCAATGAGCTTTTCTGCAAAGGCCATAGCGGTTCCTTTCTGCTGGTTGATGGCTTAAGCATACGCGGCAGCAGGTGCCCTTCCAAGCAACCGTTGGTTGCACGACGGGGAACCGCGGCGAAGAATTGCGCGCAACGCCCCACACCTCCATGCCGTACAATGACCGGCATGGAACCTATTGCACACATACATACCGATCTGCCGCAGAAGTTTGGCATTCCGCGCAACAGCTTTTTGGCGCCCCATCTGCAGGGACGCATCGTGTTTGAGCCGGAATTTGCCTCCAGTGCGGCGGTCGAGGGTCTGGACTCCTTCTCTCACCTATGGCTGCTGTGGCGCTTCGAAAACGGAACGCCCGGCGGCACGGCTAAGGACATAGCTGCCGATGCCAAGACGCAGGACAGGTCCGGCACCAACGCAAAATGGTCGAAAACCGTGCGCCCGCCGCGGTTGGGTGGAGCCAAGCGCGTGGGCGTGTTTGCCACGCGCAGTCCGTTTCGCCCTAATCCCATCGGTCTTACCTGCGTCAAGCTCGATCGCGTCGAGCTCACCGACAATGGTCCCATCATCCATGTGCTGGGGGCCGACCTGCGTGACGGCACGCCCATCTACGACATTAAGCCCTATATTCCATTTGCCGACTGTCACCCAGATGCGACGGGCGGCTGGATTGAGGGTACTCCGTGGCAAGAGCTCGACGTCGAGTTCCCACAAGCGCTGCAGGATATGGTCCCGCCCGCAAAGCTCCCTGGTTTGGTCGAGGTCCTTCGCCAAGATCCGCGCCGCGCGGGCAGCAAGCACGAGCCAAACCGCGTTTACCATTTGGCTTACGCCGGGCTTGATATATCGTTTACGGTCGACGGCGCCAGGTTGACGGTAACCGCCATCAACGACGCGCGGGACTAACCATCCGTCCGTATCCGTCAAAAACAACGCCTAACCCCGCTCCAAAACCGCCCACGCTGGTGGACAATAACGCCTACCAAAACAATCAACTTTGCACGGGAGTTCAGCATGAAATACGACTTTAGCTCGCTTATCGACCGCCACGGCATGGACTCCATCGCCGTTGACTCCTGGGGCGAGATCCCCGGTATGGCTCCGAACGCACCCGACGAGGGCTTCGACCGCATTCCCATGTGGGTGGCCGACATGAATTTTGCCACGGTGCCCACGGTCCAGGAGCATATCATTCAGTGCGCTCAGCATCCCATGTTTGGCTACTTTAACCCGCGCGCCGAGTACTTCGACCGCATCATCGAATGGCAGAGCCGCCGCAATGGCGTCGAGGGCCTGCGCCCTGAACATATCGGCTACGAAAACGGCGTGCTGGGCGGTGTCGTGTCGACGTTGCGCGCGTATGTCCAGCCGGGCGATGCGGTGCTGGTCCATAGCCCCACCTACATCGGCTTTACCAAATCCATCGAAGCCGCGGGCTATCGTATTGTCCACAGCCCGCTTAAGCTCGACGATCAAGGCGTGTGGCGTATGGACTTTGAGGACATGGAGCACAAGCTCGCCCAAAACCACATCCATGCCGCGGTGTTCTGCTCGCCGCACAATCCCTGCGGCCGCGTATGGGAGCGCGACGAGATCGAGCGCGCCATGGACATCTATCGCCAGCACGATTGCGTGGTGATCTCGGACGAGATTTGGTCCGATATCATCCTGCCGGGGCACAAGCATATCCCGACGCAGTCGGTGAGCGAGGATGCCCGCATGCGTACGGTTGCCCTCTACGCGCCCAGCAAGACGTTCAACCTGGCGGGCCTGGTCGGCAGCTACCACATTGTCTACAACGAGACGCTGCGTGACCGCATGTGCGCCGTGTCCGACAAGACTCACTACAACGAGATGAATGTCCTCTCCATGCATGCGCTTATCGGTGCCTATCAGCCGCAGGGCTACGAGTGGGTGGACGAGCTCAACCAGGTACTTGCCGGCAATATCGAGTACTTCTGCACGTATGCAGAAAAGCACTGGAAGGGCGTCGCGTTTTCACGTCCGCAGGGCACGTACATGGTGTTTCTGGACTGCACCGAGTGGTGCCGCGAGCATGGCCGCGATATTCAGTGGTTGCTCGACGAGGGGGCGCGCGTGGGCGTGGGGTATCAGGACGGCCGCCCGTTCCACGGGCCCTGCCACATTCGCGTGAATCTGGCGCTGCCGCTTTCGCGCGTGAGGGAAGCGTGCGACCGCCTGGACCGCTACGTTTTTAATGCACGGTAAGCGTGCGCTGCATGTGGGGCCTTCTGCCAAGTTGGCTAGAAGGCCCCGTGTGGTAAGGCATCTGTAACCATTGGGCGCAGACCTGCTGAGAGGCTTACTTTTCTTGAATCTGCTTGCCGCAAAGATGCTCAATTGTAATCTCGTAGAGCTGGACGCCCTTAATGTCCTTGGCGATTTCCTCTTCGACTTCTTCGGCAGAAGGGTAGTACTTAAGCGCGAGCTGGCGAACTTTATCTTCGATAAAAGCAGGGGTGTCATTCGCCAGGCGACAGCGGCCAAAGACCACGGTACTCATAACGTAGGGAGCCCAGTCACCGTCCTTGTACCACTCGTTGCCGTAAACGGTAAAGCAGACCTTGTCATCGCGCTTGAGTGAATCGACCTTGTGGCCAGCCTTGGCGCCATGGAAATAAATCTTGTCGTGCTCGGCGTCAAAGAAGTAGTTGACGGGAATGGCGTACGGGTAGCCATCGTCGCCGTTGACGGCAAAGACGCCGCGCTTGCAGGTAGCGAGCAGTTCGCGCGCTTCCTCGTCGGTGATGGCGCGTTTCTTTCGACGTAAGGGCCTAAACATCGTTGGCTTCCTTTCTGGTCGTGCGTGGTGGTTGAGCACAAACTATAGCGAAACGGATCCGTTTTTCTTGATGCGCGCGAGTATGTTTTTGAGCTTGTTAAAGTCGAGCGGTTTGGACAGATGGGCGTTCATGCCGGCATCGTGTGCCGCCTTGGCGTCCTCGGCAAAGGCGTTGGCGGTGAGCGCGATGATGGGGATATCGGCTGCATCGACCTTCTCGCTCAGACGAATCGCGCGGGTTGCCTCATAGCCGTCCATGCCCGGCATCATGATGTCCATCAGAATCGCATCGAAGCTGCCGGCGGGACGACCAGCGTATAGGTCGACCGTTTCGTTGCCGTCGGCGGCGCGAGTTACGACGATGCCCTCGCTTTCGAGTAGAGTCTGGGCAATCTCGGCATTGAGCTCGTTGTCTTCTGCCAAAAGGACGTTCATGCCGGCAAGCGAGCAGCTGTTTGTCTGCCTGCTCGCATCCTCTCTAGCCTGAGGGTTCTTGTCGATATCGAGCGGAATCTGGACGTTGAACGTACTCCCCACGCCAATCTCACTCGAAATCTCAATCGTACCGCCCATCAGTTCAATAAGCGACTTGACGATTGGCATGCCCATGCCGGTTCCTTGGAACTTACTGCGCGCATCGTCACCTTCTTGGGCAAACGGTTCATAGATATGCTTTAAAAACTCGGGAGCCATGCCAATGCCGGTATCCGAAACGCTAAAGCAAAAGAGAGCGCGCCCGTTATCGAGTGGCTTGGTCTTTGAGCTAAAGGTGACGGAGCCGCCGTGCTTGTTGTACTTAATGCTGTTGTCTAACAGGTTGATCATGATCTGTCGGATATGGGTGGGACTGCCGATCATGTATGGCCCCGTGGCGTACGGCAGACTATTGTCCTGCATTGTGATGCCGTTACTGGACGCGCGGAGCTTGCACAGCACCAGCGTATCGTCACAGAGCTCTTTGAGGTTAAAAGGCGTATGCTCCAGTGTTAGCTTGCGGTCTTCGATTTTGCCCATCTCGAGGATGTCGTTGATCAGCGAGAGCAGGTGATTGGCGGCAACGCGCGCCTTGGCACGGCTCTCGCGGGCGACCTGGATATCGCCTTCCTTCAATTCCTCGATCTCGATAAGGCCCAGGATACCGTTGAGCGGCGTACGGATGTCGTGGCTCATGCGCGTGAGGAATGCCGTCTTAGCGGCGTTGGCGGCATCGGCTTTTTTGCGCTCGGTTCGAGCGCGTACGAGCGCCCAGATGAGCAGGACGATGCCGACCGACAACATACCGATGAGGGCAGCTGCAACGGCGGCACGGTTGCGATAAAGGAATTGAAGCGTGTTGGATTCCTGGGCCGTGTACGACGTGGAGGAGTAATTGCTTGCGGAGAGCGATTCTCCGGCATTGATGATGCCCTTGTTGATAATTCCCAGCAGCTCGGGCTTTCCGCGCGAAATCCAGCACGAGAGCTCACAAGTGCCAGGGAGCTCGACCGTCTCGTAGTCCCCGAGATCATAACGGTCACCGATGGTTTTTACGCGTGAACTGGGAGCGACGATGCAGTGTGCCGTTCCCTTCCTGAGGGCGTCGAACGCTTCATCGCCGGATTGGTATTCGGTCACGGTCGCTGTGGGGAACAAACTTTCAAGTGCATTTTTGTTGATAAACGATGATTTGGTACAGGCGATGTTCTGAAGGTCTTTGTTCAGGTTGCTGCCGGTGTGGATGGCGGTGAGGGACACGGTCCCCAACGATATCGACTGCACAACGTCTGATTGCTCGGCAAACCAGTAATCTCGGTATACCGGCAGCGCAACGTCGATGCTTCCCTTTGACAGGGCCTTTGACATCATCTTGTAGCTATCAAAGGCGACGGTTTTGACCGTAATGCCAAATTTATCGTACAACGTCGTCGCAAGCGATGCGAGCGAGCCTTCCATTTTGCCGTCTTCGTCTTCGTTGCAGTAGGGGAGTTTGCCCGTAATGTAGCCGAGCGTGATGGTGTTGTTGTTCGCCTTGAGCCAGGAACGTTCGGGGCTGTTGAGCGATGATGAACCGCTGTTTTGGGCCGAGTAGTTAGATTTGACTTCGTCGATATAGCGTGGGTTGACGCGGGCGATTGCCGACATGGCGGCATTGATGTCGTCCATCAGGTCGGGGCGGCTTTTGGGGACGGCAAAATAGTAGTCACTCGAGCCAACGTAGAACATGGGGGAGGCATCGGGCGACGAAATGGTGTCGTTCATGATGACGGCATCGACTTCGTCGTTTGCGAGTGCGTCAAAGAGGGCGCCACCAGTGTCGATTTCTTTATAGGTGCAGGTAATGCCTTCGTTGGCGAGCCACTGCTGGCCAACGAAGGTTTGCATAACGTCGGGGTTGTAGCCGATGGTAAGGCCTTGGAGCGCTTGGGGGTCACCCTTGGCCAGATTGTCGCGATCGGGCTTGGCGTAGATGTAGTAGCGCTCGGTGCCCTCGGGGTTCGAGGAAAAGAGCAGCTTTTGGGCGCGTTCCTCGGAGTAAGAGATGTTGGGCATGAGGTCGATCTCGCCCGTCTCGAGCATGTCCATAAGCTCGGTGAAGGTGCCGGAGACGTATTCGTACCGCCAGCCGGGCGTGTAGTACGACAGGGTCTGGAGGTACTCGTAGCCCCATCCCGAGAGACGCTCGCCGGGGGTGCCGTTCTGGAAGCCCTCGTTGTTGACGAGCCAGCCGACGCGGACCGTCTTGACTGGCTGGCTAGAGTCAGCGGCAAAAGCCTGGACAGGCGCGATGGAACTCAGCACGGCAAGCGCGGCAAGCACAATGACCAGGGCGCGATTTATAACTGAACGGAGGACAGCGGCAGCTCTCACATGCAATCCTAACGAATCGAGACATTACCGCATAAGGATACCAGCTCAGCCTGCCCAGTCGGCAGCTGGTAGTCATTGGGGACGTTCTTAAACGACTAGTTCCGTTTGCGGGGGAGGCTTGGGACAATACCGAGCGAACGTGATTTGTTGTCCGTGGAAAGGGTCGCGATGAAAAAGCTCAGGACGCTTGCTGACGTTTTGCGCCAGGCGGGCTTCGTGCGCATTACGGAGCTGTTCCTCGTCTTCTATCTGCTGTGCTCGACGGCCGTCTGGTTGTCCGAGCCCACGACCCTTACGTTTGGCGATGGTCTCTGGTTTAGCTTTGAGACGGTCTCGACCATCGGCTTTGGCGATATCCCGGCCGAAACGCCGGTCGCCCGCGCGATTACCGTTGTCCTGAGCGTTATCAGCATCTTCTACATTGCCATGCTCACGGGCGTGGCGGTGAACTACTGCAATACGCTCATCAAGATGCGCCAAAAGGACACCATGGTGCGCTTTATGGACGATCTGGAGCATTTGGAAGAGCTCGATCGCGACGAGCTCGCCGATCTTTCGCGTCGTGTGCGCGAGTATCGTCGACGCCAGCGCTAGAACGGGCGCTGCGCGTCATGACGAGGGGGACTGAATATGAATATCACGGTATACCTGGGCGCCAGCGTTGGTAACGACCCAGCATTTCTGCCTGCGGTGCAAGAGCTGGGCAACTGGATTGGCTCCAACGGGCACGCGCTGGTATACGGCGGGTCCAAATCGGGCCTGATGGGCGCGCTCGCCGATAGCGTACTCGAGGCAGGTGGACACGTGACGGGTGTTGAGCCGAGCTTTTTTATAGAGGCCGAGTTTCAGCACGACGGCATCGATGACCTCATCGTGACGAGCGATATGGCCGAGCGTAAGGACAAGATGATCGAGCTCGGTGATGCGTTCATCGCATTTCCGGGCGGCACGGGCACGCTCGAGGAGATTGCCGAGGTCATGTCCGCGGTGTCGTTGGGGCACCTGAGTGCTCCGTGCATCCTGTATAACCTTGACGGTTACTACAACGACCTCAAGGCGCTGCTCAAGCACATGATTGATAAAGGGCTTTCGAGCCCGAGGCGCCAGCACGGCATCTACTTTGCCGCCGATTTGCGCGAGATTGCTTCGATTATCAACGGATAAGTCTTGAGCCTGTCCCACTATGGCTTCCAATGGTGCCGTTTGCAGCGCGGATGGTTGGCTTGTCTGGGCAACGCTCGCTCTACAATAAAACGTAACTATGTCGACTATGACCGTGGGAGGACCCGATGGACAACCTTGCCAAACCCACAAACCGCGTGCTGTTTTTAGTTAGCGTTGCCGTGACCGGTGCGTTCGCAGGTGCCGCGGTCTGGCTGTTCTTTTTTGCGATGGAGCACGGTATCGACTATCTGTGGACCGAGATCCCCCACATGCTGGGCGCGGCGTCGCCCGAACTCGCCAGCGGCCCGTTTGGCTTTTTGCCGTACCCGTTTTTCGTCTGCCTGCTGGGCGGCCTGTTAATCGGTCTGTACGAAAAGATGACAGGCACCAAGACCGATGACCTCAACCAGGTGATGGCTAAGGTTAAGCAAGACGGGCGCTACCCGTACGACAAACTGGGCAAGCTTTCGCTCGCGGCATTGCTGCCGCTGCTGTTTGGCGGAAGCATTGGACCGGAGGCCGGCCTGACCGGCGTTATCGCTGGTCTGTGCAGCTGGGTCGGCGACCGCATGCGTCGCTTTGGCGCCGAGTTTAGGGAGCTTACGCTGCTGGGTACCCAGGCTGCCCTGACGGCGCTCTTTACCGCGCCCGTCTTTGGCTTTGTGGCACCGCTTGCCGGTAGCGCCGATGGCCAGGGCGAAGACGCCGACGATGAGTCCGCGTCCGGCGAGATCACCATCAAGTTGCCCAAGGCGCAAAAGACGGTGGTCTACGGCATCGCGATTGCCGGCGGTCTGGGCACCTACCTGCTGCTTGGCCAGCTTGTGGGCGGCGGCATGGGCATGCCCAGGTTCGAGTCCGCCGAGGTGGGCAATCTGGAACTTGTCTGGCTCATTCCGCTGGCGTTGGTCGGCACCGTATGCGGTTGGCTGTACTTTGTCTCCGAGCATGCGAGCGAGGCACTGTCACATGCAATAGGGGAGCGTCCTGTCGTCAAGGCCATGCTAGCCGGTTTGGCGCTTGCTATCTGCGGCACGGTCCTGCCCTACACCATGTTTGCTGGCGAGACCCAGGCCGACGTGCTCATGGAAACCTATCTGACCATTCCTGCCGGCGTGCTTATCGCGACCGGTCTTGTTAAGGCCATGCTGACGCCCGCCCTCATCAGCCTTGGCTGGCGCGGCGGCCACTTCTTCCCGGTTATCTTCTCGGGCGTAAGCCTGGGCTATGGCCTTGCCATCCTCACCGGCGCAGATCCGGTCTTTTGCGTCGCCGTCTGCACGGCATCGACGATGGGCGCCGTCATGCGCCAGCCCGTCATGGTCGTGGGCCTGCTGCTCATGTGCTTCCCGCTCAAGGGCATCGTCTGCATGATCATTGCCGCAGCCATCGCCGCCGGCATTCCGCTGCCCAAGCCGCTGCGCAAGTAGCACGGCAGCGCGCGGTCAGTACAAACATCTCAAGTCCGGTGCGGGCGCTGTGTCACGGATTTGCGGGTGGACTGGATTTCGTTCGGTATCGGCGCTACTTCCAAATTGCAAGCGCGGCGGTGCCCAGTACGATGAGGGCGAGACCGATGGCGCTGCGGCGGGAGAGTTTTTCGTTGAATGCCAGGCGCGCAAATAGCATCGATACGACAATCGATAGTTTGTCGATCTGCACCACGACACTCACCTGGCCTGCAGCGATGGCATAGTAATAGAGCAGCCACGATGCTCCAGTCGCGATGCCCGATGTTGCGAGAAATGTGAGTTCGCGCCGGTCAACGTGCGCGACCTGCTCCAGTTTTCCCTTGGCTGCCACGATTGCGCATGCCATAACCAGTACCACGCAGGTGCGGATTGCCGTGGCCAGGTTTGACTCAACGCCTTCGATGCCGATCTTGGCGAGGACGGAGGTGAGTGCCGCGAACACGGCGGCGCCGAGGGCGTAAGCGAGCCAGGTTCGGTCTTGCTGCTGCTCGGGTTCGGCGGACTGCTTCTTCTCGATCATTAAAAACGTGCCGAGGGTGATGACAGCGGTTCCCACGAGCTTAACCGCAAGGTTGCTCGTCTCGTCAAAAAGCGCGATGGCGACCAGTGCGGCGAGCACGGTGCTCATCTTGTCGACCGGTACGACCTTATTGACATTTCCGATGCTCAACGCCTTAAAGTAACAGATCCACGAAGCACCGGTAGCGAGTCCCGAGAGGACGAGAAAGAGCCAGGATCTGGGTTCGATGCTGCCGATGGTTCCAATGGATCCAGAAATGCCCGCCATTGCCCAGGCGAAAACGAGCACCACGCAGGTGCGAATGGTCGTCGCGACATCGGAGTCGGTCTGCTTGATGCCGCATTTGGCCAAGATGGATGTGATGCCGGCAAAGAATGCTGACGCAAATGCTGCGACAACCCACGACACGGGTGCGGTACCTCCTTGGATAATGGGTTTATCCTGCGAGTTTTATGGACATGAGGATACCGCCCCACCATGAAGGTTTGATATGGCCGCGGCGAGACGGGGGCCATGTTCCGGGGAACCATTTGGTTAAGGCTCGAATTGAAGGTGAATGTTTTTCCGAGAAGTGAACGAGTAAATATGGACCCCTGGAGCATGCACACTTTTTTCGAATAAAACCGCAGGATTTTTAGGCAAAAACCGCAGGAATTAAGTCCTTAAAAATGTCGATGATACGGGGCGCTGATTTTACTCGTTCACTTCGCGGAAAACCATTCACCTTCAATATGCCGTCGGTCTTTCTTTGGTTGCCAAGAGCTAAACGGCATGCCGTGAAGGGCGGTAGCGACGTTGTTGCTGCTTCGTCTTATCTAGTAAATGAGGTGGCGTGCAGCCCAAGCCCTTTGGCTGTCGATTACAGGTCGCGTGCCCGATAGACCTTGGTGCTGACGGCGCAGCTGATTGCACATAGCGCGAGGGCAAGTGCGGCGATGCCTGCACACAGACAGCCCAGAACGGCAGGGTCGGGATTCGCTCCGGCAATCGACATGAGCCAGTTGCTGATGGGGTTGGAGGAGCTCAGCGTGGCCATGGCAAGGCATCCGAGCATGGCAAACAGGCCAACGGATAGGCGCAGCGCCTCCATGTGTCCAAATCGAAAGAACAGCGGCTGTGCCAAAAACACCATCATGAGGGAGATGAGCATCGATGCTGCCGAGGCGATTGCGATTTCAAAGACCGTCTGTCCCGTCGAAGGAATGCCCGCGCCATTGAAGAGCGGGATGGAGGCGATGCTCAAAAGCGTAGCTGCACATGCCATGAGGGCGGAGAAGACAATAACGCTCAGGTAGCGTGCGCGGATGATGTCTTTGCGCGAGAAGGGCAGCGTTGCCCGGTAGCGCTCCCAACCGTTTTGATTGTCGAAACCGGCCAGTGAGTTCATGACTATGATGGGCGACATGGCACTGACGGCGCAGGCGCCGGCGCTCATACCGGAATCGCCATCCGACGCGTTGACGAGCGTCAGCACGACGAATATGAACAGGCCGACGCCCGCGATGCTCGGGACGAGCGTGCGAACGATAGCGAGCTCGGACATAAAGGCGCGTTTCATTTCGAAGCCCCTTTCAGCATGAGGCGCAGATAGTCGTCAATGGTTGCCCGATCGCAGGGAATCTCGGGGAAGGCCTCGAGCGTTTCGCGACGGTTGGGCACGAGCACGTCCACGCTATAGGCGTGGTGGGCGGCACGGGCACCTTCGACGCAAGCCATAAGCTCGGCGGCCTGTGCTTGGGTGCAGTGGGCGATGCCGGCGCGGTCGGTAATGTCCTCGCGCGGCAGATCAAACACAATCGATCCGTTATCGATGCAGATGATGCGGTCGGCGGCACGATCGAGGTCGGACGTAATGTGGCTCGAGAGCAGCACGCTGTGCTGGCCGTCGGCGACAAAGGCAAGCAGCTCATCGAGCAGCTCCTCGCGTGCCATGGGATCGAGGCCCGCGGTGGCTTCGTCCAAAACGAGCAGCTTGGCATTGTGGCTGAGTGCACAGGCAAGCTGCAGTTTCATGCCCATGCCGCGGGAGAGGTCCTTGACCTTTGTCTTGGGATCGAGGCCAAATCGGTTGATGAATCCGGCGAACGTTTCGCGGTCCCATGTGGGGTACGTCGGGCCTACGAGCGACTCGATCTGGCCCACCCTGAGCGTGGAGGGGAAGGGGCACGTGTCCAGGACAAGACCGACGCGGGAGCGTAGATGGCGTTGCGATTCATCGGGCGCGTCGGCGCCACAGCGCTGCCCAAACAGGTGCACCTCGCCGGCATCGAGCTTTATAAGCCCGAGCGCGGCGCGAATGGTCGTTGTCTTGCCGGCGCCGTTTGCGCCTACAAAGCCAACGATCTGGCCGGGCTCCACAGCGAGCGTGACGTCGCGTAGTGAAAAGCGGTCGCTCACACGGCGTGAGATGCCTTTGAGTTCTAAAAGGTTTTGCATGGTATAGCCTTTCTTTCAGATGGCTACTGCATGGTTTCGGGGGCTACCAGGTCGAGCATCTCGTGCAGTTTGTCGCGCGTGACGCCCAGGGTTTCGGCTTGGCTCGCCGCTTTCGCAAGTAGCTCTTCGATATGGCAGAGCTGGTTTTCGCGCAAGAGTTCCTGGTTGCCCTCGGCGACAAAGCAGCCCTTGCCCTGCACGGTGCAGATAAACCCGAGTTGCTCTAGGTCGGCGTAGGCGCGCTTGGTGGTGATGACGCTCACGCCAAGATCGCTCGCGAGCGCACGGATGCTGGGGAGTTTGGCTCCCGCAGTGAGCGTGCCCGAAAGGATTTGAGCTTTGACCTGCGAGGATATCTGTTCGTAGATGGGCTTATCGCTCGAATTGGATAGGATGATGTCCACAGCGGCTCCTTAGCTGTTGGGCTACACGTGTATATAACCGGTAAGCACAGTATATATACACTATGCACAGTTATGCAAGAGCTAAATGTGGAATAGACCATCGGCGCCGCGCTTGCTCCAAAACAATCTCAATCTGTAACATCTGGGTCCGTTTTTGGTCGCCAGCTGTTACAGATTGAGATGTTATTTTCCCGCCTGCCTATTTGTCTCAAT
>CABRZC010000057.1 GCA_902475375.1 uncultured Collinsella sp. | reverse complement strand
ATTCACTAAAACCCTCAAATAGCGCTAAACTATTCAATCACTAAGTGATTGTCTCCACCATCTTTTGGAGTGAGGTTTTGTATGGCCAAAAAACGCAATGGGCGCCAGGATGCCATCAGAGATATTGTTCGCAATAAGGACGTACGTACGCAGCGCGTTTTGGTAGACGAGCTTCGTGCCATGGGTTTCGATTGCACGCAGGCGACCGTTTCGCGCGATATCGCGGACATGGGACTGCGTAAGCTCCCCGAGGGCATCTATGTCCTTGCCGAGGACCTGCATCTGCAGCGCATGGTTTCCGAGTTGGTTACCGGCGTACTGCGCACCGATAATCTGGTTATGATCAAGGCACAGCCCGGTACGGCTTCTGGTATTGCCGCAGCGGTCGATGCCGCGGAGCTGCCCGACGTGCTTGGCTCGCTTGCCGGCAACGACACGATCTTAGTCATTGCGCAGACGGCCGAGGACGGCGAACGCCTTGAGGCGCTCATCAACAAGCTGAGTAACTCTCACAAGTAGGGGATGCGTGGCACTGCTGCTGTGCCGATTGTTGCTATAGGTAATTGCCGAGGGCGTTGACGAAGGTCAGCGCCCTTTTGCATGTCGGCACCCGTTGCTCTATCGGTCCTGCAGCCGGGGCCGTCGTGGCATCTTGTGACATCTGCCGAAATAAAGAAGCGCCCGAGCAGCGTACGTGCTGCTCGGGCGCCTTGGTGTCAGATGCCGCTTAGCGTCTACTGGCCCGTAGAGGGGTCGGGCGTGGGCGTAGGATCGGGGGTAGGCGTCGGCGTGCCACCGTCGCCACCCGTGCCGCCATCGCCACCCGTGCCACCGTCGCCACCTGTCGTGCCGCTATCGCCGGTGGTGTTGCCGCCCGGGGTTTCAGTGGTCGTGGTTGTCGTTGTGGTGGTCGTGGTCCCTTCCTCTTCCTTTTCCTTTTCCTCGTCTTTATCCTCTTCGTCTTTCTTTTTGTTGTTTGTGCCGTAGAACTTCCAGACGTTATTGTTCTTGTACGTGGGAGCCGTTCCGGTCGAGAATTCCTCGCGCTCGGTGCCCGCAAGAACGGTGTTCATGAACTTCTTAAAGACGGGCAGGTTGGTGCTGTCGCCCAGCAGGTCCGAACCGTACTTTTGGATGGGAATCTCGCCTGCGGAATAACCGGTCCACAGGGCGCATGTCAGTTGCGGCGTGAAGCCACAGAACCAAAGGTTGGTGGTGTTGTCAGTGGTGCCCGTCTTGCCGGCATAGGGCTGGTTGACGTTCAGCGCGCCGGCGGCACCCGTGCCGCTGCCCTGCATGACGCCGGATAGAACATCGGTAACCGCGGCAGCCTCGCCTTCGGTGAGCACCTGCGTGGGATTGTCGGTGTGCTGGTACAGAACCGAGCCGGTACGCGAGTCAATCTCGGTAATGGCGATGGGCTGACGGTAGTAGCCACCGTTGGCAAACGTTGCGTAGGCCGATGCCATCTCGAGCGGTGAGATGGACCCGGTGCCGAGCGTCATGACGGGAACGTCCTCGATATTGTCCTTGGCGGGATCGATGCCGAGCTTTTTGACGAGCGACATGATCTTGTCATTGCCGATGGCTTCGGCCACCTGAATGTAGCCGGTGTTGGATGAGTATGCCGTTGCCTGCTTAAGCGTGATGTTGCCATAGCTCTGGTTGCCGTAGTTTTGCACCTCGGTCGTGGTGCCCTTGGCCTTGAGCGGCGAGTTGCAGTTGAGGGTGACGTTGGGGTTCATACCGTTTTGGATGGCAGTTGCCAGCGTAAAGGCCTTAAACGTGGAGCCCACGGGGCGCTTTGCCGTAGCGTGGTTCACGTGATTCTCGTCGGCGTTGTAGTCGTAGCCGCCTACCATGCACTTGATGTAGCCGGTCTTGGGGTCAACGACGACCATGCCCATGTCCAGGCCGTCGAGCGAAAGCGTGTCGAGCTGCGAGCGCACAGCCTCCTCGGCCACCTGCTGCATGGTGGGGTCGATGGTGGTCTTGACGGTCAGACCGCCCTTAAAGAGCACGTCAGTGGAGAACTCCTGCTCAAGCAACTGCTTAACGTAGGAGACAAAGTAGGGCTGAGAGTACACATCGACGCCACTGCCCGAAATCTCGGTCACGTTAAGCGTGATGGGCTCAGCCTGTGCGGCATCGTGCTCTTCCTGCGTGATGTGGCCCAGACGCAGCATGTTGTCCAGAACCTTGTTGCGGCGGGACAGCGCCAAGTCGGGATTAACCGTGGGGTCGTACTGCGAGGGCGAGTTGGGAAGGCCGATGAGCAGCGCGGCCTCGCTCAGGGTGAGGTCGGCGGCGGTTTTGGACAGATAGGTCTCGGCGGCGGCCTCGATTCCATATGCTCCATGGCCGTAGTAGATGGTGTTGAGGTACATCATGAGGATCTCGTCTTTGGAGTACATATCCTCCATCTTGATGGCGATATAGGCCTCGCGCACCTTACGCTCGATGGTTGAGTCGAATTGTTCCTCCTGCAAGATGGTGTTGCGAACCAGCTGCTGGGTGATGGTCGATGCGCCCTCGTGGCCGCCGGTGAGGGTTGCCACCGATGCGCGTGCAATGCCCCAGAGGTCGATGCCGCCATGCTCGTAGAAGCGCTCGTCCTCAACGTCGACGGTGCCCTGCAGCACGTACGGGGACACTTGGTCCTTGGTGATGGACTTGCGGTTTTGCGTGTAGAAACTCGCAATGGTGTTGCCGTTGCAGTCGACGATGTCGGTGGGCTCGCTCACCAGATACGCGTTGGCGTCGGTATAGTCGGGCAGATCGGACAGCCAGCGGTTGACGTTGCCGATCATGCCGATGCCAAACGCTACGCCCGCGATAAGCAGAAAGCCCAAAAACGAGAGCAAGATCATGGGAAGGGCATGCGTCTTAGAGCGACCGCGCCCCTGTCGTTGGCGAGGACCCATATATTGACCTCCAGGTATGTCGTGTCAGGCGGCAGGTGTTATGCCTGGCAGGATGGACATAAGTTATTACACGATAAACCAATCGGGGCATGCGGGGCCTCGTGTATGCTGGTTGGCAGCAATTTTCAGAGTGAAAGCACACCTTGGCAAGGAGTTTACCGATGGCGATTCGGCCGATGGAATCGAGCGGACAATGCGAAAGCGAGTTGGCGGCGGCTGAAGTGGCGCTGCCCGAACTGCTGGCGCCTGCTGGCGGACTTGACCAGATGCTCGCGGCGATTGCGGCGGGTGCCGATGCCATCTATGCGGGGCTGGACGGATTCAACGCTCGAGTGAGCGCGCATGGCTTTAGCGATGATGAGTTCGCGCGCGGTTGTGCCGTGGCCCATGCCCATGGCGTGCGTGTGTACGTGACGCTCAACGTGTTCGTGTTCGATGATGAGCTTGCCGACGCCGTGGCGTTGGGGGCGCATGCGCGCGCGTTGGGTGCCGATGCGTTGATTGTGGCCGATGCCGGGCTGGCTTGTGCGCTTCGTGCGGCGATTCCGGGGGTCGAGATTCACCTGTCCACTCAGGTGGGCGCTCATAGCGAGGGTGCCGTGCAGTTGGCTGCCAAGGAGTTGGGCGTTGAGCGCGTGACGACTGCGCGCGAGCTGAGCGTTGCAGAGATTGAGACGCTTTGCGCTACTGGCGTGCCCATCGAGGTGTTCTGTCACGGCGCTATTTGCATTGGATACTCGGGTGCGTGCGGGTTCTCTGCCCTTCGACGTGGCCGCTCTGCGATGCGCGGTGATTGCACGCAACCGTGCCGTCTATCCTATGACCTGGTGGACGAGGCGGGGCAGAGTGTTGTCGCTGTCGAAGGGAATCGCCTGCTTTGTCCGCGTGACTATCTGGGCATCGCGCATCTGCCCGAGCTTGTTGCCGCCGGCGTGGCATCGCTCAAGATCGAGGGCCGCATGAAGAATCCCGACTACGTCTTTAACGTGGTGAGGGTGTGGCGTCGGGCGCTCGATATGCTGCGCGATGGCGCGTGGGATCCCGATGCCGTGCTGGCGCTCGAGCGTGAACTGGGAAGGTCGTTCAACCGCGGCTTTACCGATGCGTATCTGCGGGGTCGTTCGGGCGCCGAGCTCATGAGCTTTGAGCGCGCGATCAACCAGGGCGTGCGCGTGGGCCATTTGGTGGCGGTGGGTCACGAAGAGGTGACGGTTGAGCTTGATGCCGCCGTGGCGGCGGGCGATACGCTCGAAATCCGATTTTACCCGGGTGCCGACGCGCGTCCCGATGTGCCCAAGCGCTGGCCGCAGGTGCCTTGCCCCGTGGATGCCACTGCGGGAGAGCGCATCGTCGTGCATTGCAAACGCAAGGTGAACGCGGGCTGCGAGGTCTATCTGATTCGCAGCGCCGGCGTGCTGGGGCAGACGGCAACGGTGTTGGAGCGCATGCGGGTCGAGGCGGATGCGGTCGCGCCTGCTGAGCGGTCCGTTGAGGTGCTGCCGTTTGAGGGTGTTCTGGCAGATGGCGACGTGCCGACGGAGTTGGCGGGACCGGCGGAGCCGGCAAAGCATGAGGCTTTTGCTCGTATGGTCTTTGCCTGGGAGCTGATGGATTTGGATCCGAGCGATGAGCGGGATCTGTCCGATGCGACGGTGGTGCTCGACGAAGTGTGCCGCGCAGGCGATATCGAGCGGACTCGGGCGCTTATGCAGCGTGCCGGGCGCGTCGTCTGCCGCAATCTGGGACAGGTGGCGATGGCCCGCGAGCTGGGCACGGCGTTTGACGTGGCGGCGCCGGTGTTCTGCGCCAATCGGGCCACGCTTGTCTGGCTGCGCGGGCTTGGCGCGGGGTGGGTATACTTGCCTGCCGAGTTGCTCAGCAATGATAGGGAGCGTATTGCCGAGCTGGCTGCTGAACCCGGCGTCTTGGATCCGGTCGACGCCGACCGTCCCGAGCTCATGGTGTGCGAGCACTGCCTGCTGACCGCCGAGGGCGTTTGCGCCACCGATGCGACGGGGCAGGTCCGTTGCCGCGACTGCTTGCGTCGTCGGCAGATACGCTATCTGGTCGAGCGTGACGGTACGCGTCTGCCAGTTGCCATCGACGCATGCGGCAGGACGAGGATTTTCCTGTCGTAGATGCCGCGTCGCGTCAGTTTGTTATCATAAGAGAGTTTATGGACTTCCAGCACCGCCGTTTTCGGCGAGGGTGCTATAGCAAAAGGAGGATACCCAATGCTGTCTGTTGACGAGCAAATGCGTATCATCACCTCGGGCGCCGCGCAGATCGTTCCCGAGGCCGACCTTCGCAAGAAGCTTGAGAAGGGCGAGCCCCTCAACATCAAGCTCGGCGTCGATCCCACCAGCCCCGACCTGCACCTGGGCCACGCCGTGCCGCTGCGCAAGATGCGTCAGTTCCAGGACCTGGGCCACAACGTCACCCTCATCATCGGTAACGGCACCGCACTGATTGGCGATCCTTCGGGCAAGAACTCCACCCGCCCGCAGCTTTCGCAGGAGCAGATCGAGGCCAACGCCGAGACCTACGTAAGCCAGGCCATGAAGATTCTGGATCCCGAGAAGACCACCATCGTGCATAACGGCGACTGGATCTTGTCGATGGATCTGGCTGGTCTGCTGCAGGTGTGCTCCAAGTTCACTGTCGCCCGTATTCTTGAGCGCGACGACTTTACCAAGCGCTACCAGTCTCAGACGCCGATCGCCCTGCATGAGTTCCTGTATCCCGTGATGCAGGCTTTCGACTCCGTGCAGATCAAGGCCGACGTGGAGATGGGCGGCACCGACCAGCTCTTCAACCTGCTCGCCGGACGTGAGCTCATGGAGAAGATGGGCATGGAGCCCCAGATCGCGCTCACCATGCCGCTGCTCGAGGGCACCGATGGCGTCCGTAAGATGTCCAAGTCCTACGGTAACTACATCGGCCTGACCGACGCGCCCAAGGATATGTTCGGCAAGACCATGTCCATCCCCGACGAGATGATCGGCAAGTACTACCGCCTTGCGAGCTCGCTCACCCCGGCCGAGGTCGACAAGATCGACGCTGCTCTGGCCGACGGCTCCGCCGATCCCTATGAGCTCAAGCGCGCTCTGGGCCGCGACCTGTGCGACACCTATCACGGCGCCGGTGCCGGCGACGAGGCTCAGGCTGGGTTCGACCGCGTGTTCAAGGAGGGCCAGCTCGCCGACTTCCCCGAGAAGCATGTTGAGCTGACTGTTAACGACGAGGGCCAGATCTACCTCGCCGGCCTGCTCAAGGACCTGGGCCTTTCGGCCAGCGCCGGCCAGGCCCGTCGCGACATCGATGGCGGCGGTGTCAAGATTAACGGCAAGGCCGTGGCTCCCAAGAGCTACAACATCGACCCCAGCGCCCTCAAGCTGGGCGACACCCTCTCCGTGGGCAAGCGCAAGGGCTTCAAGTTGGTCTAGCAAGTAGGTCAACCTGACATGTGCAATAGGGCCGCAGCCGGGATTCCCGACTGCGGCCTTTTTAGATGATCCCTTGGGGACGGAGGAAAACGGATCACCGAGGGGGTCGGTTTGGCCCGGTGATCCGTTTTCCTCCGTCCCCAAGGGATCATTTGGCAGTGCCGTTAAGCGGAAGGGGTGTTATCGGCGGCCTCCTTTTGGGCATACAATGGCTATTGGTTTGCTGCGGTGAAGGCATGTCCGCTCCGCAGCTTTTTTCTACGGTTAAAGGAGTATGTATGTCCGTTGAGGTCATGAGGTCTGTGATCGAGGCCGCCGAGGGTCGTGTGCCCGTTGACACGCTGTTTGCCAACGCACAGATTGTCGATGTGTACGGCCAGCGCGTGGCGCCCGGTAGCGTTGCCGTCAAGGATGGCGTGATCGTCGGTGTGCTCTACGATGGTCGCGACGATGCCGCCGGTGCGTATGAGGCTGCCGAGGTCATCGATTGCCAGGGCCGCTATCTTGCCCCCGGTTTTATTGACGGACACTTGCATATCGAGTCTTCGAACATCCGCCCTGCCGAGTATGCGCGCATGGCGGCGACGCGCGGTACCACCACCGCTATTGCCGACAGCCACGAGATCGCTAATGTTTCTGGCTTGGACGGCCTGCGCTTTATGATCGAGGACGGTCGTCGCGCTCCTATTTCCATCAAGTACATGATGCCTTCGTGCGTGCCCGCGCTGCCCGACGAGCAGGCGGGTGCCGTCATCACCGCTGCTGATATGCAGGCGTTTTTTGCCGAGCATCCGGGCGATGTCTTTGGTCTGGGCGAAATGATGAACCTGCCGGGCGTCTTTATGGCCGATCCCGAGACCTGTGCTCGCATCGACGCTGCCAACCAGACGCCGTCCAAGCAGGTCGACGGTCACGCCCCGCTCGTTGCCGGCAAGGACCTCAACGCCTATGCCGCAGCAGGTATTATCGCTGACCATGAGTCGACGATTCCCGAGGAGGCACTCGACAAGCTATCTCGCGGCATGTATGTGATGCTGCGCGAGGGTACGTGCAGCCATGACCTGGCCAACCTGTCGCCGATGCTGCTGGAAAACCCCGCCCGTGCCCGCCGTTGCTGCTTTGCGACCGACGACCGTGCTCCCTCCGACGCGCTTTCGACCGGTATGATCGATAACGCCTGCCGCGTGGCTATCGAGGCCGGCATCGACCCGGTGGTCGCCATCTCCATGGCGTCCCTTTCCACGGCTGAAGCATTTGGCCTGGATCACGGCTGCCGCGACCCGCACGAGCTCCGCGGCGCCATCGCCCCGGGCAAGCGTGCCGACCTGCTGGTGCTCAATGACCTGACGTTTGCCACGGCTCCGCATCGCGTATATGCCGCCGGTGCTCTGGTGGCGCAGGACGGTACCTTTGTGGGCGAGATTGCACCCGAGATGGCCGAGGTTGCGGCCCTTGCCGACGAGCTGCGCGCCTCCGTTAAGCTGCCGAAGCTTTCGCTCGACGTGTTCGACTATGCCTTTAAGCCGGGCGAGGCCGTGATCGACGTGGTGCCGGGTAAGGCCATCACGGGTATGGTTCGCCCCGAGAGTGCCGAGGGACTGCGCCGCATTATGCTGATCGAGCGCCATGGGCGCGGCGTGTCGCTGCAGGCCGAGGGCGCCGACGGTGATGGTCCTGCGGGCCTGGGTCTTGTCGGCAAGCACATCGGCCGCGGCTGGGTGCGCGGCTTCACCATCACCGGTGGTGCCATTGCCTCCACGATCGGCCACGACTCGCACAACGTATGCGTCGTGGGCGACAACGCCGCCGATATGATGGCCGCCGTTGAGGCCGTGGGCCAGGGCGGCCACGTGCTGGTGCGCAACGGCGAGGTCGTGGCGCGCATTCCGTTGGCGCTCGGTGGCCTTATGAGCGAAGGCACGGCCGAGGATGTCGCCGCGCAGCACGACGACTTTATGGTCAAGGCGCGCGCCATGGGCATCGAGCCGCCGCTCGACCCCATCATGGGCATCATCTTCCTGCCCCTGCCGGTTATCCCGACGCTCCGCATCCGCCCCGAGGGCATGTTCGACGTCACGACCTTCACTTACGCCGACTAGTCATCGGGGACGTTCTTAAATGACTAGTCGTCGGGGACACTCTTTGGCGTGTCGCCTGGCGCCGCGACCGTAGGACCTCTGGCATGTGTGAGCAATTTGCCAGGTCCTTGTAACGTTTACGCCCGCGGAGTCTTATTTGAGCCCCCTTTGGGTACGTTGGAATCGGATACACGTTCGATTCCAACAAGTCCGAAGGGAGCTTTTCTATGTTTAAACTGATTGCATCCGATATGGATGGCACACTGCTTGACGAAAACGGCCAGGTGCCTCCCGAGACCTACGAACTGATTCTGGCGCTACGCGAGCATGGCGTGCATTTTGCCGCATCGTCAGGTCGTCGCTACGATCGCCTGTGCGAGTTCTTTGCGCCCGTTCGCGACAAGATGGACTTTGTCGCCGCTAACGGTGCCCAGGTCTTCGCCGACGGCAAGATGGTAGACCGTGAGGTGTATTCGCACCTGGCGATTCGAAGGCTCGCACAGGCCGTCGCGACGTTTCCCAATCTGCATCTTGCGCTTTTTGACCGAACCAAGTCCTTCTTGCTCGATGACGAGTGCAAGTTCGTGCGTGAGGTCGATAAGGACCTTCCCAATGCCGAGCGTATTTGGGAGCTGCCCGATCCCAGCGTAAATATCATCAAGGCGAGTATCTTTTGCGATGACGGTGCCGTTATGGACAGCGCTTACGTACTACAGCGCGAACTCGGTCAGCTCTTTACTTTTGCGCCTTCGGGTAACGCGTGGATCGATGCCATGCAGCCCGGCGTGTCGAAGGCCTCGGGCATCGCGCAGCTTGCGGAGCATTACGACGTTGGACGCGACGAGGCCATGGCGTTTGGCGACTCGATGAACGACTACGAGATCATTCGCTTTGTCGGTACGGGCTGCGCGATGGAAAACGCGCGCCCCGCGCTCAAGGCGGTGGCCGATCGCGTGGTGGGTTGTAATCGCGACCACGCCGTCCAGCAGGAGCTCCGTCGCGTGCTGGAGAGTCTCGCTTAATCCGGCAGATGGGGACGTTCCTTTTCTGCCGGCAGTGGGGGACAGTCCCTGCGGTTTTCCGGGGGTAGCTGATTTGGGACGGGGCTATTTTAGCTACCCCACAAGCGGGTAGCTAAAATAGCCCCGTCCCAAATCAGCTACCCTGCCGGGTTGCTGCTGCTAGGCGAGGGTGGCCATGATGGTGCGGGCGACGCCGTCGTGGTCGTTGTCGTATTCGGTGATGGCGTCGGCGGCCTCGCGGTCTTCGGGTTCGCCGTTGATCATGGCCATGCCGTGGCCCGCTGCCTGCAGCATGGGGATGTCGTTGATGTTGTCGCCGAACGCCCAGGCGTCGGCGAGACGCTCGCCCAGATGCTCGCACAGCCACGTGAGGGCCGTTCCCTTGGTGGCGCCCTCGCCCATGACCTCGATATTCATGGCGTACGAACGCGTGACCTCAATGCCTCCGAGCGTGTCGAGCTCCGACGCGATGGCGTCGCGATCGGCCGGGTCGTGCCAGTACATGGCGATGCGTTCGAGCGTCTCGACCTCGTCGATCTTGCTGTCGATATCCATGTCGATCGGTGTTCGTGTGCGCTTGAGCGAAGCCGCGATGTGGGGGTCGCCGCCGCAGAATTCGTCCAGGCGCGTGTAGAGCGAGCGGGGGAGGAAGCACTGGCCGTCGGCGAAGATATCGAAGGTGACGTCATGGCCGGCGGCAATGCTATGGACGCGGTGGGCGATGGCGCGGTCGAGCGGTCGGCTCAAAATGCGCGTGGCGCGCGAGGCATCGTTGGGCACATCGTCGTCGAGCTGCCAGACGCTGGCGCCATTGGCGCAGACGGCATAGTGCACGGCGGGATGGGCGAGGATGGGCTCAAAGATGCCCGACAGCGGACGTCCCGTGCAGGGCACAAATTCAATCCCGCGTCGAGCGAGCTCGTCGAGCATCGCCCAGGTGGCATAGCTCATCTGCTTATCGCTCGTCAACAGCGTTCCATCCATATCGGAAAAAACAATCATTTGATGCAGCCCTTTCTGCTGGCATAAAAAGCGTGGCCGAGGGCGGCGATGCCCTGGCCACGCTCGAGTTCTATAACGGTCCGCGTCCTAGCGGTCGGCGAGCGGCTTGTACTCCAGCGGCTCGATCACTGGACGATAGGCCGGGCGAATAATACGGTGCGCGCAGAAGAGCTCTTCCATGCGGTGCGCCGACCAGCCGGCCATGCGGGCGACGGCGAACAGCGGCGTAAAGAGCGTCTCGGGCACGCCGAGCATCTTGTAGATAAAGCCCGTGTACAGGTCAATGTTGGCGCAGATGGGCTTGGTCATGCCGTGATCGCGCATCACCTGCGGTGCCAGGCGCTCGATGCGCTCGATGAGCGCGAACTCCTCGCCCAAGTCCTTCTTGGCGGCAAGCGAGCGCGCGTAACGGCGGCAGACCTCGGCGCGCGGGTCGCTCAGCGTGTAGACGGCGTGGCCCATACCGTAGATGAGACCCGTGCCGTCGAAGGCCTGCTTGTCGAGGATCTTGCCCAGGTAGGCTGCGACCTCGTCCTCGTCCTCCCAATTGGAGACGTGCGCACGGATGTCCTCGTGCATGGACACGACCTTGGCGTTGGCGCCGCCGTGGCGCGGACCCTTGAGCGAGCCGATGGCCGCGGCATAGGCGGAATACGGGTCGGTGGCCGAGGAGGACAGCACGCGGCAGGCAAACGTGGAGTTGTTGCCGCCGCCGTGTTCGGCATGCAGCATGAGCATCACGTCGAGCAGCATGGCTTCGTCGCGGGTGAATTCCATGCCGCCGCGCAACACCTGCAGGATGGTCTCGGCGGTGGAGAGGCCGGGTGTGGGGTGCGGTACATGAACCTCGGAGCCGCGGCGCTTGGCGACCGAGGCCATATGCGCGAAGGCGGCGATGCGGGGGAGACGGGCGAGCATGGAGATGGCCACGTCGATCTCATGCTCGGGTGTAATGGCGTCGGGCTCGGCGTCGAAGGCGTAGAGCAGCAGTACGGCGCGCTGAAGCACATTCATGATGCTCGACGACACCGTGGTCATGGGGAACTCTTTGACGTACTCGTCGCTCAGGTGCCTAAAAGCGCCCAGACGTCCGCAAAAACCGTCGAGCTCCTCTTTGGTGGGCAGCGAGCCCGTGATGAGCAGGTAGGCGACCTCTTCGTAGCCATAGCGATCCTCGGCCTGGGCATTGTTGACCAGATCCTCGATGCTGTAGCCACGAAGCGTGAGTTTGCCCTGATCGGGCACGACCTTTCCGTCGACCTTGTTGTAGCCATGCACATCCGAGATGCGGGTAAGGCCCGCGACCACGCCCGAGCCATCGGCATTGCGCAGGCCGCGCTTGACGTTGTGCTCTACGAACAAGCCCTCGTCGTACGGGGCGGTCGGCAGGCCGTGGTAGAGGTTTTCGCTTTCAGACGAAATCTGGCGGCTTGCTTCGTAATCCAGAACCAGGCGGCTCAAGTGGTCATCGAAGCGGTAATAGATTTTCTTGGCGTCGTAGGCCATGCGCGCTCCTCTCCGGGCCGCATCGGGGTGACTTGCATGGGCATGCGCGCGTCAGGCTATCCCCAGCGGCTTGCTCGCTACAGGCGGTACATAAAGTTGAAGACGTCCTCGCGCTGGATGGACACGTTGACGCCCGAAAGCTCGCCGGCCTCGGCCAGCGCCTTCTGCAGCTCGGCGAAGTCGAGCTTGGACTCGGCGGTATCGGCCAGCATGGTCATGGTGAAGATGTCCTCGATAATGGACTGCGTGATGTCGCGGATGTCGACGTTGGCCTCGCCTAGGACACGGGTGACGCCGGCGACGATGCCGGGGCGGTTCTTGCCAAGGACGGTGATGACGATACGGGAGGACGAGATCTCGGCCATGGGAAACCCTTTCGCGTGATTGCGGCGCGCGCGGGGCGCTCCGCTACGGTACAGTGTTCATTATTGTACCTGTCTGGCGCAAAAAAGGGCACCTTTGCTGCGGCGTTACACGTCTGCAACATGGGATGCTTGTCTCGCGGGGTGTATTTTTGGCACCCTGGACAGCTCAGGCGGTTCCTGTTGGCGCCGCGATCGGGCGCATTCGCCTGTGCGCTCCGGTGCAAAGACCGTGAACCTTTTGTGGGACACGCGGCGCCGTGGTACCATAGTCGAGTTTGTTGTCTTGGTCGGAAACCAAGACGCCTTATGCGCTGATCGGTAACCAGCGCCTGACCAATAAGGAGTCCTACCATGAAGCAGGGTATCCATCCCCAGTATGTCGAGTGCACGGTGACGTGCTCCTGCGGCAACACCTTCAAGACGCACGCTACCGTGTCCGAGATGAAGGTCGAGCTTTGCAACGAGTGCCACCCGTTCTACACCGGCCAGCAGAAGTTCGTCGACACCGGTGGACGCGTCCAGCGCTTCGCCGACAAGTTCGGTGGCGCCGCTGCCGCCCAGCTCAAGAAGGCCGAGGAGGCCAAGGCTGCCAAGGCCGCCAAGGCTGCTGAGGCCGAGGCCGCTCGCAAGGCCGCCGCTGAGGCTAAGGCTGCCGAGAAGGCTAAGCGTGCCGCTAAGTTCGCCGAGGAGGCTGCCAAGCAGGCCGCCGAGGCTCCCGCAGAGGCTCCCGTCGAGGAGGCCGCTGCCGAGGCCGAGACCACCGAGGCTGCTGAGTAAATAGCTCGCCGCGGAAACACTCGCATTCATGGCATTAGGGCCGCGCATCCGTTTGGGTGCGCGGCCCTTTTCTTTTTATTGGTGCAAGCTAACCCGTCCCCATTGCACCAGGTTGGTGCGAATGGGACAGGTTGATTTGCACCAAATGG
>CABRZC010000056.1 GCA_902475375.1 uncultured Collinsella sp. | reverse complement strand
ATATACCGTGCAATATCAGGTTAAATAGCAAAAATCAGCACATACATGCCCTAGAAACATGCAGCAATGTCGTGCTAAAACCCAACGACCTCAAAATGACTCTGTTGAGGCAATTCGCCCCATGCGGACAGAGACGATTGTTATCGTCGTCGGGAAATTGCGCGCTGGCGTCGGATGGCATTGTCTGCAGTAGTGATGATCTTTACGAACTGCATCTGCCTCTCCTTTCACCTATCGCCGGGCGCAATTCTTATATCGTAAACGGTACCTTTTCCTCGGTAAACGGTTGTTTTTCCGTCTCCGTTTTCGATGGTCGCCATATTACGCTAAAGTGCCTGCTGTACAAGCGACAAATTCATATTTCTGAAAAGTTTTTTCATTACTTTGTGAATGAAGATGCAAACGCGCGCCAATCCTGCGAAAATACGCCTGACTACGAGTTGATGGTTATAACGTCTGAAACAATTTCGAAACGAAAGGCTCGCTTTTATGCAAACTTACGAATCGGACGCCAATATCGGAAACATTAAGCTCATCGCCGTCGACATGGACAAGACGCTGCTGACCGACGAGCGCGTGCTGCCGCAAGGCCTTGACGAACGCCTGGACAAGCTCGCCGAAGCCGGCATCGTATTCTGCCCCGCCAGCGGACGTCCCGCCCCCAAGCTCGAAGAGATGTTCGAGGGCATCAAGAACCGCCTCGCCTTTTGTCCCGATAACGGTGCGTGCGTGATATATCGCGGCAACTACATCTATAAGAGCGCTATCGATGTGGCGCTGTATCAGCAGGTCTTGAGCCGCGCCTCGGAGGATCCGCGCGCTGTCCCCGTCCTGTGCTGCTTTGACGAGTTCTACGTACTTGCCCGCGACCATCAATACCACGACGAGATCAGCGTCTACTACAACACGATCAACTACGTCGATAGCTTTGAGGACATTGACGTCGAATCCAACAAGATTTCGATCTTCTTCCCCGCCTACGATGCCGAGCCAGCGTTTCGCGAGGACTACAGCCCGGCATTCTCGGACCAACTCTATGTCACCAATGCGGGCCGTGAGTGGATCGACTTTATGAACCTGGGTGTCGACAAGGGCGCTGGCGTCGCGCACCTGTGCGAGCAGCTCGGGATCGATATCGCCGACGCCGCCGCCGTGGGCGACACCTACAACGATATCCCCATGCTGGAGCGTGTCGGACATAGCTTTATCGTGGACAATGCCGAGGAGCATATGAACGCGCATGCTAAGTGGCGCATTCCGAGCAACAACGACGGGGGCGTACTGACGCTCATCGACGCCATCTTGGCGGCTCGTTAACGTTGCTCGTCGGACCTGACCGGGCGAGGCGGGTAAGTTTTTCGTTCGGTCAGGTCCTGGGCTCGCTCGGAAAGCACATTAAGTGCTTTCCGGCTCGTGCGGAATCTACGAAAAACTTACCCGCCTCGCCCGGCCAGGTCCTAGGGTAACTTGCTTGCCGCCTAGATGGCGTCTTGGCATCTAGATACTTTGGCTGAATTTAATTGAATGAAGGGGGCTCCTTGTTGGCAAGGAGCCCCCTTCTGGTTTTGATTACTTTGGGATTGTGGGTGTGCCCTTATTTGGCGTCTGCCCAGGTCACTCCAGTCGAAGCTTCGGCGATTAGGGGTACGCGTAGGTCTACGACGTGTTCCATGACGTCTTGGACCATGGCGGTCAGGCGTTCGACTTCTTCGACCGGGCACTCAAAGTCCAGTTCGTCGTGTACCTGCAGGATCATGTGGGCGGCAAAGCCCTCTTCTTCCAGACGGCGACTTACGCGGGCCATCGCGATCTTGATGATGTCGGCGGCGGTGCCCTGCATGGGGTGGTTCATGGCCGTGCGCTCGCCAAAGCCGCGGAGTTGCGGATTTTTGGCCTTGAGCTCCGGAATGTGGCGACGGCGGCCGTACATGGTCTCGGCGTAACCTGTCTGCTTGGCACGTGCCACCACGTTGTCGAGGAACGTGCGCACGCCCGGGTAGGCCTCGTAGTAGCGGTCGATCATGTCGCGCGCCTCGACCATCGAGATATGCAGCGACTGCGACAGGCCGTAGGCCTGCTGACCATACACAATGCCAAAGTTCACGGCCTTGGCGCGACTGCGCAAGTCGGGCGTTACCTCGGACACCGGCACGCCAAACACGCGCGCGGCCGTCTCGGCATGGAAGTCCTCACCCTCGTTAAAGGCACGTACCAGATGTTCATCACCCGAAAGATGCGCGAGTAGGCGCAACTCGATCTGCGAGTAGTCCACAGCCAAAAAGACGCTGCCCTCGCCCGCCGAAAACGCCGTCTTGACGGTACGACCCAGCTCAGAGCGCGTCGGGATGTTCTGTAGGTTCGGGTCGCTCGAGGACAGGCGGCCCGTTGCCGTGATGGTCTGGTTGTACGTGGTGTGCACGCGGCCATCGCCACGACGCAGCGGGCCCAGCGTATCCAGGTAAGTGGACTTGATCTTGGACTTCTCACGCCAATCCAAGATCAGACGCACGATCTCGTGGTCACGGGCAAGGTCGCTCAGCACCTTGGCGTTGGTCGAATAGTAGCCGCGCTTGGTCTTCTTGAGGCCCTTGGTCGGAAGCCCCATAACGTCAAACAGCACGTGCGAGAGCTGCATGGGGCTGCCGATGTTAAAGGTCTCGTCACCCGCCAGGTCTCGAATGTTTCGCTCAACCTCGGCAATCTGGGTAGCAAGCCCCTCGGACAGACTATGCAGACGGTCGGGGTCCACGAGCATGCCCGCGCGCTCCATCTTGGCAAGCACCGGCACGAGTGGCATCTCGATGCCATCGAACACGTTGGCGGCGTTCTCGCGGGCCATGCGGTCGCGCAGCGGTGCGACCAGCGCCAACGTCAAGGCCACCGTGCGAGCGGCGGGCGCAGGAGCGTCCTCGCCGGCGCCCTCTGCACCGCGCGCCGTAGGCAGCGCCATCTGCAGATAGGTATCGGCCAGATACGCCTCGTCAAACTCGGAGCGATCGGAATCCAACAGGTAGGCGGCAACCACGGTATCGAAGATGCGCGTGGAATCGACTGCCAACGGATCCATGAGCTCGGGCTCGGAAGAATCGATGGGCGAAAGCTCATGCAGCAGTGCTTTCATATCCGGGCACGCCACGCGGCCCCCCATAAACAGACGCGCGAGCACACCGACAATCACGCCGTGGACGAAGTTGAAGCCATCGGCCACGGCAGTGGTACCGCCGTCGCCCTCCTCGAGCGAGAACAGGCCCTTGGACGTCGCCAACCACAGCGTGCGCGTCAGGCCAAAAAGCGCGCCTTCCTCCTTGTCATCGTCCACCACGGCGGCAATCCACTCGCCCGCATCAATCGCGCGAGAGATCTCGTCGGCAGCGGCATCGAGCGCCTCGGCATCGCCGGCGGCAGCGCGCATAACGTGGGGAATCTCAAACGTGCTGGCAGCGGCCGCAGCCCCACCCTCGCCACCAATCAGTGACAAGAAACGGTTCTGCATGGCCGTAATGCCGAGTGCGCCCAGTGCCGCGGACACCTCATCGGCAGAAAACGCCGGGAAGGACGTTTCGTCAAAGTCGAGCTCGACGGGCGCATCGGTACGAATGGTTGCGACCTTGCGGCTCAGCAGGGCATCGTCGATGTGCGCACGCAGGTTCTCGCCCATCTTGCCCTTGACCTCGTCAGCATGCGCGATGACCTCGTCCAGGCTGCCGTACTGCGCGATGAGCGCGCTCGCCTTTTTGGGACCGATGCCCGGTACGCCGGGAATGTTGTCCGACGTATCGCCCTTCAGACCGTAAAAATCGGGCACGAGCGCCGGCGTGATGCCGTGATACAGATCGTCCACGCTCTCGGGCGTCATGATCGCCACGTCGGACAGGCCCTTGCGGGTCGAGACCACGTTGACGTGCTCGGTCACGAGCTGATACATATCGCGATCACCGGTCACCAGCAGCATGTCGCAGCCGGCCTGCTCGCCCAGGCGCGCCATGGTTCCCAGGATATCGTCGCCTTCCCAGCCCTCGGACTGCAGAATCGGCACGTTGAGCGCGCCGAGCAGCTCCTTGATCATCGGAAACTGCACATGCAGATCGGGGTCCATGGGCGGGCGCTGCGCCTTATACTGCGGCAGCATCTCCATGCGCACGCGCGGCTTGCCCTTATCAAACGCCACGACCACACCGTCGGGGTTAAAGGCATCGATCATCTTGAGAAACATGTTCAGAAAGCCAAAGATCGCATTGGTGGGGCGACCGTCCGGCGCGTTCATGGTCGGCGGCACGGCGTGGAAGGCGCGATGCATGAGCGAGTTGCCGTCGATAACGGCAAAGGTGCGGCGCTTGTCAGACATATTGAATACCTCGCTTTGGGCTGGGCACGGCTTGCTCACTCCAGTTTACACGCTCCCCGCCCCGCGACCACCGCACATCAGGCTCCCCTGCCGCCGCGGGCCCGCGCGTGATACGATGGCTCACGGTACATCAACCAGCACGATCGATCCGAAAGGAGCCTGCGTCATGGAGCGTCCCTGCGCATGGAAAAAGTACACGCCACAGCAGATCGAGGAGCTCGAGGAGCTTTGCCGCGGCTATAAGCAGTTTTTGAGCGAGAACAAGACCGAGCGCCTGTGCGTCAAGACCGGTATCAAGATGGCCGAGGAGGCGGGCTACGTCAATCTGGAGACCGTGATCGCCGAGGGCCGCGCGCTCAAGGCCGGCGACAAGGTGTACGCCGCCAATCACGGCAAGGACCTTATGCTCGTCAACCTGGGCACCACCCCGCTCGAGCAGGGCTTTAACATCCTGGGCGCCCACGTGGACTCGCCGCGCCTGGACCTCAAGCAAAATCCCGCCTTCGAGGCCGGCGACATGGCCTACCTCGACACGCACTACTACGGCGGCGTCAAGAGCTACCACTGGGTGGCCTCCCCGCTTGCACTTGTAGGCGTCATCTGCAAAAAGGACGGCACCACCGTCGACATCAACATCGGCGACAAGGCGGACGACCCGGTCTTTACCATCTCCGACCTGCTGATCCACCTCTCGAGCGAGCAGATGTCCAAGCCCGCCAAGGACGCCGTCGACGCCGAGATTCTCGACGTGATCGTGGGCGGCCGTCCCGTCAAGTTTGACGAGGACGACAAGGACGCCCCCAAGGAGCCCGTCAAGCAGATGTTCCTGGACATCCTCAAGGAGCAGTACGACGTCGAGGAGGAGGACTTCCTCTCCGCCGAGATCGAGGTCGTGCCCGCCGGCCCCGCCCGCGACATGGGCCTCGACCGCTCCATGATTTTGGGCTATGGCCACGACGACCGCGTCTGCGCCTACCCCTCCATGCTCGCCCAGATCAATGTGGCCAATGTCGAGCGCACGAGCATCACGCTCATCGTCGATAAGGAGGAGATCGGTTCCGTGGGTGCCACCGGCATGACGAGCCGCTTCTTCGAGAACACCGTCGCCGAGATCATGACGCTCGCCGGCGAGGATAGCCCGCTGGCCCTGCGCCGTGCACTCGCCCACAGCCGCATGCTCTCCTCTGACGTGTCCGCCGGCTTCGACCCGGGCTACGCCGGCAAGTTCGAGACCAAGAACGCAGCCTTTATGGGTCGTGGCCTGTGCTTTAACAAGTACACGGGCAGCCGCGGCAAGGGCGGTTCAAACGACGCCGACGCCGAGTACGTGGCCCTCGTCCGCGACATCATGGACGAGGCCGGCGTGGACTTCCAGACCTGCGAGCTCGGCCGCGTCAACGCGGGCGGCGGCGGCACCATCGCCTACATCATGGCCAAGTACGGCATGAACGTCATCGACTCCGGCGTTGCCGTCCTGTCCATGCACGCCCTGTGGGAGGTCGCTAACAAGGCCGATATCTACGAGGCCTATCGCGGCTACAAGGCTTTCCTCGAGCGCGCCTAACCAGTCCCTTATAACTTGCGGTGAAATACGGACTAAACTGGCCCATAAACGGCCAAAACAGACCGTATTCCACCGCAACTTTTTTGGCAGAGGAGAGTCCATGCTGCAGGTCATCATTTCGCCCGCCAAGCAGATGCGCGCGGCCCAAGATGCTTTTGAAGTCCTGGGCATTCCACCTTTTGCGCACGAGACGGCTCGCCTCCACCACGCACTGCTAGATATCGAACGAAATGCGGCGGCCTGCAGGCGCTGTGGAACGTGAGCGACAGGCTGCTCACAACGTGTCTGGATACGCTTCACGAATTTATGCCCGTCCTGAGCGATACCGACCTCGCAGATCCCGATATCGCGCGTCGAATCTCCCCTGCCGTCATGTCCTATCACGGCATTCAATACCAGAGCATGGCGCCCGAGGTGATGGATGCCGCACAACTCGACTGGCTGCAAAACCATCTCTGGATCCTCTCCGGATTGTACGGATGCGTGCGGCCTTTCCATGGCGTTGAGCCCTATCGGCTCGAAATGGGAGCCAAGCTCGCCGTCGACAACGCCCGTGACCTCTATGCGTTTTGGGGCGACAAACTTGCATGCGCCATTGCGCCGACCGGCTCCAACACCACGGTCGTCAACCTTGCCAGCGTGGAGTACGCCAAGGCCGTTCTACCCCATCTCGCAGGCGACGCCACAACCATCACTTGTCTCTTTGGCGAAGGTGTCCGCAACGGCAAGCCCATCCAGCGATCGACCGCCAGCAAAAAGGCGCGCGGCTCCATGGTGCGCTGGATGGCAGAAAACAAGCTCGAGGATGTAAGCGGGCTCACCGCGTTCGACGTTGGTTATCGTCACCTTCCCGAGCTTTCAAATAAAAACACTTTGGTCTTCCTGAACGAACAGACCTTGTAGAACCACCGCTACTTTTGAATGTGCTGCCTAGGCACGGCGTCTATTCCGCCAAGCCGTCGGCTTTGGCAATTTCATTTGTCGAACCGTCCTGATAGGCAATCTTGACGTGCTCGACCTCGGACACCGCAACACCCGTCGGAGGCTCCAGACGCCATTCCGTCAAGGCGATATCCATGGTCGTGGGCACATCCCCTTGATCTTTGAGCTCAACCAACAGCGTCTTAAGCGACGCATCGAAGGTCACGCGCTCGATTTCTTCACCTGGAATGGACCCACCACTCAGCTGCAACTGCACAAACTCATCGCGCGGGTACCAATAATCGCCCGGCGCGGCAACGGTATTGCCGCCCGTGACCTTCACTGTCATGATCGGCAGGCTATCGTCCGCCCCAAACGCCCAGGCAGCTCCCCCACGCCCGCCAAACGTCCAGATACAACAGGCGATCGCCATCACGACAAGGATCGCAAAACCAATTGCGACCAGCCCATGATGGGCACGGCCCTCCTCGGCCGACACATCCCACTGCGTCTCCCGATATAGATGCTTGTCTTCCATGTTCGCCTCCCCACGGGCATGCTCATCGCGTCAATCGTACCCATTCAGGCTATACTTGAGCCCACCACATAAACGGGGAGCTTGCAGGACAAGACGGTAGGCTGAGACTGGGCGCGCCCGCCCTGACCCGCAAACCTGATATGGGTAATGCCAACGAAGGGAGCCGTGCCAATGAGCACACAGACCGAGCCCAAGCTCGTCACGCAAATCGACTTCGCCCGCGCCGGGCAGATCACGCCGCAGATGAAGGAGGTTGCCGAGCGCGAGCATCGCGACCCCGAGTACATCCGCGAGCGCGTGGCAGACGGCCGCATCGCCATTCCCGCCAACATCGTGCATATCAAAAAGGGCATGCGCGCCTTTGGTGTCGGCGAGGGCCTGTCCACCAAGGTCAACGTCAACCTGGGCATCTCGGGCGACAAGGCCGATGCCGCCGAGGAGTGGAAGAAGGTCAAGATCGCCGAGGACTTTGGCGCCGACGCCATCATGGACCTCTCCAACTCGGGCAAGACGCGCCAGTTCCGCCAGCAGCTCATCGACGAGACGCCGCTTATGGTGGGCACCGTCCCCATGTATGACGCCATCGGCTACATGGAAAAGCCGCTGGTCAAGCTCACCAAGGACGATCTGCTCGAGGTCGTGCGCGCTCATGCCGAGGACGGCGTGGACTTTATGACCATCCACTGCGGCATCAACAAGTCGGTCATCAAAACCTTTAAGGAGACCGGCCGCCTCATGAACATCGTCAGTCGCGGCGGCTCGCTGCTGTTTGGCTGGATGGAAGTCACCGGTAACGAGAACCCCTTCTACGAGTTCTACGACGAGGTGCTCGAGATCTGTCACGAATACGACGTGACGATCTCGCTCGGCGACTCCTGCCGCCCGGGCTGCCTCTACGACTCCAACGACGCAACCGAGACCGCCGAGATGATCGAGCTGGGCAAGCTGTGCAAGCGCGCTTGGGCCGCCGGCGTCCAGGTTATGGTCGAAGGCCCGGGTCACATGGCGCTCGACGAGATCGCCGCCAACATGAAACTGCAGAAGCGCCTGTGCCACAACGCCCCGTTCTATGTGCTCGGGCCGCTGGTGACCGATATCGGCGTGGGCTACGACCACATCACCGCTGCCATCGGCGGCGCCATCTCCGCCAGCTCCGGTGCCGACTTCCTGTGCTATGTGACGCCGGCCGAGCACCTGTGCCTGCCCAACGCCCAGGACGTGCTCGATGGCCTCATGGCCACCAAGATCGCCGCGCACGCCGCCGACATCGCCAAGAAGGTGCCGCACGCCCGCGACATGGATGACAAGATGGGCCAGGCACGCCGTAAGCTCGACTGGGACGCCATGTGGAAGTGCGCGCTCGACCCGGTCACCGGCAAGAAGCGCTACGAGGAATCCCCCGCCGCCACCGAGGGCACTTGCACCATGTGTGGCAAGATGTGCGCCGTCCGCACCGTCAACAAGGTGTTCGAAGGCACGACGATCGACCTCGGTATTGAGGACTAACGCGTCACCGAAGCCACAATCGGTAACAAGGTGTTCGACAATTGTTGACGCGTGAACATTTGCTTACATTTGCGTAAAGATTGCATCGCCCGCCCGGGTTCGGAATACAGCCGGCCCGGGCAACTTTATAATGCAGACTTAAAGACCCATTTGAATCCGACCGAACAAGGGAGCGAACATGGATCGCAGTAAGGTACCCGCCGTTCTATCCATCGCAGGATCCGATTCCAGCGGTGGCGCCGGCATTCAGGCCGACATCAAGACCATCACGGCGCACCGCCTGTATGCCGAGACGGCCATCACAGCCATCACCGCACAGAACACCCTGGGCGTCACCGCTGTGCAGAACATCTCCCCGGATATTGTCGCGGCGCAGATCGATGCCGTTTTTGACGATATTCGACCCAGCGCCGTCAAGATCGGCATGGTCTCCTCTGCCGAGATTATCGAGGTTATCGCCGACCGCTTGAGCGCCTGGGACGCACAAAATATCGTCGTCGACCCCGTCATGGTCGCCACCTCGGGTGCTCGCCTCATTGCCGAGGATGCCGCTGAGGCACTCACCCGCCGCCTGTTCCCGCTGGCGACCGTTATCACGCCCAACATTCCCGAGGCCATGGCGCTGCTCGATTATGAGGTCGATTCCGAGCGCACGCAGCAAAATGCCGCCATGCTTCTCACCCGTCGCTTTGGCTGCGCGTCTCTCGTTAAGGGCGGGCATTTTGTCAACGAGGCCAACGATGTGCTAGCAGAGCCCGCGCCGCTCGATGACGAGGGCAACCATCTGGGCGATCCGCTCACCACGTGGTTCCGCCACAAGCGCATCGAGACCGGCAACACGCACGGTACTGGCTGTACGCTTTCGTCCGCCATCGCCTGCGCGCTGGCCCAGGGCATGGATCTTGCCGATGCCGTCAACGCCGGCAAGGCCTACCTAACGGGTGCTCTCGCCGCTGGCTTTGACATGGGCAAAGGCTCCGGCCCCGTCAACCACATGTGGCAGTATTAAGATTCGCAGCCCAAAACCACCGCAAAGGGGACAGGCACCTTTGTGGCGGTTCCCACAAACATCTCGATCTGTAACAGTAACTCGGCGAAATCGACCCTAGATGTTACAGATCGAGACAAACGACCGATATCGACCTAAATAATCTCAATCTGTAACATCTAGCCCGTTTTCGGCCTTACAGCTGTTACAGATCAAGACAAACCAACGAAACAAGCCACCGCAAGGGGAACTTTTGTACTGCTTTGGGCCGTACTACTCTCCGAGCATCTCTTTGAGCTTGGCTGCCACGGCATGGCCGAGGCTCTCGTGGCTTACCGGCATCATGTGCAGATAATCGATATCGCCCGGCTCGGCAAAATCGGCGGCATTCAAAAAGTCGCAGCCAAACTGTTCGGCAACATACGCATAGTATTCGGCAAAATGCTCCGAGGCCTCGACGGAGTGCTCGTCAAAGTCGGTCATATACACATCGGCGATCTGCGGCTTGATCTTGATAGGAGCCATCAGCAGAATGCGCGGACAAGGCGCAGCGTCGGTCCACGGAAACGCGCGGACAGTGCGAATCAGCGCCATGGCGCCACGGGCGATATCGGAAGCTGTCACGTTAAAGACCGTCTTACAGTCGTTGGTGCCCAGCATAATCACGATCGCATCCAGCGGCTTATGGGCCTCGAGCAGCATCGGCAACGCGCGAATACCGTTGAGATTAGTATCCAGATGGCACATATCGTCGCGCACCGTCGTGCGGCCGTTTAAGCCTTCCTCAATTACGTGCCAGCCCTCGCCCAGGTCACGCTGTGCCACGCCGCACCAGCGCACATCGTGCGCATAGCGCACCGCGGTGCCGTCGCGCATACCTGCCGGATCGTAGCCATAGGTATTGCTGTCACCAAAGCACAGAACGTTTTTCATCGTAAGCCCTTCCTTTAGTAAAAAGCCGACGGAAGCAGCCCTCCCGCCGGCTCGACCTATCTGTCGGCACGTACCGATTACAGGTACTTGCGCCAATCGTCATCGTCCTCATCGTCCTCGGCGGCAGCCTGGGCCTGCTCGGCGGCGCGAGCAGCCGCAGCGCGTGCGGCAACCTGGGCATAGGACTCCTCGTTGCGCTCGGGGAAGTTTGCCAGCACATGCTCGAACTTGGCAAAGTCCTCGTCCCAACGCGTAGAGGGCACGGCAAAGAAGACCTGCTTGACCTTGAAGTCGCCCGACGCGAGCTCATTGCGGAAGAGCTCGGCCACGGCCTCGGCGTCAAAGCCGTTGTTGTCGCAACCCCAAGCGCCCAGTACGAGCTTCTCGCGACCCAGCTCGTCGCAGATGGCAAGCACAAAGCGGATGCGATCGCGCAGGGCGTCCAGCAGGGCATCGTCACCCACGCGATACTCCTGGCGAGCGCGCTTGGCGTTGGGCGCGGCGGCAACGATTACATCGGCATACGCATGCACGTGGTTGCGGTCGAAGCGCACCGCAGGCACCACCAGTGCACGGTTGCGGTAAAGCTCGCAGTTGATGTTGCGGCGACGGTTCTCGCCGTACCATTTGCGCTGCTTATCGAGGACGTTGTACAGATACGAATCGGCACAGAGCGTGGCCTCCTGACCCAGATAGCCCTGGATGTAGCCACCGCCCGGGTTGGTGAACGAGGCAAAGGCGAGCACGGCCATGTCGCAGAACTGCGCGTAGCCTCGGCCGTTATCCAGAATGGCCTGCGTGGCAGAGGCGTCGAGCACGGTGACCTCAGGCAGGACCGGAGCGGGCTTTTCAGCGGTAGGCGCGGACTCGGTCTCCGCGGCCTCCTCGGCGGCTGCAGGCTCGGCCGAAACCTCGGTCTCGGCGGATGCAACCTCAGCGGCTTCGACCTCGGCGACCTCGGGCTCCTCAACAACCTGCTCCTCGGCAGTGTCGGCCGCTTGGGCCTTGGCCTTCATCGCCGCGACAAATCCGGCAGGCATACCATCGAACTTGCGCACGCCGGCAAGCGAACGCTCGATGTCCTTGGCGCAGGCCTCGGACACAGCCACCACATGGCGCTCGGCGGCCTTGGCACGCGCCTCGCGCTTGGGATTGGGCTGACCCGCTCGGTTAGACCTGCGGTTACGGTTCCTGTTGTCGACGTCTGCCATAAGTGGTCACCTTTCTCGGTCTCTGCCGCTATCGGCTTTTCCCATCCATGATACCCCGCCGTGCACAAAAAAGACGGCCCCGAAGGACCGCCTTTCACATCGTTTTACCGCGTCCGACAAGAAACGCTGCAATGCCCCGCGCTAGTCGCGACGACCAAGGATGTTCAGGATGCGCAGGAACACGTTGATGATGTCCACGAACAGGTTGGATGCCATGAGCACGGCGTTGGGCAGCGTGGGCGGCACCGTCGTGGCCACATAGGTGTCGTAGCCAATAAAGCCGGCGAACACCACGATCACGATCAGGTCGGTGATGGACTGCGAGACGCCCATAAACATCAGCACGATCTCGACCAGAATCGTGGCAAGCAGGATGCCAAAACCAATGCCGTACACACGCTGGAAGAACTTGGGGAAGGTCACGCCCAGCGCACCAAAGACAAAGGTGATGGCGGCCGTGGCGATAAAGGCAGTGTTGATGGTGGGCAGGTCGTAATTGGCAAGGCCAAACGACGCGGTCAGGCCAAAGGTACTCGCAAAGATTACGTAGCCCACAAGGGACAGACCCACAGACTGCTTGCCCGCGGCGGCCGACATCATGACCATGCCGACGATGGTCAAAATAAACGAGCCAAAGACCAGCGGCAAGGCGGCGCCGCTCATCATCATGCGGGCAAACGCCATGGTGCTCGTAAAGTAAGCACCGGCACCCATGGCGCAAAAGCCCAAAAAGATCAGGGCAGACATGGCAAGGTTGTACGCACGCGGCGACATCTCCTTGGCACGGCTTGCGCCGGTCTCAATGGGGCCGTTCTGATAACCCTGGATATCGTTCATAATATCGTCCTTTCAAAAGCGCCGCGACAGCGCCGTAGGTGACAAGATTCCTGCCATTGTACCCGAATGCCGCGCGCTCTTACCTGCGGCGCCCGCTCTCGAGCGTACGGTCGAATGCCCACACCCACCAACGCATCAAATGGGCCTGCGAGCCATCCGGTCGCTCGCGCGCCTGTTCTTCCAGATACAGTTCGGTCGCATGCCCACCAAAACGAACCTTATAGGTTGCCGTACGAATGCCGTGAACCGTTAGGCCAAAACCGGTGGATGAGACAATCTCGTCGATCGTAAAACAGCGACCGTCGACCCAGCAGACGGTAACCGGCACGACTTGTCCGCCCGCGAGGATGCGGGCCACGACGTCCACATACTGCTTGTGCACGCGTCGAGTTTTACCATCTGTCTGTCGATATTCCATGCCTCCTATTATCGAACGCATGTTTGCATATTGTAAAGCGAAC
>CABRZC010000055.1 GCA_902475375.1 uncultured Collinsella sp. | reverse complement strand
ATTATACCGAAATCATTTTTTTCAAAGTATTTGACAGACCTAAATAACGTGCACTTTCGCTGGAGGGTCGCTGTTTGGCGGCCCTCTTTTTTGCACAGGCGCGGTGGGATGGTAATATCGTTACGTTTGAACTGTTTCGATGTGAAACCGAGGAGATTCCCTCTATGAGTGCTGACTACCCGTCAATGACTACGGCCGAGATTCGCTCCAAGTTCCTCAACTTCTTTGAGGAGCGCGGTCTTAAGCTCTATCCTTCTTCGTCCCTCGTCCCTGACGATCCTTCGCTGCTGCTTGCCAACGCCGGCATGAACCAGTTTAAGGAGTACTACCAGGGCAAGAAGACCATGAAGGAGATCGGCGCGATCTCCTGCCAGAAGTGCGTCCGCACCAACGATATCGACTGCATCGGCGAGGACGGCCGTCACCTGTCCTTCTTTGAGATGCTCGGCGACTTCTCCTTTGGCGGCGTCTCCAAGCAGCAGGCCTGCGCTTGGGCCTTTGAGCTCATCACCAAGGAGTTCAAGCTGCCGCTCGACCGCCTGTACTTCACCGTCTTTACCGAAGACGACGAGACCCATGACGTGTGGCGCTCCCTGGGCGTTGCCGAGGATCACATCTCCCGCCTGGGCGAGGACGACAACTTCTGGGCCGCTGGCCCCACCGGCCCCTGCGGTCCGTGCTCCGAGATCTACTTTGACATGGGCGAGGAGGTCGGCTGCGGCAGCCCCGACTGCAAGCCCGGCTGCGACTGCGACCGCTTCCTGGAGTTCTGGAATCTCGTCTTTACCCAGTACGACCGCCAGGAGGACGGCTCCATGCCGGAGCTGCCGCACCGCAACCTCGATACGGGCATGGGTCTGGAGCGCATGGCCGCCATCATGCAGCACAAGACCGCTAACTACGACGGCGATCTGATGCAGCACCTCATCAAGCTGGGCGAGAAGATCAGCGGCAAGACCTATGACGCCGACGATTACTCCGGTGCTAGCCGCTCCCTGCGCATCATCGCCGACCACTCCCGTGCCGTCGACTTTATGATCTCCGACGGCATCCTGCCCGGTAACGAGGGTCGCGAGTACGTCCTTCGCCGCCTGCTCCGCCGTGCCGTGTTCCACGGTCGCCTGCTGGGCATCGAGGGCGCCTTCCTGACCAAGTTTATCGACGAGGTCAACGCCCAGATGGGCGAGGCCTATCCCGAGCTGCTCAAGAGCGTCGCGCTCGTTAAGGGCATCGTCGCCTCCGAGGAGGAGCGTTTCTCAACGACGCTCGACAACGGCCGCGTTTACCTGGACGAGGCCCTGGCCGCGCTCGCCGACGGCGCTGTCCTTCCGGGCGATGTTGCCTTTAAGCTTCACGACACCTTTGGTTTCCCCATCGACCTGACCGTCGAGATTGCTGGTACCGCTGGGCACGACGTCGATATGGATGGCTTCACCGCTTGCATGGAGGACCAGAAGGCCCGCGCCCGCGCCAACGCCAAGGGCGATGCCTGGGGCAGCTTCAATGACGTGTGGGTCGAGCTTTCGGACAAGGTCGCTGCGACCGAGTTCGACGGCTATGACAACGACGTCATCGAGGGCGCCAAGGTTGTCGCTATCGTTCGCAACGGTGAGTCCGTTGAGTCCGCTGCCGCGGGCGAGGATGTCGAGGTCGTGCTCGACCACACTCCGTTCTATGCCGAGATGGGCGGCCAGCAGGGTGACGCCGGTGAGCTTTCCGCCGAGGGCGTTGCGCTGACCGTTTCCGATACCAAGAACCACAACGGCCTGTATGCTCACGTCGCCCACGTCACCGAGGGTACGCTGACCGTCGGTACTACCGTGACCGCCGCGCTCGACGCCGAGCGCCGTGGCTTCCTGCGTCGCAACCACACCGCCACGCACCTGCTCGACGCTGCCCTTAAGCAGGTCCTGGGCGAGCACGTCTCCCAGGCCGGCTCGCTGGTGACGCCCGAGCACCTGCGCTTTGACTTTACGCACTTCGAGGCTCTGTCCTTCGAGCAGCTCAAGGCTGTCGAGGACCTGGTCAACCAGCAGATCTTCGCTTCCAAGCCGGTCGTGACCCGTGTCATGGGCATCGACGAGGCTAAGGCTGCCGGCGCTGTCGCTCTGTTTGGAGAGAAGTACGGCGATGTCGTCCGCGTCGTCTCCGTGGGCGCCGAGGACCAGCCGTTCTCCCGCGAGCTCTGTGGTGGCACCCATGCCGCCAATACCGCCGAGATTGGCCTGTTCAAGATCATTTCCGAGTCCTCCACGGGCTCCAATGTCCGCCGTATCGAGGCCGTGACCTCTAAGGGTGCCCTCGACTACATGGCCGACCGCCTGGCGCTCGTTGACGCCGCCGCCGCTGCGCTCAAGTGCCGCGTCGACGAGGTTCCCGCCCGCGTGGAGAACCTGCAGGCCGAGCTGCGCGAGACGTCCAACAAGCTCAAAAAGGCTCTGACCGGTGGCTCCTCCGACGCCATTTCCAGTGCCATCGAGGGTGCTGTCGAGCTCGGCGGCTACAAGCTAGTCGTCGCTGAGCTCCAGGGCCTTGAGGCTGCCGACCTGCGCAACGTATGGGATACCGTGCATCAGAAGGTCGCCGGCCCTGTCGCTTGTGTCGTCGCCAGCGTGACTGAGAAGGGCACTCCGGCCCTGCTCGCTGCCGGCTCCGATGACGCCGTCAAGGCCGGTTTCCACGCCGGTAACGTGATCAAGCAGATCGCGGGTCTGGTCGACGGTCGCGGTGGCGGTCGTCCCAACATGGCCCAGGCTGGTGGCAAGAATGCTGCCGGCATCGCCGATGCCCTCGCGGCCGCTAAGACCGCGCTCGGCGCCTAAGAATCTAAGAAGTCGCTGTGGTTGCGCTCGCGCTGGACATAGGGGAGACCAGGATTGGCATCGCCGTCTCGAGCCGTGATGGCAAGATGGCGATGCCTGTCAAGGTGCTTCCGGCTGCCGAGGTCACCGGTATGGCCAAGACGTTCCGCTACCTGGTTGAGGACTATGAGCCCGACATCCTGGTAAGCGGACGTCCCCTGACCATGGCCGGTGAGCCCGGCCCTCAGGCCGAGCGCGTTGCCGCTGTGGCGCAAAAGATTGCCGACGAGCTCGATCTTCCGTTGGAGTTTGAGGACGAGCGTCTGTCCTCGCAAGAGGCTAAGCGTATCCTGCGCGAGCAGGGCCTCAACGAAAAGCAGATGAGGGGCAAGATCGACATGATTGCCGCCAGCCTGTTTTTGCAGACGTGGCTCGATCGTAAAAACGAGGAGGTTTCGCATGCCTAGCGCTTCCGATCCGCGCCAGCAGAATCGTACACGGCAGCCGGCGTCGCGCCCTGCCCAGCCTGGCCAGCGTCCGGCACAGCCGACGCAGCGTGCAGCTCAGCCTGCCGCGCGCCCGGCGCAGTCCTTCTCTCATTCGGCCCAACCTATTCAACGGACGGGTCAGCAGCCTTCTGCTCGTTCGGCCCAGCCTGCAGGCGGTACCTGCTTTAAGCAGCAGGCATCTACCCAGCGAGTGCAGGCCCCCCAGTCGCATTCGCATCACGCTCTCGGTTCCCACGGCGTTGCTCCGGCTACGCGCTCGAGCTATAACACGCACGTCCGCCGTGGTACACAAAAGAAAAGCTCCCCGGTGCCTATGATTATCGGTGGCGTCGTCGCCGTGCTTGCGCTTGTCGCGATCGTTTTCTTTGTCGTGCCAGCCGTCAAGGGCTTCTTTGGCGGTGAGGATGCGAAAGTCGCTGCTGGCCAGCAAGTTACTATCACGATTCCCGACGGTGCCTCGGGCGATACTATCGCCTCGATTCTCTCTGAGAACCATATCGTCGAAAATCCCAAGGATTACTATGCGGCGGTGAAAAAGCTCAACGCCGATATGTCGCTCAAGCCTGGTGATTATTCGTTCACCACACTCATGGATGCGACCAAGGTTGTTCAGCAGCTCATGGAAGGCCCCAACGCGGGCTCCAATGCGCTGACTATCCCTGAGGGCCTAACGGTCGATCAAGTCGCCGACCGTGTGGCCCAGGCCTACGACAGCATCTCTAAGGAAGACTTCCTCAACCAGGCCAAGGCCTCCAACTACGTTGACGACTATAGCTTCCTTAAGGGCGCCGCCAACGATTCGCTCGAGGGTTTCTTGTTCCCCAAGACCTATTCGCTGGGCGATTCGCCGACGGCCGATGACGTGATTCGCGCCATGCTCGATCAGTTTAAGACCGAGTACAAGTCGCTTGACTTTGCGAGCTGCGAAGCCAAGATCAAGGAACGCTACGGTGTGGAGATGTCCGACTACGACATCGTCAACTTGGCCTCTATCGTTGAGCGCGAGGGCCTCAACGCCGATCAACGTGCGCACGTGGCCTCGGTCTTCTACAACCGCCTTGCCGGCAAACTCGACGGTCTGCGCTATCTCAACAGCGATGCGACCATGATGTATGTCACCGGTGGCGAGGTTACCGCCGACGACCTGCAGAGCGATAGTCCGTATAACACCTATAAGCACGAGGGCCTACCGCCCACGCCCATCTGCTCTCCGTCGCTCGAGGCACTCAAGGCCACGCTTGAGCCGACCGACTCCGATGACCTGTATTTCTACATTACGCAGGACGAGGAGTACTTCTCGCAAACCTACGAAGAGCATCAACAGTCTTGGAATTAGCATGAGGATTTTTAGCCCCAAACGATACGTTGCCTCGGTCGATCGCATCGATCTCGATACCCTGTGGGCCGACGGCAAACGCGCCATTCTGCTCGATCGCGATAACACCCTGGTGCCGCGCGACACCGAGCAGGTCCCCGCCGCGATTTCCGCTTGGCTCGACGCCGCCCGCGCCAAAGGCTTTAAGCTGTGCATGGTGTCCAATAACTGGCATCGCGACCAGGTCATGGCATCGGCACGCGAGCTGGGACTCGAGGCCATCAGCCACGCCATGAAGCCGGCGCCGTTTGCCCTCAAGGCGGGTCTTAAGCGCCTCGGCGCCACGGCCGACGAGGCGGTGCTGATCGGTGATCAGCTCTACACGGACGTGTGGAGCGGCAACTTCGCCGGCGTCGATACCATCCTGGTAAAGCCGCAGGCCACGCAGGACCTGTGGTATACGCAGATCTTCCGTATCTTTGAGCGCCGGGCCCTGCGCGACCTTCCCTGCGAGGAATAGGTCTCGTCATGTCCCAGCACACCAAACACGGCTGCGACCATATCTTCTTTATCGGCTTTTTGGGCGCGGGCAAATCGACGCTCGCGCGCAACGTCGGCACCATGTTCAAGAGGCGTTTTATCGATACCGACCGCCTGGTCGTCCGCCGTTGCGGCAAGTCGGTAACCGAGATTTTTGAGACCGAGGGCGAGGATCGTTTTCGCGAGCTCGAGACCTCGGCACTCCGTTCGCTTCAAAGTGAGCGCAGCCTGCTGGTATCGTGCGGGGGTGGCATTGTCGAGACGCCGGTGAATATTGAGCTGATGCACGAAATGGGTACGTGCGTGTACCTCGAGGGCGACTTCGAGGATTCGATTCGCCAGATTCGTCGGTCCGACACGCGCCCCGATTTCCGCTCGCCCGAGCATGCCGCGCGCCTGTTTGAGCATCGCCGTCCGCTGTATCGACAGGCCGCCGACCTTACCCTTGATATTCGCAACAAGTCCTTCGAGGACGTTTCCTACCTTTGTGCCGAGATGCTTTTGGAGCGTGGGCTGCTATGATTCGCCGTCAACTGATCAATTTCCAAAACCGCAGCGTCGATGTCCGTGTCGGATTGGGCGCGTTCGATGAGCTGTCGCGCATGTTTGCCTCGGCCGTTGGCAAGCCTAAGCGCGCTATGGTGGTTTGGAACGACGCCACATCCGAGCGTTTTGGTGAGGTTGTCGAGCATGCGCTGGTCGACGCCGGTTTTGCCGTGTCGCTGCTCGTCCTTGAGCTTTCGCCTGCTGGTGCCACGCTGGCCGATGCCGATGCGATCTTTGGCGCCCTGTCTGCCAACGGCATTACCTGCGACGATCTGGTTGTCGCCGTTGGCGATGCCGCAACCTGCTCGGTTGTTAGCTGGTGCGCAAACCAGTGGTGCGGCCGAACCGAGTGCGCGCTGTTGCCGACGACGTTCGACGCCATGCTCACGGTCGCGACGACCATGAAGCCGCTCGTCGCCTCGTCGGCGAATGCGCTTCCCGCTATCGCCTTCCGTCCCGAACCGGGCTTGGTCGTGTGTGACCTCGACCTTGTTCGCGAGGCGGACCCCGAGGACCTTAAGCTCGGCTATGTGGTACTTGTTGGCACCATGCTTTCGAGCAGCAAGTCCCGCTGGAATCAGTTTACTGAGACCGTCCCCGAGATTCTCGCGGGCGAGGAGGTCGCGCTCGTTAATGCCGTTCAATGGTCTCAGACTGCCCGCAAGGACGTACTGATGGCCACGAACCCGAGCGCTCGCCATGCGCTCGATTTTGGCAAGACGGGGGAGCGTACCCTGCGCGCCTGCTTGGGCGATGCCGCTTCGCAGGTCCCTGCCTATCAGCTGTTATCCGAGGGCATGCGCTTTGAGGCGCGCCTAGCACATGATGCCTGCGACTTTGATATCGATTGCGTCTTTGAGGTCGATGACTGCCTGGAGGACTTTGGTATCGAGGAACTTGCCTTCGATCTGGAGCCTGTCGCATATATCGAGGAGTTCCGTAGGCAGCAGTTCGCGCGCTCAAACCGCAGCATGCTGCCGCTGCCCGCGGCACTCGGCGCCATTCGCCTAACGAACGTTGAGGACGAGGTTCTTGAGCGCCATGCTCACGCCTACTTGGCTTCTCGTAAAGAACTTCTCTAAGATTTATTGACTTCCATCGTCTTTCGTATCATGTTGAGGGGCGGGTTTCCAATCGGTTGCGGATCGCATGCGATTCCGTCGTTCGGTTGAGACCCGTCCCGTCTATATAGAGACAACAAGAAAGGAATCTGCATGTCTGAGTTTGCTGCCGGTCCTGCCGGTCGTATCGAGCGCGTCCGTGCCCTGATGGTCGAGCGTGGCTACGACGCTATCGTGGTACGCGACGAGGCCAATCTTCGTTGGCTCACGGGCGTGAAGGGCGTCTTCGACTACACCTTCGAGTTCCCGCACGCGGCGTTTATTACGGCTGACCAGTGCCTGTTCCATACCGACTCGCGCTACCTCAACAGCTTTGAGGAGAACACGCCCGCCGGCAGCCCCTGGGTCTACGACATGGATGAGGGCACCATCCCCGGTTGGGTCGCCGGCAAGATCGCGGCCAACAAATGCCGCGTCTGCGCTGTCGAGGACGATATGCAGATTAATTTCTACCAGGGTATTCAGCGCGGCCTGGAGGACCGCTCCGTCGCCTGTATGCTGCCGCTGATGCACGACGACATCCGCAAGATGCGCGCCATCAAGGACGCCGAGGAGATTGAACTCATGCGCCATGCGCAGTCGATCACCGATGCCGCCTTCCAGCACATGCTCGGCTTTATTAAGCCCGGTATGACCGAGAAGCAGGTACGCAACGAGCTCGAGAACTTTATGTTCGCCAACGGTGCTGACAGCCTTGCCTTCGGCTCCATCGTGGCGAGCGGCCCCAACACCGCCAACCCGCATGCCGTCCCGAGCGACCGCGTGATCGAGAAGGGCGACTTTGTCCTCATGGATTACGGCGCGGGCTACTGCGATTATCGCTCCGACATGACACGCACTGTCGTGATGGGCGGGCCCACGCAGGAACAGCTTGACCTGTACGCGCTCGTGCGCCGTACGCACGAGGAGTGCGTCGCCGCCATCCATCCGGGCGTCGAGGGTAACGACATTTTCAAGCTTTCCAAGAAGATCATCGGCGATGCCGGCTATGGCGATTACTACAACCATGGTCTGGGCCACGGCGTCGGTATCGACATCCACGAGCTGCCCAACTTCAACCGCAGCAAGAACACCATCGAGATCGGCTCGGTTGTCACCATGGAGCCTGGCGTCTACCTGCCCGGCGTGGGCGGCGTGCGCCTGGAGGACTACGGCGTGGTCACCGAGAACGGCTACGAGCCCTTCACCAAGACCCCGCACGACCTGCACGTCATCGACTGCTAGCCCATTTCGATAGATTTTTGGGCGGGGCGTCCGGAGCAATTCGGGCGCCCCGCGTTCTCTTTTTATGCGCTCGCCGCAGGCGCGGTCTGCAAGTGTATAATTTCTATCGTATGTAATTTGGACGCTTGTGCGTTCTGCCCATAACAAGAAAGGTCGCTATGCCTACCATTTCTACCGCCGACTTCAAGAACGGCCTCGGTCTCCGCATCAAGGACAAGGTCTACACCATCGTCGAGTTCCAGCATGTCAAGCCGGGCAAGGGCGGCGCGTTTGTGCGCTACAAGACCCGCGACATCAAGAGCGGCCGCGTCGTCGAGAACACCTGCAACGCCGGCACCAAGTTCGAGAGCGTCATGCTCACCACCCGTGAGTTCCAGTACCTCTACAACGATGGCACCGACTACATCTTCATGGACAACGAGTCCTATGAGCAGGTTCCCGTTCCCGAGGACATGGTGGGCGAGAACTCCAAGTGGCTGCGCGAGAACGACATCTGCCAGCTGCTCTTCGCCGACGATGAGCTCATGGGCGTGACCCCGCCGATGTTCATCGAGACCACCATCGTCCAGACCGACCCGGGCTTTAAGGGCGACACCGTCCAGGGTTCCACCAAGCCGGCCACGATCGACACCGGTGCTGTCATCCAGGTCCCCATGTACCTCAATGAGGGCGAGGTCATCAAGGTTGACACCCGCGACGGCAAGTTCGTCTCCCGCGTCTAGCAACCAACTCTTCTAGGAGGACTCATGCCCCAGGAAATCAAGATTGACGGTATCGGCATTTCGCCCGATGTTCTGACCGCCATCGTCTCGCGCGCCGTGTCCGATGTCGAGGGCATCGCCTCCGTTGGCGTCAAGGACCTTGCCACCAACCTTGTCTCCATGATGCTCTCGTCCAAGGCCCCGGCTTCCGAGCCGGCGGTCGAGGCCGAGGTCGTCGGCGACAAGCTCGCACTCACCGTGCGTGTCGTGGTGTTCTTTGGCTATCCGTTCAAGAAACTCGCCGAGGCCGTTCGCGCCGCCGTAGTCGCCGCCATCGATGCCCAGGTGGGTGTCGAGGTCGAGCGCGTTGACGTTTGCATCGACGGCCTCGTTTTCCCCAAGGAGTAACCTTTGAGCCTTAAGGTTTATCGCGGGCGCACGCTTGCCCGCAGTCAGGCGCTGCAGCTGCTGTTCCAGGCCGAGGCCACGGACAGCCCGCTCGAGCGCGTCCTCGAGGGCGATTTCCTGATCTCGAAGGGTCCCCTCGACCCCTATGCGCTGGAGCTGTGCCGCGGTGCTTACGAGCATATCGACCGCATCGACTGCGCTCTGCGCTCCGTTGCCAAAAACTGGGATCTTATGCGCATGCCCGGCGCCGACCGCAATCTGCTACGTATCGCCGTTTACGAGATGCGTTTCCTCACCGACGAGGAGGTCTCGGATGCCATCGTGATCAACGAGGCCGTCGAGCTTGCCAAGGCCTATGGCACCGACCAGTCCGCGTCGTTCGTCAACGGCGTGCTGGGTAAGATCGCTCGCAGTGAAGAGCTGCCGGGCGAGGACCTGTACCAGGAGCTGCTGGCCGAAGATCGCGCTCGCGAGGAGGCACAGGCTGCCGAGGTTGCCGCAAAGGTTGCGGCTGCTCAGGCCGAGGCTGGCGTGCTGGCCGAGGACGCGGACGCTGCTGAGGCCGTCGAGGCCGACTCCGTCGAGGAGTAGTCATGCCAGAGGGTTCTGTCCGCAACTTTGACGAGATCTCGGACCGTTTGGATCAGATCATCGCTACCGTTCGCTCCAAGGACACCTCCTTGGAGCGTTCGCTCGATCTGTTTGACGAGGCGATTGAGCTGGGCTCCCGCGCGGTCGACATGGTCGATAAGTTTGAGCTGACGCCGCGTGAGGCCGACAAGCTCGAGCAGGAATACGATGAGGATGCGGCAAACGAATCCCAGGATAGCTAGGCCGCATCTCCGGATACGAATGGTTGATGGCATTCATGAAACGCGTGCGTCTTGATGACGAACTGATTTCACAGGGCATCTGCGCCGATCGCGCGGATGCCCTTCGCACTCTTATGGCCGGCTTGGTCTCGAGTGGCGGAGAGCGCTTGACTTCGCCGGGCCTTAAGGTGATCCCGGGCCTGCCGCTGCACGTGAAGGGACGCATTCCCTATGTTGGCCGCGGCGGTCTTAAGCTCGAAGGCGCGCTTGATGCGTTTGGTATCAATCCGACGGGCCTTGCCTGTCTGGATGTGGGCTGCTCTACCGGCGGCTTTACCGATTGCCTGCTTAAGCGCGGAGCTGCGACAGTTGTCTCGGTGGACGTGGGTCGCGCCCAGTTCGATTGGTCGTTGCGTCAGGACGATCGCGTGACGCTGCATGAGCGCACAAACGTGACGCAGCTGCCTGAGCTTGGCTATGCCGGCGCTATCGACCTGGCTGTGTGTGACGTCTCGTTTACCAGCATCGCGAACATTATCGATGCGGTGCTGGCGTGCCTGGCGCCTACGGGTGCATTCTGCACGCTCGTAAAGCCGCAGTTTGAGGCTCCGGCGGCGCTGGTGGGCGAAGGCGGAATTGTGACCGACCCCGCCGTGCGCCGCGATACACTCGTTGCGGCAGTTGAACTCTTTGCTGCCAAGGGACTGTTCCCGGTCGATGTGTGCGTGTCGCCCATTCATGGTGCCAAGGGAAACGTTGAGTTTTTCCTGTACGGCATGAGGTTTGCCCCCGGCGGACGTACCGACGATGAGCTGCAATCCCAGGTATCGGTTTTGAGCGAGAAAGCTGCAACGCTATGAAGGTCTTTCTGGTTCCCAATTACTACAAGCAAGAGGCCGTCGAGAGCGGTCTGATGCTCGAGCTTTGGCTGACGCGCCAGGGCTATGAGGTCGCATGGGCTGCCGACCAGCGATCCAAGATTCAGAGCACGCCTGATATTGACGGCTCCGATCTGGTCATTACGCTCGGCGGCGACGGCACGCTGCTGCGCGCTGCCCGCATCCTCAACCATCGCGAGATTCCTATCCTCGGTCTTTCCTATGGTCACCTGGGCTTTTTGACGGCCGCTAGCCCCGAGGAGCGTGACATTTTGCAGGTTGTGAGTGATGCCCTGTCCGGTGAGCTGCACGTGAGCCGTCGCGCCACCATCGCCGCGGATATCGTGTCCGTGCGCGACGATGGCACGAAGGATGTCGTGCGCACGTTCGCCCTCAACGACATGGCGCTCACGCGCGGCCCCCTGTCCGATATGGTTGAGTTCGACATCACGGTGTCGGGCCATCATATCGATCGACTGCGTGGCGACGGCGTGGTTGTATCGACGGCGACTGGCTCCACCGGCTACGCGTTATCCGCCGGCGGCCCCATCGTCAGCCCCGATTACACGGGCATGGTCTGTGTGCCGATTGCTCCGCATACCATTCAGGCTCGCGCCTTTTTGACCTCGCCGAGCGATGTTGTCGAAATCTTTATGTCTGATGACCGTCCGAGTGTTCCGGCGATCGCTATCGATGGACAGTTTATTACCTGCGATGGTACCGTTGAGAGCGTGGCGGTGCGTCGCGGTCCCGGAGATGTGCTGCTTCTCGATTACGGTCCCGAGAGCTTCTATAACTCGGTGAGCCGCGTATTCTACGGAGTCCGTCATGATCGATGAGCTGCAGGTTTCTAACATTGCACTCATTCGCGAGGCGACGCTGGTGCCGAGTGCCGGCCTGACTGTCCTGACCGGCGAGACCGGCGCCGGCAAGACCGCGCTGCTCTCGGCCCTCAAGCTTATTTTGGGTGAGCGCGCGGATTCGTCGACGGTGCGCGAGGGCGAGGCGCTGGCGAGTGTCGAGGCGCGCTTGTTCGACGGCCCGCACGACACGGAAGGCTTCACGGTCCAGCGCAGCCTTTCCGCTGAGGGCCGCAGCCGCGTGAAGATTGACGGCCGTATCGCCAGTGTGCGTGAGCTTTCGGAGCGCGTCGGCGTGATGATGGATCTGTGTGGCCAGCACGAGCACCAGCGCTTGCTCGATCCGGCGCATCATGTTGCCATGGTCGATGCCTGGACAGGGCGCCCGGCACTCGAGACGCTGGAAGCGTACCGCGCCTGCTTTAAGGCATCGCGCGCTGCCGCCAAAGAGCTTCGCCGTGTGGAGGAAGCCTCACGTGCGCAGGGGAGTCGCGTCGAGGAGGCGCGCTTTGCCCTCGAGCGCATCGGCGAGGTCGACCCCAAGCCGGGCGAGTACGAGGAACTCGAGGAGCTGCTGCCGCGCTCGGAGCACGCCGAGGTCTTGGTGGCGACGGCCAACGATGCCCATGCGTCGCTTGCTGCCGAAGGGGGAGCGCTCGATGCCGTGAACAGTGCCGTGGCGGAGCTTTCCCGCATGGCTGCCGTCGATCGCAGACTGGGCGATATTGCCGATGCGCTTTCGGATGCCTGTATCTCCCTTGAGGATTGCGCGAACGAGCTTCGTTCCTATCGCGATGGCGTCGCCTTCGACCCGCGCGAGCTCGCTCGCATGCGTGAGCGGTATTCCGACCTCAAGGGTCTGTTGCGTCAGTGGGGTCCCACTATGGACGATGTTTTCGCCATGCGCGATCGCTCACAAGAGCTGTTGTCCCTGGTCGATGATGGCGATGAGCAGATCAAGAAGGCACGAGAGGCACTCGGGAGCGCCGAACGCGAGCTTTTTGCTGCTGCTAAGGCACTTAAGCGCGCACGCAATACCGCAGCCCCTCGTTTTTGTCACGAGGTTGGTCGTCAGATGGCGCGCCTGGAGATGGGCGGCGCCGAGCTCGTTTGGGAGTCTCGCGATCTTCCGCGTGCCGAGTGGACGCCGGCGGGCCCTTCGAGCTACGAGCTTTTGTATCGCAGCGGAGCCGGATTGACGCCGCGCCCCCTGCGACGCATTGCGTCGGGCGGCGAGCTGAGCCGCGTCATGCTGGCGAGCAAGGTTGTCCTCGGTAACGCTGACGGCGTGGATACGCTGGTGTTCGACGAGGTCGATGCCGGTGTCGGCGGCTCTACCGCACGTGCCCTCGCGAGCGTTCTGACAGATCTCGCCGCTACGCATCAGGTGATTGTCGTAACCCACCTGGCGCAGGTCGCCGTCATGGCCGACAAGCATTATGTGGTGAGCAAAGAGCCCGGCGACGTTCCCCAGACGCATCTGGATGAGGTGGCCGGGGACGCCCGCATCGCAGAGATCGCCCGTATGCTGAGTGGCGATCAATCTGAGGCAAGCCTGGCACATGCCAAGCAGATGTTGGAAGAGGCTCGAGGTTAGAACGAGCCTGCGGTGTTGGTGGACAAATAACAGAAATTCTTGCCTCGCCACTTGCCTGTCTAGCCTGACCGTCAAAAAACTATGCCTGTTTACTATGATGAATCGGCGTAGCTCGAGCACAGCTAAAAAAGTAAAAAGATAACCGCAGGTAGAACCCCTGCGGTTATCTTTTAAAACACGATGTGGTCGC
>CABRZC010000054.1 GCA_902475375.1 uncultured Collinsella sp. | reverse complement strand
CGGCAAATCGCTCTATTCCCCTCACTTTTGACATATCGTCCTCCTGAGCTGTTCGACCGCGTCGAGCAGACGATCTTCTTTGTAATCTGCTTTTGCGCAAGCAACGTATAAGGAAAACGGGTCGACACACTGCAAACCCGTCGCGTCAAAACTAATATCGGACGGCGCGTCCACGGGATACGACCAGACCTCAATCACAACTGCCGCCGGTTCGTACCACTGAGCCTCCAGCCATCTGTCGCCCATATGCTCTTTCAAGGCCTCTAGCTGATATTTTTCGAGAGCAATGGTTGGAGCAGAGTCTTCATGGGCAAGGTCGGACATATAGCTAAGGGCAGACACACCGGAAAGCAGCGCATCAACGGCACGTAGCTCTGTTCTCTCGATAACCTTCTTGAGCCGGATTCGCTCTAAAACTGGCGTGCGAAGATAGTCCTCAAACCCATCTAGCAACGTCTCGGTCGACAGCCCGGCGTCGCACAATATACGCTTTTTGCCGTCCCGCATAATCAACCCAGGAGCTATAGCGGCGATTTCCGAAAGATAGCCGCTGACGCTTGCCGCGCTTTTGCCACACAGACGCGCTAGGTCGCCGGCGGAGCAGTCAACCCATCGTCCCGCAATGAGATTTAGGACGATTCGTTGAGATTGGGGCGAAAGCGGAGCAGCGGGAGAAGCACCCAGCACCTCATCGGAAATAACGGCTCCGATAAACGGCAGGAACGCATTTCGCTCATCTCGGATATATGCGATTCCCTCCGAAGAAAGCGCGCGCATAAAACCTAAATCCATAGCATCCCAGCAAATTACCACCGGGTGAACATCTAACTTGCGCACCGCACTGACGAGATTTCGCGCCGAAATGACACTGGGCGGTTCCTTTGGTTCCGCAACAATAAAACGGCCCTGTTTAGACATGCCGAGCCGTGCCAAGCGAAGCGAATACCGCTCAAGATACATGCGAGGAATCTGCATCTCAACTGGCTCCGGGTCGATAGCGAGCTCTAAAGAGAAGAGTCTTTTTGGGAGGCAGTTTATCAGCATGTACAATCACCGTTTTCATTTCGGTTACATTTTAGCGTCTATCTGAAATTATACTGAATCGTATAAAATCATCAATCATCAAAGCCAAGCGCACCATTCAAAACGCAACAAGGGGCTCCCCCGTTCTTTAACGGGGGAGCCCCTTGCCATGTCTAAGTATTCAGCCCACCCGGCCCTCCAGACCAAAAAGCGAACGGGCAAAGCGACGTTCGCAAGCAACGTTATCTAAGGACCTGGGCGGGCGTATGGGGCAACATCGATCGCGAGTTCCGCACGAGCCGGAGAGCACTTAAAATGTGCTCTCCGTGCGAGCAGGACTGCCCGAGCAGGCGATGTTGCCCCATACGCCCGCCCAGGTCCGCCGGGATTATGACAGCTTGACGATCGGAGCGAATCCCTTCATGAGCTTTTTGGTCTGGCCGGTCTTTTCGAACTGGACCTCGATCATGTCTCCGGCGACCGAGATCACGGTACCCGTGCCAAAGGTCTTATGGCTCACGGTATCGCCCGCGGCAAAGTCCTGCGATGCGCTGGCGCGATCGACCTTGCGCTCCACCGTCGGGGACACCTTGGACGACGGCTTTTTGGCTCGCGGCGCGCCCGAGCCAAAGGTCGAGGCAACACGGCCGGCGTCGGGCGAGACCCCACGATGGCGCTCGGTCCCGTAGCTGCTGCCACCAAAGAAATCGTCAAAGCTCGATCCGCCGCGCGAACCGGAACCGCCAGTCGAGCGCGTATGCGAACCAAATACCTTGCCGCCGTACATATCCGAACCCATGCCCGAGCCAAAGGTGCCGTGACGGTCGCCGCGCTTCTCCCAACCCGTGCCTTCAAAACCGGCAGAACCGATACCGCTAAACTCGATATCCTCAAACGGAATCTCGTTGAGGAAGCGCGAGCGCGGGTTGGCAGAGGTCGAGCCGTAGGTGCGACGCGTGGCCGCATAGGTCAGGAACAGGCGCTTACGGGCACGCGTGATGGCGACGTAGGCCAGGCGACGCTCCTCCTCGAGCTTACCCGGGTCATCGCTGCCGCCAAAGTCGTGCACGTGCGGGAAGATGCCCTCCTCCATGCCGGCCACGAACACCGCCGGGAACTCCAGGCCCTTGGCGGAGTGGATGGTCATCATGGTAATGGCATGCGTCTCGCCGGCCAGGGAATCCAAGTCGGAGCGCAGGGCCAGCCACTCCATGAGTGCCGGTAGCGCCTTACAGGTGAGCGGACCATAGGTGCGCTCAATCTCGTCGGCATGCACGGCACCCGCCGGCATCCCCGTCGGCGCGGCATACGCGTTGCCCGCGATGGCGGCGGCCAGGGCATCCTGCGGCGAGAGCGCCGGGGCGGCTAGGCTATCGAGCGGATTGGAACCTGCGGCATCGCGCGCGCCGACGAGTGCCTCAAACGAGGATGCCGGGGCAGATGGCCCCGGTTCGGGCGCGGGCGCGCTCACCACGACGGGCTCGGCGCCGGCAGGCACGTCGGCAACACCAGCTGCGCGCAGCTCTTCCAAGCTCTCGAGCGTACCCTCGATGTCCTCGTGCGTCTCCTCAAATTCGGCAGCGACGCCCAGGAATTCCTGGATGTTCTCGGCACGGCTCTCAGACTCCATGGTGCCCTCGGCGCGAAACGCCTGCAGCAGACCCGTCTTATCGACAATCATCTCGACGACGTCCTTGAGCTCGCCGTCCATGCGGCGGCCCTCGCGCACCAGCGACACAAAGCTTGACAGGCCATTGCGGACCTTGGCGCTAAACATGCCGGTTTCGGCACACGCAATCTCGCAAGCCTGGAAGAACGAGCAACGGTTGTCGCGCGCCAGCTGCTCGATTTTTTGGATCGAGGTGGAGCCGATGCCACGGCGCGGTGTGTTGATGACGCGCTTGACGCTCATCTCGTCGGCCGGGTTCACGATCATCTTAAGGTAGGCCATGACATCACGGATCTCGGCACGGTCGAAGAATCGCGTGCCGCCCACGATCTTGTAGGGCACGCCCGCGCGCAGGAACATATCTTCGAGGATACGCGACTGGGCGTTGGTGCGATAGAACACGGCAATGTCGTCGTAGCTCGTGCCTTTGGCATGCAGCTTCTCGATCTCGCCGGCAATCCAGCGGCCCTCGTCGCGCTCGTCGCTCGCCTGGAAGGCCTGGATCTTCTCGCCATCGCCCTCGGCCGTAAACAGGCGCTTGTCCTTGCGCTGCGAGTTGTGGCGTACCACGGCGTTGGCGGCGTTCAGGATATGACCCGTGGAACGATAGTTCTGCTCCAGCTTGACGGTCTTGCAGTTTTTAAAATCCTTCTCAAAGTCCAGGATATTGGTGATGTCGGCGCCACGCCAGCTGTAAATGGACTGGTCATCGTCGCCCACGACCATGAGGTTTTGGTACTTGGCGGCCAGCAGGTTGGCGATTTCGTACTGGACGTGGTTGGTGTCCTGATACTCGTCGACGCTAATGTAGCGGAAGCGCTCTTGGTACTTATCGAGCACCTCGGGGCGGGTGCGCAGCAGCTCAAGCGCGCGCACGAGCAGGTCGTCGAAGTCCATCGCATTGGCGGCGCGCAAGCGGCGCTCCAGCTCTAGGTAGACCTGCGCGGCCTTTTTGTCGTTGGGGCTATCGGCGGACTCGAGCATGTCCTCGGGGCCGATCATGGCGTTTTTAGCCGAGCTGATCTTGCTGCGGATCATGTTGATGGGGAACTGCTTTTGCTCGATGCCGAGCGCCTGCATAATGTCACGCACCATGCGCTTTGAGTCATCGTCATCGTAGATGGTGAACTGGCCGGTGTAGCCCAGCAGGTCGGCGTCCTCGCGCAGCATGCGCACGCACATGGCATGGAAGGTGCACACCCACATGCCACGGGTGCCGCTGGGAATGAGTGCCGCCAGACGCTCGCGCATCTCTGCCGCGGCCTTGTTGGTAAACGTAATGGCAAGAACCTGCCAAGGCTTAACACCCAGGTCGCCGAGCATATGTGCGATGCGGAAGGTCAAGACGCGGGTCTTGCCCGAGCCGGCGCCGGCGAGCACCAGCAACGGGCCCTCGGTGGACAGGACCGCCTCGCGCTGGGCGGGATTAAGGCTGTCGATGTCGACGAGCGGTTTGGCGGGCTTGGGCGCCGGCGCGGGAGCGTCGTAGATGTCGAGCGGAACGAGCTCGGGCTCCGGCGCAGCGGGGGCGGTGTATGCATCGAGCGGCACGGGTTCCGGCGCGGGCGGTACGGGTACCGCGGCGTTCTTTTCCCAGGGCAGGGGCTGGGTCATGGGCGACTCCTCATCTGACGGACGGCGCGCCTGCGGGCGGCGCCATAGTTTGAGCCGTACCAGTATACCGAGCCGCGCGGACACCGACGCAAATCACACCACGACTCCGTGCGCCACCGTCAGGCCCGCCCCAGCGGATTTGGTGCATTGGGGGGCCACCGATGTCATGGCAGCAGCGAGCGGCGGCCAGAGCGAACAAATTGGCATGAAAAGAGGGCGGCATAGACCTTTTGGTCATGCCACCCCCTTTGAATGACAAGTTGTCGCCCTGGCCGTCGCGCAGCGTCAACTAAGTTAGAGGCCGAGCATCGGCTCCAGGACAAAGAAGTACGCGAGAACCACGATGCCCAGGATGATGCGGTAGACGCCGAAGCACTTGAAGTCGTGACGGCGCACGAAACCCATAAGCCACTTGATGGCGATAAGCGAAACCACAAAGGCCACGATGCAGCCCACGCCCAGGATGGCGATCTCGTTGGTGCCGAAAGTACCGCCCTTAATAAAGTACTTGACCAGCTTGAGCGCGCTCGCGCCAAACATGACGGGAATGGCCAGGAAGAACGTGAACTTAGACGCCACCGAGCGTGTGCAGCCAAGCAGCAGGCCGCCGATGATGGTGGAGCCGGAGCGCGATGTGCCCGGAATCAGCGAAAGCACCTGGAAGCAACCGATACCCAGCGCGGTCTTCCAGCTCAGGTCCTCGAGCGTAGTGATGGAGCCAAAGTCTAGGCTATCGTCATCGTCTGCAGCGGCAGTCGCAGTGGACGTGGCAAAATGCGCACCAGCGGGGCGTCCGCCCGTCACCACGGCACGCGAACCAAACGAACCGGCAAGAGCGGCCTGGTCGCGCTTGTTCGCGCGCCAGTTCTCGATCACGATAAACAGCACGCCGTACACAATGAGCGCCAGCGCCACGACGGGAGCATTATAGAAATGCTCCTCCATCCAGTCGTTAAGCGGCAGACCGATCGCCGCGGCGGGAATGCAGCCAAGCACAATCTTGCCCCACAACACCCAGGTGTCACGACGGCCCTCCTTGCCCTTGCTGGGAGAAAACGGATTAAGGTCGTAGAAGAACAGGACGCAGACGGCCAAAATGGCGCCAAGCTGAATCACGACCAGAAACATATTCCAGAACGTCTCGCTCACGTTCATCTTGACGAACTCGTCCACCAAGATCATGTGACCGGTCGACGAAACAGGCAGCCATTCGGTGATGCCCTCGACCAGGCCCATGAAGGCAGATTTTAGAAGCTCGATGATATCCAAAGGGACCCCCTCGTTAGACACCCGCCGATATTGTTCTGCGGACGGTGCGGGCGATGTCCCATTATCAACCGTTGACGGCGCGCCTGCGCCTACCCTTACCAAAAAACTCGCCCGTTCACAGAATTGCGAGCGGTCAAACCGAAATCCTTGGGTATAACTGCGACAAGGTAAAGTGTCCGGCGGTCAACGCACCCGCGCCCGCCCGACGCACGAGCCCCGCGCCCGTGCGATAGACCAAGGAGGAAACCATGAACGAGGGCTACACCAAGGTATTTGTTTCACTCGACGGTACTGAGCAGCAGGATTTTGTGCTCGCACGCGCCATCAAGGTCGCCGCGAACAACGGCGCTAAGCTGATCATCGGCCACGTCATCGACTCCACCGCGCTCGAGAGCGCCGGTTCCTATCCGGTCGATCTGGTCAACGGCCTTGAGGAGGCATTTAAGAACTCCATCGCCAAGCAGCTCGAAGAGGCCAAAGCCAATCCCGACATTCCCGAGGTCGAGGTCATGATTCGCGCCGGCCGTATTCGCGAGACGCTCAAAGACGAGATGCTCGACGTGGTCAAGCCCGACCTGGTGCTCTGCGGCGCACGCGGCCTGTCCTCGATCAAGTATGCACTCCTGGGCTCGATTTCGACGTTCCTGCTACGCAACACCGACTGCGACATTCTGGTCGTGAAGTAGCAAACGTACGCCTAACGCATCGCGGAGCGCAAGCCCACGTGCCCAAGTCTTCCAAGAGCGGGACCACCATTACGGTGGCCCCGCTTTGCTTTAGGCTGAGAATTGCTCCAGAACCCTCATTCTCTCAACGGAATCCGTCTGAATTTTCAGAGCGACCCGACCCAAATCTCCGGTTGCAGAGGCAAGTTCTGCAAGCTGGGCAGACACCTCTTCAGCCACTTCCGCCGCGATGTTCTTGATCATCTTGAGTGGCAGATGCAAATCTTGAGACATGAATTCGAAATCTTCAGGAGTCACCCCATCGATCACCCGGTGATCCCCAATATCAATCCCAAGATTATGGTCGTATCCCATTATCGTCGTGCAAACAATATCGTATGCAGGGGCCAACCTCTTTTCCACCCAACTCGGACTATAAAGAAACGAATGGTTCTTGAGATGCGAGTCGCAATTCCCCAACGCATAATCGACCATTACCTGACGAGCGAACATTTGAGTATCAGCAATTACGTTAGACGATTGCTCTCTTATCAATCGGCCGCAAAGAGCCATATAGCAGCTATCGGGACGTGTCTCGTATTTCATATACGAAGGCCAGCCAACCGCTTGGCAAAAATCCTCCTGATGCAGCCTCAGAGGCACATCGAATCCGCTCATCGACGGCGGCTCATTGCTCCAGATTCTGTCATAACGCTCGGAAAAGAACGCACCAGGAATCGTATCCGAAGCTTCTGAACGGGCAATTTCAAGCCCAGCAGCAGACGCTGCCGTCATGCAAATTAATTCGTTGAACGGCAAATCCGGATGTTTAGTTGAAGCAATCTTGACTATGTGAGTCGAGGGGGCAGAGCCGAGCGGCAGCATCCAATCCCCCGACCCGGCCTTTTTTGCATCTTTACCGCGCGGTAAAAACCAACCGGTTTTAGACTGAGCGCCCGCCAACGACAGCCTCGAATCCTGCATATCATTTGCAATCTCAAACACTTCCGCCTTAGAAAGTGCCTCAAAATCCTCGTCTTGCAGAGGACGATAGCCCGGATCGTAGCTCGATTTCTCATCGCCGAGAAACCTCAAGGCACCAACGCACTCATCGCCCAAACGCTCGAGCATCGATAAATAGTCTGACTGGGGGATTTGAAAACGCATCGACAGCTCATGCCGAACCGGGCCCTCGGGAAGCATGCCCGAAAAGAAGGCCGAAAACTCATTGCTGGCATATGGCTCATGTCGCAAGGGAAGAGAAGCTGAGAGTGCGGCAGCATCGTCGCGTTCAAGATATCCCTCATCATATGCAAACGTCTCGTTTACGGGGTCGGCCCTCTCAAATTCTCCGACCAGCTCAAACGTTCCCCGATACTCACGATAAACCTTTAATGCCATGAGCCGTCGCCCCTCTCCCTCAGGATCAAATCGACCCCCAAGCTGTTAGCGATTTGAAGGGTTTGGCGAAGATTGGCACCCGCCTTTCCACGCTCAAGCTCGCTCACAAAGCGCAAACTGCACTGGTTGAAATCAGCCACATCGCGTTGGGTATAACCGAGCTTCTTCCGGCGCTCACGCAAATATGCACCGAGTTCAGCTGGGTCAAAAATCGTTCGCTCATTCCAGTCTTGCATGCTAATCCCCTATGATTATCCCAAACGGGATAATCATAGCACATCATGATGGAATTATCCCGTTTGGGATAATTGTCTTAACGTGAATGACGCTCCGGGACGTTACACCGCGACGACTACTCAAAGTATTGGAATTTGTTGGTCGAGAAGGCAAACGTGACGACGAAGCCTTCGCCGGGCTCGGATGCCGCGGTGACATCGATACCCATCTTGGAGCACAGGCGCGCCACCAGGTAGAGGCCGATGCCCGTTGCGCGCTTGGTGGTGCGGCCGTTGTCGCCGGTAAAGCCCTTCTCGAACACGCGCGGCAGGTCGGCCGCGCTCACGCCGCAGCCGTTATCGGCAACAGTGAGCTCAATGCGCTCACTTGCCAGGCCCTCGTCCAGCAACGCGCCCGAAAACACGATCTTCGCGCCGTCCTCGCGCGCGTATTTAATGCTGTTCTGGATGAGCTGGCCCAGAATAAACTCAAGCCACTTCTCGTCGGTAAAGACCTCGAAGTCGAGGTTCTCGCACACTGGGGCCACGTGCGCCGCGATGAGCTCGCGCGCGTTGGCCTTAATCGCGCCCGTCACCAAGGTCTTGAGATTCCAGCGGCGAATCAGGTAGTCCCGCTCCACGACTTCCGAGCGCGCGTAGTACAGTGCCTGGTCGATATAGCGCTCCATACGAGCCAGCTCACGGCCCAGGTCATCCACGCGCGACAGGTCGTCTTCGCTGCCGTCCAGGTTTTCCAAAATCAGGTGAGCCGCCGCCAGGGGCAGCTTGGCCTCGTGGACCCAGCTCTCGATATAGTCGCGATAGTCATCGGTCTGACGCCGGCCTTCGGCAACCTCGTCGCAGGCAGCTTTGCCCACCCGTCGTAAAACCTCGTACTCCAGCTCGCCCTCGGCATAGGTTGGGCATTGCACCATCTCTTGCACCCATGCGGGGCTCTCCAGCTCCTCGGCCGCGCGCTCCAGCTGACGCAGAAAACGGCGGCGACGCGCGTACTCGATCACAATGCCCAGCATGCCAAAGATCAAGGACACGCCGACCGCCACGACCACGATAGAAACGGGTGCGCCGCCGACCATCAGCACAAAGCAGCTCAGCAGCACGCCGCACGTCCACACGGCGACGGGAAGCAGCGCGTCTTTAAAGAATTTGGCAAACGACATGACCGGCACCTAGACAGAATAGCCCTGGCCGCGGTGCGTGGTCAGATACCCCTTGATACCGATTTTTTCGAGTGTAGTGCGCAGGCGGTTGATGTTGACGGTGAGCGTATTGTCGTCCACGAAGGCATCGGAGTCCCACAGGTCCTGCATGATAGCCGAACGCGAAACGATCTTGCCCGCGCGGCTCAGAAGCAGCGAGAGGATACGCAGTTCGTTTTTGGTGAGCTCGGTACTGTCGCCGGATGCCGTATTGCTGGCTATGGAGCGGGCGAGATCGAGCTCCAGCCCCTTGTGGACGAGCGTGCTGCGCTCGCCCGCCGTCGCGGTGCGACGCAGCAAGGCATTGATGCGCGCCACGAGCACGCGCGCGCTATAGGGCTTGGAAACGAAATCGTCCGCGCCGAGCGTCATAGCCATGACCTCGTCGATCTCGGTCGTGCGCGACGTGAGGACGATGATGGGGACCTCGGATTCGTGACGGACTTCGTGGCAGATATGCTGGCCGTCCTTGACGGGAAGCGTGAGGTCGAGCAGCACCAGGTCGGGCGCGGCAGCGAGAATATCGTGCGAGACATGCTCAAACGATTCGCATGCCTCGACCTCAAAACCGGCACGGGCAAGGATATCGGCAAGCTCGCGACGAATGGGCTCGTCGTCCTCAACGATATAGATCAGCGCCATGGATTCCGCTCCCCTCTTGGTTGCCTTGCCACCATTATGGCTGCGAAACCGCAGGTGTGCACCGCGCTCGATGCCAAGGTGACAGAACTGTTCGCGAGCGCGGGCGTTTTGTCCGCCTCGCACTCGCAGCGGTGGCGGGGACCAAAATGATTCTTTAATCCCCGTCCCAAAAAAAATCACTTAGTGGTGGGCGCGGAGCTTTTCGTAGCCTTCAGCGAAGAAGGCGACCGTGGCGACGTCGGACTCGGCGGCGTCCGTCTCGGTTGCGGGAACCACGCCGTGCTCGTCACTCACCAGGAACAGCGCGCCCTTGAGCTGTGCGGGAATGTCCACGCGCGTGACCGGGATGCCCTTGGTCTGGGCCAGCTGCTCGATGAGCGTCGCCGTTCCGCACAGGCACTCGTCCGCCGGCGCCACAAAGGCCAGCTCACCGTTGTTGACGGCGGCGAGCAGCTCGGGCGCCACGCCGGTCTCGTCGGCCTCGGAGCGGGCCTCGGCGGAGCGGGCACGCAGCGCCTTGGCCGACGTGTCGGCCAGCGGCTCGTACTCACCCACCGTCATGGCGGCATTGCCGTTGATGTCGATCACCAGCATGAGCACGCCGTCGCGGGCGGTGTAGTCGCCCTCGGCAAGCGACCACTCAACGTGCTGCTTGGCCCAGCTGAGCATGTTATGGGTAAGCGGCTCGCCCTGCACCAGACGCTCAGACAACGCGCGGATGTGACGATTGAGCATGGGTACCTTTTTGTTGGACATGCGCCAACGGCAGATGAGCGCGGGCTTGTCGAGCGTAAACTTCTCGACCGCCTCCTGATTGGCGCAAAAGTCCTCGTACGCACGCTGATCCTCGGCATTGCCAAACAGCTCAGCATCATCAATCTGGGGCATGGTTGTACCTTTCGTGTTAGTCATTCCGTCCTCTTATACCAAAAAGACGGCCCTCCAAACGGAGCAGCCGTCTTTTGCGGAGATTATTTTGTCCCAAGGCGGAACTTAGTGGCGGAAGTGGCGAGCGCCCGTAAACACCATAGCAATATTGTGCTCATTGCAGGCCTGGACGCTCTCGTCGTCGCGCTTGGAGCCGCCGGGCTGGATGATGCAGGTCACACCATGCTCAGCAAGCACGTCGACGTTGTCGCGGAACGGGAAGAATGCGTCGCTTGCGCAGGCAAAGCCGCCCTTCTCCACGCCCTCGCGTTCGCAGAAGTCCTCGGCGCGCTCGCAGGCAAGCAGTGCAGAGTCAACGCGGTTGGGCTGGCCCGGGCCCATGCCAATGCCGGCCTTACCCTTGGAGACCAGGATGGCGTTGGACTTGACGCCCTTGCAGACCTTCCAGGCAAACTCAAGCTCAGCCATCTCGGCGTCGGTGGGCTTGCGGTCGGTGGGGAACGTAAAGGTCGCGGGATCCTCGGTTACGTGGTCGACTTCCTGCACCAGCATGCCGCCGTCGATGGAGCGCAGCTCCACCTGGGCGCCGTGGTCCACGCCGCCGGTAGCCAGCACACGCAGGTTGGGGCGCTTGGCCATGCGTTCGAGCGCCTCGGCAGTGTAGCTCGGGGCGATGATAACCTCGACGAACTGCTTGTTCTGATCGGCGAAGTGCTCAACCAGCTCATAGGGAACCTCGCGGTTGCAGGCGATAATGCCGCCAAAGGCGCTCTTGGGATCGCAGGCGAAGGCGCGGTCGTAGGCGGCCGTGATACCCTCGGCAACGGCAGAACCGCAGGGGTTCTGGTGCTTGAGGATCACACAGGCCGGCTCGTCGAACTCGCGGACCAGGTTCCAAGCGGAGTCGGCGTCCAGATAGTTGTTGTAGCTGAGCGGCTTGCCCTGGATCTGCTCGGAGCCCACGAGCGGGAACTGAGAGCTCGCGGTATTCTCGCAGCCCTCGGCAAAGCGATAGACCGTAGCCTTCTGCTGCGGGTTCTCGCCATAGCGCAGGTCGTCGACCTTTTCCAGCGAGATCTCGAGCTTGGCAGAGGTGTCCGCCACGTCGCTTGCCTGGGCGGCAAGCCAACGGGAGATGGCCGTGTCGTAGGCGGCGGTGGTCTGGTAGACCTTCACCTGCAGACGACGACGGGTGGAAAGCGTGGTGCAACCGCCGGTCTCGCGCATCTCGGCCAGGACGGCGTCGTAGTCGGCCGGGTCGGAGATGACGGTAACACTCGCGGCGTTCTTAGCAGCGGAGCGCAGCATGGAGGGGCCACCGATGTCGATGTGCTCGATGGCGTCCGCGAAGGTGACCTCGGGGTTAGCGACGGTCTTCTCGAACTCGTACAGGTTGACGACGACCAGGTCGATCAGCTTAATGCCGTGCTGAGCGGCCTCCTGCATGTGCTGCTCGGAATCGCGACGGGCCAGCAGCGCGCCGTGGACCTTGGGGTGCAGGGTCTTAACGCGGCCGTCCATCATCTCGGGATAGCCCGTGAACTCCTCGATGGGGGTTACGGGAATGCCCGCGTCCTCGATGGCACGAGCCGTGCCGCCCGTAGAGATGATCTCGACGCCAAAGTCGTCAACCAGCGTCCGTGCGAAATCGACGACGCCCGTCTTATCGGTAACCGAGATCAACGCGCGTGCGATCTTCACATCAGATCCCATGCAGTCCTCCTGTCTGGTACGCCGCCGTGCTCTGTGAGTCGGTGATACGTCGATCTGCAGCGCTCGCGCAGCGGCATTGGAAATACTGATTCAATGTAGCGCATCGAGCGCGACGATGCACCCCGCAACGGTCGCATGTGCAGAAAAAGCTTGCGAGCGGAGGGCATGGGCGCGGCACTGGGCACGGTGAGTTGATGGAACACAGGGGCACCATAACTAGATGCCAACGGCGTGGTAGAACTGTGCTCGATATGCATCCGCAAAAGAAAGAGGCACCATGGTCTCGCGGGTTCTCTACCGACCGTTTGATACCGAAGACTTCGACGCCATCGCGCTGATCTTGCAACAGCTTTGGCACAACAACTCGGATAACGATGAGTACAACCGCCTCGAAGCCGCGTGCGATCTTGCCTACTGCCTTTCATCCTCGACGTTTTCGCAGGTTGCGGTGATTGACGGCGAGGCGCGCGGCATTGCGCTTGCGCGTGCAGGACAGAGCTCCGGCGTCACTATCAACGAGCATTGGATGGATACCGAACGCGCGTTGCTGTCGCAGATGCGCGAGCTAGAACCCGAGTCGTGCGCCGAGTATCTCTCGTTTGTGCGCACAACCATCCGAACCAACAACCGCCTGCTCGAGAAAAGCCCACTGCCGCATGACAACGAGGTCACGCTGCTTGCCGTTGATCGCGACGTCCATGGCCTGGGCGTAGGCTCGGTGCTGCTCGATGCCGCGGTCTCGTACCTTTCCTCGCGCGGGGCGACAAGGGCACACCTGTACACCGACTCCAACTGCTCGTGGAAGTTCTACGAGCTGCACGGCTTTAAGCGCACCGCCACGCACCGCGCTAACCGCGAGGAACGCCGCCACGCCATGCCGCGCGAAAGCTTCCTCTACGAGCTGGACCTAACCGTCTAGGCCCAGCAGCCACACCTAGTCATTTAAGTCTGTCCCCAATGACTGATCCCCAACGACTGGTCATTTAAGTCTGTCCCCAATGAGTAGCCTAGGGGGTCTGCAAATGTCTGTGGTCAAAAAACATCAAATATGAGTACTGTTACCTTTTTAGTAGCAGCGATTCGGGGCATTTTCGAGGCTTTTAGACACGGCGGTCAGCCGGGCGAGCTGACGTATCTCCCCAAATGTACAATAAAATGGATTTCAAACGAGAAATAATCTCGTTATGAGTT
>CABRZC010000053.1 GCA_902475375.1 uncultured Collinsella sp. | reverse complement strand
CAACACTATTTGTGCAGGCTTAGCCGGAAGCAGCTGACGTACAAGCTCTGAGCCAATAGATCCGCCGCCGCCCGTGACCAGAATACGCTTGCCGGTAACGTAGCCCATCTGGTTAAGGTCAAGCGACTTCTCCTGGCGAGAAAGCAAGTCGCTGATCTCGACCTCACGAAGGGCAACCCTGCCTACACCATCCTGCGGAATATCGCGGACATTGGGCAGCGTGAGAACTCTAAGGCCCGTTTTCATGCAGAAGTCGTAGATGCGCTGGCGCTCTTCGCGCGTAGAGCTCGGTACGGCGACGACAATCTGCTCTGCCTCGCAATCGTGTGCAATAGCGGGAATATCCTCGCAGGTACCGCAAACCTTAATATCGTGAATGCGCTGGTTTTGCTTATTAGGGTCATCATCCACTACGGCAACAGGGTCACCGATCATATCTGGATCCCCGTTGAGCATACGCTTAATGGTAAGCGAGCCGGTCTCGCCCGCTCCTACGATAAGTGTACGCGGCAAGTGCGCGTCGGACTTGCTTTTAAAACGCCAGAGCTGACTGCCGTACAAAGCGCGGATACCAAAACGGCCGCCACCGCAGATGATGACCAAAATCGCCCAAGCCATGACATCCTCGCGAAGCGACATGCCCTTGCCAAAGAAAGCACTAAAGATAACGTCGCCGATAACAGAGCCAACCGTTACAGCTGCAACAATACGTCCAGCCTCAGAAATACTCGCATAGCGCCACAGGCTGCTATACATGTGGAAGAACCAAAAAACGATGACATTGATAACCGCGAGCACAGTAATTGCAGGGCATGCGCCGGCAGCTCCACTAAATGTTGCCCAATGCTGCGTTCCCCACGATGCGATAAACACCGCGAAAAAGGTCGCAGCAAAGTCATAGACCATCAGCGCGTACGGTTCGAAGGCGCTCAGCTTTCCCTTTTGCTTTGCGCTCTTGGATTCAGTGTTCAAAATTTGCTCTTCTCTCCCCTATTAATACCGTTGTCTACGTCCCCGCCCCCGGGGATCCTCCCTGTTCCGTTAAAAAGTCCCCTGCAGCTAGGCAATCACCTTTTTAAGGTTTCGCATTGCGCGCTGCTCGGCCGAAAGCACGGCAAGGCCAACGCGCGTAGTTACGCGTCGGCCGCACAGATCGAGCTCCAAATAAGCAGTGCTCTTGCGTCTGTTAATGGTTTTGATAAGGCCTTCGTGGCCCAGCAGCGGACCTGCCGTCACTACGACCTGGTCGCCATCTTTTAGCGCCTCGCTCATGGGCACTACGCGGTCTCCCCTATGCGTAAAGCCGCCAATAAGCTGGACCTCTTCTTTTGCCAGCGGCACAAACCGACCATCCTGAGATAACACCCGGGCAAAGTCGTCCATGCGCAGCAGATACTGTTGCACGGTGCGGGGATCTGTCGTATCGCAGATAAGATATCCGGGAAAGAGCGGCTTGGTCGTATCGACCCATTCGCCGTGTACTTTAATCTCGGTTTGAAATTGGGGATAAAAGAGCTCCTGCATGGCGCCAGCCGGCACCACGTGCTCAATGCGCTCGCGTACTACATCTTCGCGACCGTTAATAACCTGAATCACATACCACACGAGCACCACCCCCTTGCTGTCTTACGTGTGGCTCACGGGGTTTGTGTATGGCTTCGCCAGGGCGCTTGTGCGCGAAGGCGCTCCATATTCAAACCCTGAGCCCAGTTAGACAAGCACGTGGCTCTGCCCCACCGTGAATGGTATGAATAAGCGCAGCTGCTAGAGACGCGGACGTGTATCGCAAAAATGACCGCGTCCCCAGCTGACTGCGTGCGGCCCAGTCAAGCGGGTACAAAACTGGACCGCACGCAAACAGCTGTAAGACTGCTGCGATTTGTCATGAAATGTCGAATCGAAAATACAGCTTGCACAAAGTCAAGAATAAATGCTTTCGATGCGATACGCAAGACGACGCTATTGGAGCTCGTGGTTTTTCTGGCACCGCCGTTACGGCCGGATGCTGATCTGCCCTGCGCTTCGCGACCGGTTAAGCCGAGAGCGCAGTTGAACCCATGTAACAATAGCCATCCTAGCACAAGGCAGCTAGAAACCGATTTAGGCCGAGCACGGCAACATATCGTTCACTTGCAGTGCTTAAGGGGGTTATTTTGCAAACTTGTTCACATTGACGCAGGTTTATGCGGGTGTAACTGTTGGCGCACACCGCCCGAGCTGCAACGCTGACCGTGAGAAATGCAAAAAGGAATTATGTTGAGTTAACAAACTATGTACAGAAGTAGGAAATAAATTGCGCAACTTTTTTGGGTGTGAGTGCTGGTGTGGAGTCACTTTGGTTTGCGCGGTGGCTGCATATGAAAAAAAGCCTCCGGATTCCCGGAGGCTTTGCATTCACGATGGTGGAGACGAGGGGGATCGAACCCCTGACCTCTTGACTGCCAGTCAAGCGCTCTCCCAGCTGAGCTACGCCCCCGTGACGAGAGGATACTATAGGGGAATGTTTGCGGGGATGCAAGAGGGAATTTTGGATTGATTATCCACTTTACGGGTTTTCCTGGGACGGGGCAAAAATAATCACTCTTCGAGCGATTATTTTTATCCACCGTCCCGATAAAACCCTAATGCAGCAAATAGCCGATTGCGACGCCTTGGTGGACTTGGATCTTGGCCGTTTCCCTGACGACATTTGAGATGCCCGTGTCGGCTAACGGGCCCAGGGGACTGTGGTCCAGCTCCCACTCTAAGCCGTGTTCGCTTACTACTGTCCCAGATGCTATGGCGATGATGGAGAAGGTTTTGCCCTCGGCGTTTTCGATGGTCCAGGTCTCGTCCTGGTGCAGAATTCTGGCCGTCACTTCGTCTTCTTCGATCCAGACGGGGGCGTCCGCATAGCCTGCCAGTAGCCCTAACACAGTCAGGGACATATCCGGACGGCCGCCGGTGGCGCAGGTCGCAACCACTTCGGCACCCGGCCAGCGACGGCGGACGGAATCGAGCGCCAACGCCAGATCGGTATAGTCCTTGTACGGGTCATGGCGCTCAACTTCAAAGTCGGTAGCGGCATTGACCAACGCGCGACCCGCGTCACTCACCGTGTCGGCATCTCCCACATATACATCGCAGCCCAGCCCTGCGCCCAGCAGCACATCGAGCCCGCGGTCAACGGCGACAACGTGGTCGCACTCCCCCGCCAGCTGACGCAGCAAATCCGCGCTCGCCACCACGGGCGAGCCGCAGACCACTAATACCCTGCAAGCCACAGCCCTCGCCTATCCTTTAAACGAAAGCACGCGGGCCAGATCCAGGTCCTCATAGCTATCGATAAAGATATCGCAGTTGTCGCGAACCTCGTCGCGCTCCATACGGCCGAGCGGGTCATAGATGCCCACGCGCTTAAAGCCGGCGGTGCCAGAGCTCTTAAGGCCAAAGACGGCGTCCTCAAACACCCATGCACGCTCAAACTTGTGCCCATGACGCTCCTCTAGGCGGCGCAGCGCCAGCTCGTACACATCGGGGAACTGCTTGGAGCGCCCCGCCTCCCCCGTGGTGGTTACAAGCTCCATGTAGGCATCGAGCCCGGCGCCCGCAAGCGCAGACGTAACCAGCTCGGCCGGCGTGGACGTGGCAACGCACATGGCAATGCCGGCAGCCTTCGCCTGCTCCAAAAACGACAGCAGACCCTCACGGGGCGGCACCTTGGAGTAGCCATCGATTAGGATGTCGCTCAGCTCGCGATACAGCTCCTCGCCATTTGTGCCAATGCCCCAGGTGTCGTGGTAGGCCTGGCACTCGTCTTCGAGCGACAAATGCTCAAACTGGGCAAAATCATCGACCGTCACGTCAACCCCGTGGCGGTGCAATAACTCGGGCTGGGCATAGGCCCAAAAGGGGGTGCTATTAACCAGCGTGCCGTCGCAATCGAAAATAAAAGCAACACTTGGGGCAGCGATGCGGTCCATAAACGAGCCTTTCAATGTCAAATGATAAACAACCTGCTAAAAACGTTTTATCAAACGTAAACCTAACAATCTAGAAACTCTAATTGGTAAAGCTGTCAAGAGTTTTACCATCGCAATTCTGCCAGTGGTATAAACATGGCGCTTACCGATTAAACGCCACCGCAAATCCACTTTCGTTCATAAAACTAACGTACAGGTGTTATCGTAGTTTTTGCCGAAAGTTCCACCGAGCACGCGAGGTGGAACGAATCATAGAACTATCGCCGTCCCTTCGATTCGTGCAGCCTTGGACCTTTCGCATCTAGTCACCAAGGCAACACGCTGCCGCGTCATGATGGGATCAAACGTGAGCGATACAAAGCTAAAGCCAGCAACTAAAAAGCCTACTACCCGTAAAGCCGCCCCGCACGCGCCGGAGCTCACCAAAGACGATGTCTATCTGTTTGGCATTGGCACGTGGGAGCGCAGCTGGGAAAAGATGGGCGCGCACCCCGACACGCAGAACCGTACGCGCGGCTGGCGTTTTTGCGTTTGGGCGCCCGATGTAAAGAGCGTCCATGTCATTGGCGAATTTAACGACTGGGATGAACAAGCCAACCCGCTGGTGCCCGTGCATACGAACGCTATATGGGAAGGCTTTATTCCTGACGCCGAGCAGGGCCAGCTCTATAAGTATCTCATCGAGACCAACGAGGGCGAAAAGCTCTACAAGGCCGATCCGTACGCCTTTAAGGCCGAGTGCCCTCCGGGTACCGCGAGCGTGCTGTGGACCCTCGATGGCTACAAGTGGAACGACGCCGCATGGCTCAAGCGCCGCGCCAGCCATAACCACATGTCGCAGCCCCTTAACATCTACGAGGTGCATATTGGATCGTGGAAGCGCCACGGCGACGCACCGCAGGGCGAACCCGACGAGTACGGCAACTACCCCGGCCCCATGGATCCCTTCCCCGCGCAGCGCGGCGAGTTTTACACCTACGACGATCTGTCGGTTGAGCTCGTGGACTACGTGCGCGACATGGGCTATACGCATATCGAGGTCATGCCGCTTATGGAGCATCCCTTCGATGGCTCTTGGGGCTACCAGACGACCGGCTACTACGCCGCGACGTCGCGTTACGGCAACCCGCAGCAGCTCATGCACTTTATCGATGCATGCCACGAGGCGGGCATCGGCGTGATCATGGACTGGGTACCCGGCGGTTTTTGCGCCGACTCCCACGGCCTTGCCACCTTTAACGGCCACATGCTGTTTGAGCACGAGATTCACCCCAACTGGGGCACGCACAAGTTTGACTTCGCCCGCGGCGAGGTCCGCTCTTTCCTGGTCTCCAACGTGCTGTACTGGCTCGAGAACTTCCACGTGGACGGCATTCGCATGGACGGCGTGTCCAGCATGCTGTACCTCAACTTTGGCATCGACGATCCGGGCCAAAAGAAGTTCAATAAGTACGGTACCGAGGAGGACCTGGACGCCAGCGCGTTTATCCGCCAGGTCAACTGTGCTGTAGAGGCGCACTACCCCGACGTAATGATGATGGCCGAGGAGTCCACCGCGTGGCCGCTCGTGACCTACCCGCCGCAGGACGGCGGCCTGGGCTTCCACTACAAGTGGGACATGGGCTGGATGAACGACACCCTGCACTACATGCAGACCGATTTTCCGTGGCGCCCCGGCAACCACGGCCTGCTCACGTTCTCCATCATGTACGCCTTTACCGAGAACTTTATTTGCCCGCTGAGCCACGACGAGGTCGTGCACGGTAAGTGTTCGCTCATCGGCCGCATGCCGGGCGACTGGTGGCGCCAGTTTGCCGGCCTGCGCACGCTGGCCTTCTACCAGATGACGCACCCCGGTGCCAAGCTCAACTTTATGGGCAACGAGATCGGCCAGTTTATAGAGTGGCGCTACTACGAGTCCATTCAGTGGTTCCTGACCGAGGAGTACGAGACTCACAAGCATCATCAGGCGTTTATCAAGGCGCTCAACCACCTGTACACCGCCGAGCCTGCCCTGTACGAGCGCGGCTACACCGACGACGGCTTTACCTGGATCGACGCGGATAACTCCAAGCAGTCCATCGTGAGCTTTGTGCGCCAGGGCGAGGACATCGATGACGACCTGGTGATCCTGATCAACTTTGACCCGGCGAGCTACGAAAGCTTCCGTGTGGGCGTGCCGCGCGAGGGTGACTGGGAGGTCATCTTTGATTCCGACCGTCCCGAGTTCGGTGGCAGCGGATACGCCGGTGAGGAGCCCTACACCTGCTCGAGCGAGCCCTATCCCTGGAACGGGCAGATGGACTCCATCGAGATTAAGGTGCCCGGCCTGGCTGGCGTGGTGCTTAAGCGCCGCGGTCCCAGCAGCTACAAGCCGCCGGCGGTTGAGGAACCCAAGAAGGCGACGCGCAAGCGCACGTCCTCGGTAAAGCCCAAGCCCGCGGCAGCCAAGAAGGCTCCGGCTAAGGCGAAGGCTACGACGACCAAGAAAGCTAAGCCCGCTGCCAAGGCTTCGTCCAAGTCAACCACGGCCAAGAAGGCAGCCACCAAAAAGGCTGCTCCCAAGGCTAAGGCAGGTTCTGTCAAAGCATCTGGCAAGGACGCGTAACAAAGCCGTTACATCTGCAATTACCCGCCCCGCAGGGGCGTAGGATACAAGTCATAACCGTTCCGGGAGAAACATCCCCGGGGGAAAGGAACGTATGAATAAGATCTTCGACAACAAACAGGAGTTTACCGAGCTCTATCGCGAAGCCGTCATGAGCATCAGCGGCAAGAGCGTCGAGGCCGCCAGCGACCTGGACCGCTTTAACGCCCTGGCCAAGCTCGTGGCCGAGAAAGCACGCACCGTTGCCACCACCAGCGACGCCCGTGTGTCCGCCGAGGGCAAGAAGCGCGTGTACTACTTCTCGATCGAGTTTTTGATCGGCCGCCTGCTCGACAACTACCTGCTCAACTTTGGCGTGCGCGACATGGTCGCCGAGGCGCTCGACGACATGGGCTTTGACCTGTCCGTCATCGAGAACCAGGAGCCCGATCCGGCTCTGGGCAACGGCGGCCTGGGCCGTCTGGCCGCATGCTTCTTGGATTCCATGGCAGCCGAGGGCATCGCCGGCTATGGCAACGGCATGCGCTACCGCTACGGTCTGTTTAAGCAGGAAATTGTTAACGGCAGCCAGGTGGAGACCACCGACGAGTGGCTCACCCACGGCTATCCCTGGGAGGTCCGCCGTCAGGACAAAGCCGTGACCATCAAGTTTGGTGGCCACGTTGAGGGCTTTGAGGAGAACGGCCGCACGTTCTACCGCACGGTGGACACGCAGGACATCCTGGCCGTCCCCTATGACATCCCCGTTGTGGGCTATGCCGGCGAGACCGTCAACAAACTGCGCGTCTGGGCCGCCGAGCCGGTCGAGGAGCACTTTGACCTTGAAGCCTTCAACCGCGGCGACTACGCCCTGGCCGACGCCGAGCGCGCCGAGGCCGAGGCCATCAGCGCCATCCTCTACCCCAACGACGCCGGCGAGCACGGCCGCCTGCTGCGCCTGAAGCAGGAGTACCTGTTTGTCTCGGCCGGCATCTACAGCCTGCTCGACACCTTTGAGAAGGAGCACGGCGAGAACTGGGACCTGCTGCCGCAGTTTGTGGCCATCCACACCAACGACACGCACCCCGCCATGTGCGGCCCCGAGCTCATGCGTATCCTCATCGACGAGAAGAAGCTCGAGTGGGATGACGCCTGGAACATCGTGACGCAGGTCGTGAGCTACACCAACCACACCATCCTGCCCGAAGCTCTGGAGAAGTGGCCTATCGGCACGTTCTCCAAGCTCCTCCCCCGCGTGTACCAGATCATCGACGAGATCAGCCGTCGTTGGCACGAGTCGTTCGACACCACGCAGGAGGGCTGGCAGGAGCGCCTGCGCCAGACCGCCATCCTGTGGGACGGCGAGATTCGTATGGCCAACCTGTCCGTGATCTGCAGCCACAGCGTCAACGGCGTGGCCAAGATCCACTCCGACATCATCAAGAACATCGTGCTCAAGGACTTCTACGCCCTGACGCCCGAGAAGTTCAACAACAAGACCAACGGCATCTCGCACCGTCGCTTCTTTGCCGAGGCCAACCCCACCTATGCCAAGCTCGTGAGCGAGGCCATCGGCGACGGCTGGCTGAAGGACGCCTTTGAGCTGGAGAAGCTCAAGGAGTTCCAGAACGACACCGAGTTCCTGAAGGCCGTGGGTGCCTCCAAGCGCGCCAACAAGGAGCGCCTGGCCGCCTACGTTAAGGCCGAGACCGGTCTGGTTATCGACCCCAACACCGTCTTCGATGTCCAGGTAAAGCGCTTCCATGCCTACAAGCGCCAGCTCATGAACATCATGAAGGTGATGGACATCTACAACCGTCGCATCGCCAATCCCAACTTCCACGTGACGCCGACGACCTTCATCTTTAGCGGCAAGGCTGCCTCGAGCTACACCTTTGCCAAGGAGACTATCCGCCTCATTAACTCCGTGGCCGATGTCATCAACAACGACCCGCGCGTCAACGAGGTCATGAAGGTCTGCTTTATCCCCAACTTCCGCGTGAGCAACGCCCAGCTCATCTACCCCGCCGCCGAGATCTCGGAGCAGATCTCCACGGCCGGCAAGGAGGCCTCGGGCACGTCCAACATGAAGCTCATGATGAACGGCGCCATTACGCTGGGCACCCTCGACGGCGCCAACATCGAGATCGCCGACCTGGCCGGCCGCGAGAACGAGGCCATCTTTGGCCTGACCGCTCCTGAGGTCGAGCAGCTCTGGGCATCCAACAGCTACTTTGCGTGGGATACGCTCAACGGCGACCGCGAGCGTCTGGGCCGCGTGATGGACGAGCTCAAGGACAACACCTTCGCGGGTCTTTCGGGCAACTTTGAGAGCATCTACAACGAGCTCATGAACAACAACGACCCCGACCTGGTCATGGCAGACTTCCGCAGCTACGTGGATGCGTGGGAGAAGCTCACCGGCAGCTATGGCGACCAGGAGACCTGGAACCGCAAGGCTCTGCTCAACACCGCCTCGAGCGGCTGGTTCTCGAGCGACCGCACCATTCGCGAGTACCGCGACGAGATCTGGCACGCGTAAAGGCCGCGAGCTCCCCTATGCCAGCACGGCATTACTCGACGGGCGTGACGTTGCGCCGCGCCCGTCGCTAATGGGTTTAGGAACATCGATGACAGAAGGAGAAATCGATGAGTAAGAAAGAATGCATCGCGATGCTCCTCGCAGGAGGACAGGGCAGCCGATTGGGGGCACTCACCCAAAAGATCGCTAAGCCGGCGGTTAGCTTTGGTGGCAAGTTCCGCATTATCGACTTTTCGCTGTCCAACTGCTCCAACTCGGGCATCGACACGGTGGGCGTTCTGACGCAGTATCGCCCCTACCTGCTGCATGCCTACGTGGGCTCCGGCGAGGCTTGGGATCTGGACAGCCGCGACGGCGGCGTTTCGATCCTGCCGCCGTACGAGACGCAGACCGGCGGCGCATGGTATGCGGGCACGGCCGACGCCATTACGCAGAACCTCGACTACATCAAGGCCAACGACCCCAAGTACGTCCTGATTCTTTCGGGCGATCACCTGTATCGCATGGACTACCGCAAGATGCTCAAGACGCACATTGAGAACAACGCCGACCTCACGGTGAGCGTTATGCCCGTGCCTTGGGAGGAGGCCAGCCGCTTTGGCATCCTGACCACCGACCCCGAGGACGGCCGCATCACCAAGTTCACCGAGAAGCCCGATAAGCCCGATTCGAATCTCGCGTCCATGGGCATCTACATCTTCTCGGCCGACGTGCTGATCGAGGCGCTCGAAGAGGACGCTCTGGACCAGCGCTCGAGCCACGACTTTGGCAAGGACATCATCCCCAAGCTGCTCGGCGAGGGCAAGCGCCTGTACAGCTACGAGTTCCACGGCTTTTGGAAGGACGTCGGCACCATCGCCAGCTTCCACGAGACCTCGATGGACCTGCTGGGCAACAACCCCGAGTTCGATCTGTTTGACAAGCACTTCCCCATCATGTCCAACATCACCACGCGTCCGCCGCACTACATTGGTCCGGACGGCCGCTTGGACGACTGCCTGGTCTCCAACGGCTGCAAGATCTACGGCACCGCTCGCCACTCAATCCTTTCGACCGATGTCATCATCGAGGAGCGCGCCGTGGTCGAGGACTCCGTGCTGCTGCCGGGTGCGCACGTTAAGAGCGGCGCGCACATCTGCCGCGCTATTTTGGGCGAGAACTCCACGGTCGAAGAGGGCGTGAAGCTCGGCTCTGTCGATACCACCAAGGATACGGCCGTCGTTGGAAATGACGTCGTTATCGGGAAGGGGGAATGATCCGATGATCAATCGCAAGGCCATCGGTTATATCACCGCTAACTACTCTTCGAGCTACGGCAGCGTCCTGCTCAAGGACCGCCCCATCGCGTCCGTTCCCTTTTTGGGCCGCTACCGCCTGATCGACTTTCCGCTGTCCAACATGATGAATGCCGGCATTAAGACCGTCGGCGTCGTCATGCCGGGCAACTACCGCTCGCTGATCGACCACGTTGGCTCGGGCAAGGACTGGGGCCTGGACCGCAAGAAGGGCGGCCTGTTCATGGTGCCCGGCAACGCGTATGGCACCACCAAGGGCGGCATGCGCTTCCTGCTGCGCGACATCATTTCCAACAAGACGCTGTTCCAGCGCTCGGACAAGCCCTATGTTGTGATGATGGGCACCAACATCATCTTTAACATGGACCTCAACACCATCATCGACGCGCACGAGAACTCCGGTGCCCAGATGACCGTGGTGTACTGCAAGGCCACGCGCAACGTCGATGACGAGACCAAACTCGAAATTAACGAGAACGGCCGCCTGACGGGCGTGAGCGCCGGCGTCGTGTACGGCGACAACGCCTCTATGGACTGCTGCATCGTCAACCGCGAGACGCTGCTCGAGATTATCGACCACTACCAGGCCGCCGACTATCTGGACCTGCTCGAGGCACTCCAGGGCGACTTTGGCAACATCGACGTGTGCAGCTACGAGTACAAGGGCGAGGTCGTGGGCGTGTTTAGCGAGAAGTCACTGTACCGCCGCAGCATGGACCTGCTCGACCAGACCGTGGCCGACCAGCTCTTCGATCCCGAGCGCCCGATCCTGACCAAGGCTCACGACGTGCCGCCTTCGCGCTATGCGACCGGCAGCCACGCGTGCAACTCGATCATCTCGGCGGGCTGCATCATCAAGGGCACCGTGCGCAACTCGATCCTGTCGCGCGGCGTTGTGGTTGAGGAAGGCGCCTCGGTGACCAACTCGATCATCAATCAGAGCTGCATCATCAAGAGCGGCGCCCGCGTTGAGAACGCCATTCTGGACAAGAACAACGTGGTTCCCACCAACACCGAGCTTCGCGGCACGCCCGAGAACATCCTGGTGCTGGGCAAGGCTCCGTTAACTTCCGACACCACCATCGTACGTTAACGTTGGCACCGCAACATCGCTCGTAACATGTAGAATAGCCGCCCGGTTCGCGCCAGGCGGCTATTCTCGAATTGCAACATGGGAGACAATATGGCAGATTCCAGCAAAAAGATGCAGATCGTGTTTGCCTCGGCCGAGTGCGCACCGTTTGTAAAGACCGGTGGCCTGGGTGACGTGGCGGGCTCGCTGCCTGCGGCACTTGTGCGCGCCGGCGCCGAAGTCATCGTGATGGTGCCCAAGTACGCCACCATCAAGGACGAGTACAAGGCGCAGATGGAGCACTTTGCCGACTTTTACGTGAGCCTGGGCTGGCGCAACGAGTACTGCGGGCTGGAGAAGCTCGAGCACGACGGCGTCACCTATATGTTCGTGGACAACGAGCGCTACTTTGCGCGCGATTATCCGTACGGCTTCTTTGACGACGGCGAGCGCTTCGCGTTCTTCTCCAAGGCCATCACCGAGAGCCTGCAGCACCTGCCCGAGGGCTTTGAGTGCGACATTTTGCACTGCAACGACTGGCAGACGGCACTGGCGCCCGTGTTCTTGCGCGAGTTCTACCAGGGCCTGCCGCTGTACGACCGCGTCAAGACCGTGTTCTCGATCCACAACGTGGCGTTCCAGGGCCAGTTTAGCGACACCGTGATGGAGGACATCCTGGGTGTGGCGCATATTCCGGCGGCCGCCTCGCAGCTGCGCTGCGACGCCTGCAGCATCAACTACATGCTGGGCGCGCTGCACTATGCCGACGCCATCACAACGGTGAGCCCCACCTATGCGGGCGAGATCCAGACACCCGAGTTTGGCGAGGGCCTGGACGGCGTGCTGCGCGAGCGTTCCTACGCGCTGCAGGGCATCCTCAACGGCATTGACGTGGCGGCCTTTGACCCGGCAACTGACAAGCGCATTGCCGCCAACTACACGGTTGACGACCGTTCCGGCAAGGCCGTGTGCAAGGCCAAGCTGCAGGAAGAACTGGGGCTCGAGGTTCGCGACGACCGCCCACTTATGGTGATGGTCACGCGCCTGACGCGCCAGAAGGGCATGGACCTGGTCATGTACGCGCTCGACCGCATCCTGGCGGGCGGCGTGCAGGTGGCCGTGCTGGGAACCGGCGACCGCGACTACGAGGACGGCCTGCGCTATTTCCAGGACAAGTACCCTGGCACCATGGCCGCGCGCATCGAATTCGATCCGGCACTGTCGCAGCGTATGTACGCCGCCGCCGACATGTTCCTGATGCCTTCGAAGTTTGAGCCCTGCGGTCTGTCGCAGATCATCGCCATGCGCTACGGCACCCTGCCAATCGTGCGCGAGACCGGTGGCTTGAAGGACACCGTTATCCCGTATAACGAGTTTACCGGCGAGGGTACGGGCTTCTCGTTTAGCAACTTTAATGGCGACGAGATGGGCGACGCGGTCTTCCGCGCGGCGCGCCTGTTCTGGGATAACCGCGACGCTTGGAACCAGCTGGTCACGCAGGCCATGAGCCAGGACTTTAGCTGGACGCGCTCGGCCGACAAGTATCTGGACCTGTACTTCTTTATGCACCCGGAGATTGAGAGGCCGGCGGGTGTGACTGATGTTGCAGCTGTCGATGAGCCCGCTGCCGCTGAGGAGCCCAAGGCCGAGGAGAAGCCGGCGGCCAAGGCCGAAGTTAAGCCCGACGCGAAGCCTGCCGCCAAGAAGACGACGGTCCGCAAGACGACGGCTAAGAAGGCCACGACCACGAAGGCCGCTGCTAGCAAGACTAGCGCCGCTAAGGCAACTACTGCCAAGGCATCGACTACGCGCAAGCGTACGACCGCCGCTGCCAAAAAGGCCGCCGAGGCCGAGGTCGCTCCCGAGGTAAAGGCCGAGCCCGCGGCAAAGGCTCCGGCCAAGACCGCTGCCAAGAAGACGACCACGACCAAGACCACGACCGCTAAGAAGGCCACGGCTGCGAAGTCGACGACGACCAAGGCTGCTACGACGAAAGCCGCCGCGAAGACGACCCCGAAGGCCGCTGCAAAGCCCGCCGTCAAGGTCGAGGAGGCGCCCTCCGAGCCCAAGGCCAAGGTAGCTGTCGAGGCAAAGCCGGCCGCCAAAACCACCACGCGCAAGCGCGCTACGACGACGGTCAAAAAGGCCACGACCAAGGCTGCTGCTCCCAAGGCAGAGGCTAAGGACGAGGACAAGACCGCAGTAAAGGCCGCTGAGGTCAAGACCGCTCCGAAGGCTACGGCAAAGGCCGAGCCCGCAAAGGATACCCCGGTCTCCCCCGCCGCTCAGGCTGAGGAAAAGGCACCGACCAAGAAGACCTCCGTCCGTAAGGCAACGGCCACCCGCAAGCGCCACTAATCCGGACGATTAAAACTTAATCCAACGCAAGATGAGGGCGCCCCTACCAGGCGCCCTCATCTTGGTTGAACTTCTGTATTAAAAAGAGGGCCGGTTTACTACGACAAAATGGCTCCAGCCGACCAC
>CABRZC010000052.1 GCA_902475375.1 uncultured Collinsella sp. | reverse complement strand
TTAAGCTTGCAAAGCACGAGCTGTTCTTTGAGGAGTTCCGTGCGCTTAAACATATTTCGTTCGATGTGCACCGTGGCGAGGTCGTAGGCCTTGTTGGTACTAACGGTTCCGGTAAGTCCACGATGCTCAAGATCATCGCTGGCGTTTTGGAGCCCAGCGAAGGCGAGGTTAAGGTCCATGGCAATATTGCGCCGCTGATTGAGCTTGGCGCTGGTTTCGATCCCGAGCTTACCGCTCGAGAGAATATTTACCTTAACGGTGCGCTGCTCGGATACACCAAGGAGTTTATCGACGCTAGTTTTGACGAGATCATTGAGTTCGCTGAGCTTAAAGACTTCGTTGACATGCCCTTGAAGAACTTCTCTTCGGGTATGGTTGCGCGCATTGCCTTTGCTATCGCCACGATTACCGAGCCCGATATCCTAATCGTCGATGAGACGCTTTCTGTTGGCGATGTCTTTTTCCAGCAGAAGTGCGAGCGTCGCATTCAGCACTTTATCGAGAGTGGTGACGTCACGGTCTTATTCGTTTCTCACTCCATGGAGCAGGTTGAGCGCATTTGCCAGCGTGCTGTTTGGATCGAGAAAGGCGATCTGCGCATGGATGGTCCCGTGGATGAGGTCTGCAAGGCGTACCACGACCAGTTCAAGTAGGTTATAATTTATTAGCCGTGTGAACTTGTACCCGCTTGGACGTGCGGCTATTATGCTCCATTAGCTCAGTTGGATAGAGCAGGGGACTTCTAATCCCAAGGTCGACGGTTCGAATCCGCCATGGAGCACCATATGAGTTTTAGAGACCCGGTAATAATGCCGGGTCTTTGCTTTTGTCGACGCTCTGCCATGGTATTGTTAAATTGTGGCCGTAAGACATGGGGATGACTTGCGGCCCTATTTGTTAATTTGGACTGTGGCGCGCTTTTATCGTCACAAACAGAATGCCCGGTGCGGCATTCGCGCTGCACCGGGCATTCTGTTTGATTATGGTGGCTCGCTAATGCGCCTTTGTCTCTACGCCTCAGCCGGCTCCACGCCAAGCTCGTTGCGGACGAGCTCGAAGGCGGCGGCGATAGCCTTGTCCATATCGTAGTACTTGTAGCCGCCCAGACGGCCGGCGAAGATCACGTCGCCCTCCTGCGCCGCCAGCTCCTCGTACTGCTTGTAGAGGGCTTCGTTCTTGGCGTCGTTGATGGGGTAGTAGGGCTCGTCGCCGGGCTTCCAGTCCGCCGGGTACTCGCGCGTGATGACGGTCTTGTCCTGCGTGCCGAACTCAAAGTGCTTGTGCTCGATAATGCGGGTATAGGGGATCTCGCGCTCGGTATAGTTGACCACGGCCACGCCCTGGTGGTCCTGCTCGTCGAGCGTCTCGGTCTCAAAGCGCAGGCTGCGGTACTCGAGCGTGCCCAGCTTAAAGTCGTAGAACGCGTCGATGGGGCCGCAGTAGATCGTCTTGGCGGCGATATCGGGCTCGGCGGCGATCAGCTCCTTGTACTCCACGCCGCAGCGCACCTCGATGCCCTCGAGCATGTTGGCGACCATCTTGGTGTAGCCGCCCATGGGGATGCCCTGGTAGCGGTCGTTGAAGTAGTTGTTGTCGTAGGTAAAGCGGCAGGGGAGGCGCTTGATGATGCTCGCGGGCAGGTCCTTGCAATCACGGCCCCACTGCTTCTCGGTGTAGCCCTTCACGAGCGTCTCGAAGATGTCGCGGCCGACGAGCGACAGCGCCTGCTCCTCCAGGTTCTGCGGCTCGCCGATGTTCTCGGCAGCCACCTGCTCGGCGATTTTGGCCTTGGCATCGGCCGGCGTGACGACGCCCGGCCACATCTTGGCGAAGGTGTTCATGTTGAAAGGCATGTTGTACATGTTGCCGTGGAAGTTGGCAACCGGCGAGTTGACGTAGTTGTTGAACTCGGCGAAGCGGTTGACGTAGTCCCAGACGTCCTTCATGGAGGTGTGGAAGATGTGCGCGCCGTAGCGGTGGACCTGGATGCCCTCGACGTCCTCGGTGTAGATGTTGCCGGCGATGTGGTCGCGGCGGTCGATGACCAGGACCGACTTGCCGGCGCGCTTGGCGGCATTGGCAAAGACGGCACCCGAAAGGCCGGCACCGACGACAAGGTAATCGTACTGGGACATGGATATGCTCCTTTGTATGTCAATCGAACAGTTACAAATGATTCAGGGCAAACGCCACTGGCTCATTTGTCTCAAAGATTAGTGTAGCAGATGCACTTTCAGCAGCTCCAGCGCGTGAGCGTAACCCTGGAGGCCCTCGCCGGTGATGGTGGCGAAGCAGGCTAGGCGCGCATAGCTCACCTGGCGGAAGTCCTCGCGCGTCTCTATGGCGCTGATGTGGACTTCGACGGCAGGGATGGCGACGGCCTTGAGGGCGTCGAGGATGGCCACGCTCGTGTGCGTGTAGGCAGCCGGGTTGATGACAATGCCGTCGACCTTGCCGTAAGCCTCCTGGATCTTGTCGACGATGCTGCCCTCGTGGTTGGACTGGAAGACCTCGACCTCGTCAAAACCCTGTGCAGCGCCTGCCTCCTGGCAGATCTGGACCAGGTGGTCGTAGTTGTCACTGCCGTAGATGCCCGGCTCGCGAATGCCGAGCATGTTGAGGTTGGGGCCGTTGATGACGAGTGCTTTCATGGTTGCTTCCTTTGCGGTTGGGCGGGCGGTGAGGCGGAACGAAAAACCACCACAAAGGTGCCTGTCCCCTTTGTGGTGGTTTTGATTAGAGAGCGGGTGGGAGGGTGTCGAGGAGGGCTTGCGCGGTGTTGACGGCGCAGTCGCGTGAGTCGATGATGTAGTCGGCCCAGGCGCGGTAACGCGGCATGCGCTGCTCGGCCAGCTTGTCGATACCGTCGCGAGCGGTGATGGGACGGCCCTTGTGGGCGAGCTCTTCGAGCTTGCGGTTGAGCATTACGATCTGGCTGTTTTGGTGCAGCAGCGGGTAGTTCTCGTCACGCGTGACCACGCCGCCGCCGGTGGAGAGCACCAGGCCGCTGCGCTTGGAGATGTCGGACAACGCCGCCGTCTCCTGCTCGCGGAAGGCGGCCTCGCCGTGTTCGACAATATAGTCGGCACAGGGCATGCCCAGGCGCTCCTCGAGGGCGCGGTCCAGATCGATGTGCTCGCGACCTGTGAGCAGGGCAATCTGCTCACCCACGCGGGTCTTACCCGAACCCGGCATGCCGATCAGCGCGATGTTTTGTTCGCGGCGGGACAGGCGCTCCGTTACGTCCAAGATGCGCTTGCGCGGGGTGACCTGGCCGGTATAGCGCTCAACGGCCTGTGCCGCCTGTGCCACAAGCATGAGCAGACCACCGATGCAGGGGGTGCCGCGGCGCTCGGCCTCGAGCATCAGGCCCGTGCGGGCGGGGTTGTAGACAATGTCGATAACGCCTTCGAGCGCATCGAGCCCTTCGAGTGTGCAAGGCGCGTCGGGGCAGTGGGGGAACATGCCGACAGGCGTGCAGTTGACGAGCAGGGCGGCGTCGGACTGCTGTGCGATGTTGCCGTAGTTGACCTCGCTCGTGCGGCCCACGGGCACGACTGTGGCGCCCAGATCGCCGAGCACCATACTGGCCGTAGTGCCCGCACCGCCGGTGGCTCCGAGCACGAGAGCCTTCTTGCCGGCGACCTCAACCCCCAGCTCCTCGACCAGGCACTGAAAACCAAAGTAGTCGGTGTTGTCGCCGCGCAGGCGGCCATCGGGCAGGCGTGTGATGGTGTTGACGTTGCCCATGCGCTCGGCGAGCGGGCTCAGCTCGTCCAGGTACTCCATGACGGCGCGCTTGTAGGGAATGGTCACGTTGGTGCCCTCCCACTCGTCGCCCGTCATAAAGGCCGCGAGGTCCTCGGGCTCGCGCTCAAAACGCACGTACTCAAGCCCCGCGAGCTCCTTGTAGATGGTCGGGGTGTAGCTGTGGCCCAGCACGCGGCCCAGCACGCCGTAGGGGCGGGTTGCGGCGGTATCGGTCATCTAGAGCACCTCCGTGTAGCTGCCAAAGTAGGTGAAGCTCTCACAAACGTCGTCGATGGAATCGAGCAGGTCGTCGAGGGCCTTGCTGCCAAAGGGGCAGTCCAGGTCAAAGTAGAACATAAACTCAAAGTCGCGGCCGGGGATGGGGCGGCTCTCGAGCTTGATGAGGTTGATATTGAGCGCGTAGAAGCGCTCGAGTACGCGATAGAGCGCGCCCGGCTCGTTGGCCGTGGTGATCATGAGCGAGGTGCGGTTGGCGCCGGGGTAGACGCGCGGCTCGCGGCTGATGACAACGAAGCGCGTGTAGTTGTTGTCCGAGTCCTGAATGTTGGGCTCCAGCACCTCCAGACCGTAGAGCGCCGCACAGCTGCGCGAGGCGATGGCGGCGACGTCGGTGCGGTCGGATTTGGCGACCATCTCGGCCGACATAGCCGTGTTGGGGTACTTGGTGGCGTGCAGGCCGTGGGCCTCGATAAAGCCGACGCACTGCGCGATGGCCTGACCGTGGCTGTAGACCTCGCGTATGTTCGCGAGCTTGGTGCCGGGCTTGACGAGCAAGTTGTGGTCGATCTTGAGGCGCAGCGAGCGCACGATGTGGAAGTCGAACTGGGCGAGCAGGTCGTAGACGGCGTTGACCGAGCCGGCGGTGGAGTTCTCGATGGGCAGCACGCCAAACTCGCAGAACCCGTCGCGTACGGCGCGCATGACGCCCTCGAAGGTCTCGAAGAACGCAATATCGGGCACGTCGAAGAGCTTGCACGCGGCGATCTGGCTGTAGGCGCCTTCGACGCCCTGGCAGGCGACGGTGGCCGTCTGGGGGAAGGGTGTGTCAAAGGCTGCGGCCGTGGCATGGGCCTTTTGCGACACCGTGATGCCTTTGAGCTCGTTGATGTATCGCTGCTGCTCGGCCTTGCTCATGCTCATGAGGAGACGGAACAGGGTGATGGTCTGCGCCTCGTAGCGCTCGGGCGCGCGGCTGGCGAGGTTGTTGAGCTTGGAGCGCTCGCGGGCGGGGTCGAAGACGGCCTTGCCCATCTCGATTTTTGACTTGGCGACCTCGGTGGCAATGTCCATGCGCTCGACAAAGCTGTTGAGGAGCGTGGTGTCGATGCCATCGATGGCCTGGCGGATGTCAGCAAGGTCCATAGGGACCCCTTTCGTGAATCGTTGCCTGGGGTAGTTAATTTGGGACGGGGCTTTTTTAGCTACCCTTTGGCTGTCAACGAATCGATGGGTGCCAGGGCAAATATCAACTGGCACATGGGGTAGCTAAAAAAGCCCCGTCCCAAATTAACTACCCCAGGGTGGGCTAGCGCTGGCCTGCGTCCTCGAGGAGAGCGTCCCAGATGGCGAGGGCGGCGGCTGCTTCGGCTACGGGGACGGCGCGCGGGACGATGCAGGGATCGTGGCGGCCGTGGACCGAGAGCTCGGCATTTTCCATAGCGTCCATGTCCACCGTTTGCTGCTCGCGGCCAATCGAGGGCGTCGGCTTTACGGCCATGCGCCACATGACGGGCGCTCCGGTCGAAATACCGCCCAGGATGCCGCCGGCGTTATTGGACTCGACCTCGATCTCGCCGGTCTCGGCATCGATGCGATACGGATCGTTGTTCTCGCTGCCGCGCATGGCGGCCACGGCAAAGCCCATGCCAAACTCCATGCCCTTTACGGCGGGAATCCCGAACGCGATTTGAGCGATGCGGTTCTCGATGCCATCGAACATGGGGTCGCCGATGCCCGCGGGAAGCCCGTAAATGCCGCACTCCACGATGCCGCCGATGCTGTCGAGTTCGTCGCGCGCGGCTAGGATCTCCTCGCGCATGCGGCCGGCTGCGGCGGCGTCAATGCACGGCAGATCGTTCGTAAGGATCGCCTTGCGGTCGGCCTCGCGATAGACCATATCGTCCATCGGCAGGTCGGAGATGCCGCCGATCTGCGCGACGTGCGCCATGACCTGAATGCCGCGGGCCTCGAGTGCCTGCAGCGCAATGCCGCCGGCGATGCACAGGGGTGCTGTTAGGCGGCCGGAGAAATGCCCGCCACCAGCTACATCGTGCATGTTGTGATACTTCACACGCGCCGGGTAATCGGCATGTCCCGGACGGGGCTTGCGGCGCAGCTCGGAGTAATCCTTGGAGCGCGTGTTGGTGTTCTCGATAATCGCGGCGATGGGCGCGCCGGTGGTATGTCCATCGACCACACCGGCGATGATGTGGGCGGCGTCGGCCTCGCGGCGTTTGGTCGCGGTCTCGTCGCGACCGGGGGCGCGACGATCCAAAAAGGCCTGCAGCTGCTCCTGGTCCACAGCGATGCCCGCCGGGATGCCATCGAGCGAGCAGCCGATGGCGGGGGAGTGTGATTGGCCGAAAATGCTCAGATGCAAAACGTTGCCAAAGGTCGAGGACATGCTATTCCTCCTCGAGCGTGACCTTGCCGCCCAACAGGCGGTAGTGGTCGAAGAAATCGGGATAGGACTTGTTGACGGCCTCGGCGCCGTGGATCACGACCTCGCCGGTGGCGCGACTTGCGGCGATGGCTGCCATCATGGCGATGCGGTGGTCGTTGTGCGAATCGACCTCGCCGCCGGTAAGGGCATCGACGCCCTTGATGATGAGGTCGTCACCGGCGATGCGCACCTGTGCGCCCAGCGCGGTAAGCTCGCGGGTGGTGGTGACCAGACGGTCAGATTCCTTGATGCGCAGGCGCGCACAGTCGCGGATGAACGTGCGGCCCTGAGCCAGCGAGGCCACGGCCGAGATAACGGGTACCAAGTCCGGAATGTCGTGGGCGCTCATCTCAAAGCCGGCGAGCTTGTCGGACTGCACGGTGGCGGCGTTGGTGGAACGCACGATGCGGGCGCCAAAGCGCGAAAGCGCGGCAAGAACGTTGCGGTCGCCCTGTGCGGAGCTCAGGGACACACCCTCGACGGTGATGGGGTCGGTGCCGATGGCGCCGGCGCACAGCCAAAAGGCGGCGTTGGACCAGTCGCCCTCGACGGCTACGCTGCCGGGCGTGCGGTACGAGCCGCTGCTCACGCGGAAGTTCGTGATCTCGGGCAGGCCGTCCTTGGCGGGGATGCGCTCGACGTTGACCTCGACGCCGAAGGCCTTCATGGCCTGGATCGTCAGGTTGATGTAGGGGCGGCTCTCGATAAGGCCGGTCACCTGCACGCAGGAGGGCTGGGCCAGCAGCGGGGCCGCCAGCAGCAGGCCCGAGATGTACTGCGAGCTCACGTTGCCCGGCAGCACAAAGGTGCCCGGGCGCATGCGTCCGCTCGTCTTGAGCGGAAAACCGCCCAGACCCTGTAGGTCGCAGCCGGCGGCGATGATCTCGTCCGAGAGCGGGGAGAGCGGGCGGGCGCCAAGGCGGCCCTGGCCCACGAAGGTGGCATCCGCACCCAGCGCGCAGGCGACAGGTAGCATAAAGCGCAGCGTGGAGCCACTTTCACCGCAGTCGAGCGTGCCGCCGGCAAGGGCCTTGAGCAGCCCAAACTCAACGCTCTTCATGGTGGGGTGGACCTGGAAGCCGTCCTTGACGGTCTCGATGCGGGCGCCGAGCGCCGTGAGGCAACGCACCGTAGCCTCGATGTCGGCGCAGGTGGTGTTGCAGGTGACGTGTGTCTCGCCGTTGGCAAGCGCCGCGCAGATGATCAGGCGATGCGCCATCGATTTGGACGCGATGGCGGGAACGGTGCCCTTGAGTGGGGACGGGGTGATGCGGGCTAGCATGCGGATGCGTCTCCCTTCTGGCCGAGGCCCTCGGCAATGAGTTCGTGGAAAGTGGAAAGCGGCGTGCGGTCGATGCTGCAGCGGCCAATGCCGTGCGGAATCACCAGGTCGATGGTGTCGCCCGCGCGCTTCTTGTCGTGGAGCGCCTCGGCAAAGACGGCGTCGGCATCTAGATCGCAGCGAGTCTTGAGGCCGTGTCGGGCGCAGAGCTCCTCAATACGACCGGGCAGTGCAGCGTCGCAAACGCCGTGAAGGGCCGCGGCACGCGTGATGATGCCCATGCCGATCGACACGCAGTTGCCGTGTCCGAGCTCAAAGTGCTCGCAGGCTTCGACGGCGTGCCCGGCGCTGTGTCCAAAGTTGAGGAGCTTGCGCTGGTTGGTTTCGCGCTCGTCGGCAACGACCACGGCGCGCTTGATGTCGATATTGCGGGCGATGATGAGCGCCACGCGGGCGACATTGCGGTTGAGAAACTCCAGCGTGAGCGGGGTTTTCTCGAGCTCGGCGAAGAGTTCCGGATCGGCGATCACGGCGTGCTTGACGACCTCGCCGCATCCGTCGGCGAACTGCTCGGGCGTGAGGGTGGCCAGGCACCCCACGTCGGCGATAACCACGCTCGGCTGCCAAAAGGCGCCGGCCAAGTTCTTACCGGCAGCCAGGTCGATGGCGGTCTTGCCGCCCACCGACGAATCAACCATGGCGAGTAGGCTCGTGGGGATCTGCACAAACTTGCAGCCGCGCATGTAGGTGGCGGCCACAAAGCCCGCCACGTCGCCCACGACACCGCCGCCGAGTGCCACGATCACGTCGGAGCGTGAAAGCTCGTGCTCGGCCACAAACTCCAAAATGGCAACATAGGTCTCGGCGCGCTTATGGGCCTCGCCGGCCTCGAAGGTGCAGATGCTCACCTCGTAGCCTGATGCCTCCAGACTCTGCTTAACTGGCATTTGGTAGAGCGGGCCCACGTTGGTGTCCGTCACGATGACGGCCTTGGTGCCGCCGGCAGTGGCGCGCACGAGCGGTCCCGCCTGCTCCAGCAAAAACGTGCCAACATGCACCTGGTAGGGGCGTGCGGTGTCGATATCGATGGTAATCGCCATAAGCTTCGGTCCTTTCGACCTGGCGTGATAGGTGGTCTAGTGGGAGGCCTCGTCGTCGAGCGCGCGCTTAATGCGGTCGCCCTCGGCGAGGAGATTCTCCAGATAGCGCTGGTCGCTGTCCTTGAGTGCACGGCTGTAGGCGCCAAGCGACTCGATCAGATGGTCGATCTCGAAGGCGAGCGCGTCGGCGTCGTCGATCATGAGCTCGGACCACATTTGCGGGTTGAGGTGCGCCACGCGGGTGAGATCGCGGTAGCTACCGGCCGAAAAGCCGTGGTGGACCTGGGCAGTGGGGCTTTTGACGTAGGCGTTGGATACCACGTGCGCAAGCTGGCTCGTGAAGGCGATGACGCGGTCGTGCTCGGCGGCGCTGGTCACGCTGAACTTGCCAAAGCCCAAGGGGCGCACCATCTCGCGCACCTGGCCCAAAAGCTCCAGCTTGAGCGCGTCGTCCACCGCGGGCGGCACGAGCACGAGCGGCGCGCCCTGGAACAGGTCGGCGCAGGAGTGCGCATAGCCCGAGTACTGCGTGCCCGCCATGGGGTGCGCGCCCACAAAGTAAAAGCCGTGCTCGCGGGCAAGCTCAAAGGCGCGTTCGCACACGATGCCCTTGACGCCCACCGTGTCGATCACCACGGGACCCATGATGGCGTCGGTGTCGGTGGCGTCGGCGAGCGCCTGGGCATGCGCCTCGAGCCACTCGATGCAGGCCTCGGGGTAGCAAGCCAGGACGATGATGTCGCATTCGCCGAGTGTCTCGCCGTTGAGTTCTCCGGCAACGGTGCCCATGCTGGCGGCAGTCATGACATCGTCATCGGGGTCCCAGGCCAGCACGCGGACGCCCGCCTGCGCATAGCCGCGGGCAAAGCTGCCGCCGATGAGGCCCAGGCCCACGATGCCGGCGCACTTGGGGCCGCCCTGGTTAACGCGCGCGTTTCTCACCGTACCCATGGGTTACTCCATGGTCTCTTGGCAGACGACCTCGCGGATGGCTCGGATGCGGCGCATGGTGTCGTCGAACTGATCGGGGGTGAGGGCCTGGGCGCCGTCGGACCAGGCGCGGCTCGGCTCGTCGTGGACCTCGATCTCTAGGCCGTTGGCACCGCAGGCGGTCGCGGCGAGCGCCATGGGCTCAACGTAGCGGGTGTAACCGGTGGCGTGGCTGGGGTCGGCGACGACGGGCAGGTGCGACAGGTGGTGCAGCACCGGCACGGCGTTGAGGTCGAAGGTGTTGCGGGTGCGGGTCTCGAAGGTGCGGATGCCGCGCTCGCACAGGATGACGTTGTCGTTGCCCTCGCTCATGATGTACTCGGCGGCCATGAGCAGCTCGTCGATCGTGCCGGACATACCGCGCTTGAGCAGGACCGGGGTCTTGGTCTTGCCGACCTCTTTGAGCAGAGGGAAGTTCTGGGCGTTGCGGGCGCCGATCTGCATGACGTCGATCTTCTTGTCCAGGAAGACCTGCACGTCGCGTGGGTCCATGATCTCGGTGACGATCGGCATGTCGAGCTCGGCAGACGCCTCGCACAGCAGGTCGAGGCCGGCGGGGCCCATGCCCTGGTAGGCGTAGGGGGAGGTGCGGGGCTTGTAGGCGCCGCCGCGCAGCATCGTGGCGCCGGCGGCCTTCACGCGGCGGGCGATGCGGATGAGGTTCTCGCCCTCGACGGAGCAGGGGCCGGCGATGACCTGGAACTGATCGCCGCCTACATGTACGCCGTGGCCGCAGTCGATGACGGAGTCCTCGGGGTGGAACTTGCGGTTGGCGCGCTTGAACGGCTCGGAGACGCGCTGTACGCGCTCGACGACGTCCATAGACTCGAGCAGGAACGGGTCGATCTTGGTCGTATCGCCCACCAGGCCGATGATCGTCTCATTCTCGCCGCGCGAGACATCGGTCTTCAGACCCTTTTTCTCAATCCAGCTGACGATATGGCTGACGGCCTCGTCGCTGGCGCTCTGCTTTAAAATTGCAATCATGGTGTGCCTCTCACCTCGATGGATAACCCTTGCAAAAACGGCCCGCATCGCGAGCCGTGTATATATGGTGCATGAGAGTTTATACTATCTGACTCGCTTTTGCCTTCTAAAGTGGGCCGTTGCGCCGCGTCTTCCTCGGAATTGCAAAGCTTTTTCTTTTATTTTGATAGCCCGTGGTGCACTTGGGTATAATGCCAAACGTTGCCCTATTAGCTCAGGGGATTAGAGCGTCTGCCTCCGGAGCAGAAGGCCGTTGGTTCGAATCCAACATGGGGCACCATCGAACGTAAGACCGTCCGAACCTCGCATGGTCCGGGCGGTTTTTCTTATACCGATGCGACGTGATGGGACGTGGTATGGCAGCAACGGATATCGAGCGCGGACTCTCGACCGCCGAGGTCGAGGAGCGCATCGCCGCCGGTAAGATCAACCGCAACATGGAGCTCAAGACCAAGTCGGTCAAAGAGCTCATCATCGAGAACCTCTGCACGCTGTTCAACTTGATCAACGTGGTCTTGGCGATTTTGGTGTTGCTGACCGGTTCGTTTAAAAACCTGACGTTCCTGTTCGTGGTGTTCTTGAACACGGCAATTGGCGTCATTCAGTCCATGCGTTCCAAGCGGATGGTCGACAAGCTCACGCTGCTCACCTCTAAGAAGGCCATCGCGGTGCGCGATGGCGCCGAGGTGGAGCTCGACCTGGACCAGATCGTGCTCGACGATATCATTCGCCTGGGGCGCGGTGACCAGATTCCGGCCGACGCCGTGGTGGTTTCGGGTGAGGCACTCGTGAACGAGAGCCTGCTGACGGGCGAGAGCGATCTCATCAAAAAGCAGCCCGGCTCCGAGCTCATGAGCGGCAGCTTTATCGACTCGGGCCTGCTGCGCGCCCGCGTGATCCATGTTGGCGCCGACAACTACGTGGCCAAGATCAACAACGAGGCCAAGTACGTCAAAAAGGTCAATTCCGAGATCATGAATGCGCTCAACGCCATCGTGCGCTTTGCGAGCCTCATTATGATTCCGCTCGGCCTGGCGCTCTTTGCCTCGAGCGTGAGCGAGCTGTGGGATGCCGCCGGTACGCCGGGCGATAGCGCGCTTTCGTGGTGTTTTTCCGAGCTGCTTGCCGGTCGCGTGCCTTCGTCGGCGCTGCTGTCTACGGTGGGCGCTCTTTTGGGCATGATTCCGCAGGGCCTGGTGCTGCTGACTTCGTCGGTGCTTGCCATCGCCACGGTGCGTCTGGCGCGCCGCAAGGTACTCGCGCAGCAGCTCTACTGTATCGAGACGCTCGCGCGCGTCGACGTGCTGTGCCTGGACAAGACGGGCACCATTACGTCGGGTCGCATGGAGGTCGAGGGCACCTATCCGTTGCCGATCGAGGGCGCTGGCATGGGCGCGGGAGAGAGCGAGGCATCTGTCCCCGTCGAGACCACGGTCCTCGATTTTGCGCTCGCCAACGTGGCGCGTGCCACCTCGGCAGACGCCAACGAGACCTGTCAGGCGCTGCTCAACTATTACGCTGACCGCCCGGTCGAGGTGTCCGAGCCGCTGGCGGTCATTCCGTTCTCTTCGTCCAAAAAGTGGAGCGGCGCCTCGTTTGCGCAGGGCTCTTATGTGATGGGCGCAGCGCAATTTGTGCTTTCGGAGCGCGCCTTTGCGCAGGTCGAGAACCGTGTGGCCGAGCTCGCCGACACCTGCCGCGTGCTTGTGGTGGCCCGTGTGGACGGCTTTACGCCCGACGGCGATATGGCGGGCGAGGCCGAGCCCGTGGGCTTTGTGACCATTCGCGATGAGATTCGCACTTCGGCCGCCGAGACCATCGGCTACTTTAACGAGCAGGGCGTGACCCTCAACGTTATCAGCGGCGACGACCCGCGCACGGTGTCGTCGATCGCGCGCGTGGTGGGCGTTCCGGGGGCCGATGCCTACGTCGACGCCACGACGCTTGATACGCCGTCCAAGATTGATGCGGCGGTGGACCGCTATCACGTCTTTGGTCGCGTGACCCCGCAACAGAAGCGCGAGCTCGTGCAGGCGCTCAAGCGTCGCGACCATACCGTTGCCATGACGGGCGACGGCGTCAACGACGTGCTGGCGCTCAAGGAGGCAGACTGCTCCGTGACCATGGCCGCCGGCTCCGATGCCGCGCGCAACGTGGCCGAGATCGTGCTGGTCGACAATGATTTTGCCTCGATGCCCGCCGTGGTGGCCGAGGGCCGTCGCTCCATCAACAACTTGCAGCGCTCTGCGGCGCTGTTTCTGACCAAGACGCTGTTCTCGATGGGCTTGGCGGCGCTGTGCATCGCGTTTCCGCCGTATCCCTTCGAGCCGATTCAGATGACACTCATCAACTTCTTCTGCATCGGCGCGCCGGGCTTTGTGCTGGGTTTGGAGCCCAACAACGCCCGCGTGAAGGGGTCATTCTTGACCAACGTGCTCAAGCGTGCGTTGCCGGCTTCACTGGCGGTTATTATGGCTGCGGCGCTCGATATCTTTGTAGCGCGCGTGTTTGGCTTTAACCAGCTCACGCTTTCGACCATGTGCCTGCTTACGTCGTGTGCGGCGAGCGTGAGTCTGATCTGGCGTATCTCGCAGCCGCTTACGCCCTTGCGTGTGGTGCTTTTTGTGTTTGTCGTCGTCGGCATCCTGGCGGGTGTTATCGGATTCCCGCAGCTGCTGTCCATCGCCAACCTGTCGATGGGCGAGGCCGTTATCTTGCTGGCGATCGTCGTCTTTACCTGCACGGTGTTCTTTAAGCTCGCCACGATGATGGATTCGCTTAAGCCGCGCCGTCGCCATGCTGCCACTGGCTTTGGCCGTGGCGTTCGCGTCCGTCTGGGTCGCGGTGGCGGCAAGGTGAGCTCGACGGGCTCGACGGCCCAGCGTTTTGCCAAGCGCGTCGCCGCCGATATGGCGCAGCGCCGTGAGGAGCGCACCGCTCGCGAGGCCGAGGTTCGCGCGCTCGAGGGTGTGGAAAAGGCCCAGCCCAAGAAAAAGAAAGGTGCGGGCACCAAACGTTCGCAGGTGACCAAGTCCGCCCAGGGCATTAAGGTCTCGATGCCGAGCAAAAAGAAAAAGCCTGCAAAGAAGGCCTAGCCCCAGTTGCCCCGGGGATGATTTTTCTGGGACGGGATTAAAAAATCATTAGGTACGCAATGATTTTTTAATCCCCGTCCCAGAAAAA
>CABRZC010000051.1 GCA_902475375.1 uncultured Collinsella sp. | reverse complement strand
GTTCTTTTCGCCTAATCGCCACGAGGATTGCGAATACCGTCTGGACCCCATCCATATTTACCGTTGTCAAAATGGCTTTTGGGAATGCATGCGCATCCACGGCAGCAGACAAAAAAGTAGCAAGCTCGGTGAGATGATGCGCGCCTGCGACCAACGCCTGCGCCTGGCCCTAGACCCCACCCATCCTCTAAAGGAGGAGAAGGTCCCCAAATATCTGGCCAAGATCATCGATGACGAGATCGTGGCATGGCTTTCGTGGGACGCCGCGCACCAGCCTGTCAAGATCGATATCGATTTGAGTCAGCTGGGGCACATTCGGAGCGCCGCCGCGCAAACGCGTGAAGCGCTTTTGATTGATGAGGAGCGCGAGGATGATGTGCCTATGGAAGCCGAGGCGACGCTTATCGAGCAACCGAACACCGAGTCTGCGCCCAGCATGACCGCCGGACCTGGCGAGATGGTCACACGGCAAGACGAACCCGACGAGCCGACTGTCTCCACCGAAGAGTTTGGCGTCGTGGCACCGCTCCTCGTGTCTGTGCCCGCGCCCGTAACGCCCGCGTCTGCCGAAGCTGCGAACAAACTCGCGCCCGCCGCAGATGCCTTCCTTCGCGCGCTCCTCGAGCGGAACACGGCGCAGGCCACATTGGCGGTGGCACGGTCGGGCAAGAGTGAGGACATGCTCGTCGATAGCATCAACGAAGCGCTCTTTGACCTGGTGGGTGACACCGTTATCGAGTTTGGAGCGGCAGGACCGCAGATTATCGAGGACTACGAAGCAGACGTGAGAGGATACCTAGACCATGAGTGATACCGCATCCGCAGCACCCCGTGTGCCCAAGCGCGTCGCCGCCGTCATTCTCAACTCGCTCAAGGGCGGCGTTGTCCCGCGCATCGGCCTTCCTTACATCACCGTAGGGCGCGAGGTCGAAATCCGCGCCCTGCTCACCGATCTGAGTCTCATCGCCGACGGCGGCGCGAGCTTCCGCTTTCTGGTCGGTCGTTACGGCGCCGGCAAGAGCTTTTTGCTCCAGACCATCCGCACGCACGCCATGGGCGAGGGATTCGTCGTCGCCGATGCCGACCTATCCCCTGAGCGCCGCCTACAGGGCGGCCAGGGACAGGGCCTTGCCACCTACCGCGAGCTCATCCGCAACATATCGACCAAGACGCGCCCCGAGGGCGGTGCGCTCAACCTTATCCTGGATCGCTGGGTCGCCTCGTGTGCCGATGCCGACGAGTCTGCCGTCAATGCCCAACTGGCCCCGCTCGAGGAAATGGTCCACGGCTTCGACTTCGCCCGCATGCTCCGCCGCTACCGCGCGGCCGTATCCGAGGGCGACGAAGAAGCTATGAGCCGCGTGACCAAATGGATTCGCGGCGAGTACCGCACCAAGAGTGAGGCACGCGCCGAGCTGGGCTCCTCGACCATCATCAGCGATGACGACTGGTACGACTACGTTAAGCTCATTGCGCGCTTTTTGGTCTGCAGCGGCTACAAGGGCATGCTGGTGCTCATCGACGAGCTCGTGAATCTGTATAAGATTCCCAACGCCATCACACGCCAATACAACTACGAGAAGATCCTGACCATGTACAACGACACGCTCCAGGGCAAGGCGCAGTACCTGGGCATGATCATGGGCGGCACGCCAACCTCCATCGAAGACCGCCGCCGCGGCGTGTTCTCCTACGAGGCCCTACGCAGCCGACTCGCTCAGGGCCGCTTTGCACGCGAGGACCTTAAGGACATGCTCGCGCCCATCATCCGCCTGCAGCCACTCACCTATGAGGAGCTGCTGGTGCTCATCGAAAAACTCATGCAGATCCATGCCGGCTACTTTGGCTGGACGCCCACGCTTACCGAGAACGACTTGGTGGACTTTCTCAAGATTGAGTTCGGCCGCGTGGGAGCCGATACGCACCTGACGCCGCGTGAGGTCATCCGTGACTTTATCGAGCTGCTCGATATCCTGTGTCAGAACCCCGATGCAAATGTGGCCGAGCTGCTGCAAAGCGTTGGCGGCGACGCGCTGGCGCCAGCAGCCGCAACAGACGACACCGGCACTGCAGGCGGCGACCGCAACTTCGCCGAATTCACCATCTAACCTGCCAATAAGGGACAGGTTTATTTTGGCAGGTTTTATCTGGGCAAACGCTGAGGCAGCAATGCAGCAAACCATTGCCAGCCGCGTTGGGAGGTTCGTATTTTAGAGGAGGCCCCGTGAACGCCTTTGACCGATATGCTCCGTTTATCCAAGACTTCATCTACTCCCACGATTGGGAGAGCCTACGCTCTATCCAGGTTGCAACAGCTGATGCCATCTTTAACACACAAGACAATGTGCTCCTAACGGCATCCACAGCTTCCGGCAAAACCGAGGCAGCCTTCTTTCCCATCCTGACCGAGTTTTGGGAGAACCCGCCCGCGAGCGTGGGCGCCCTCTACATCGGCCCCCTCAAAGCGCTCATCAATGATCAGTTCGTCCGCCTCAACGACCTCTGCGAAGAGGCCGATATCCCTGTCTGGCACTGGCATGGCGATGTCTCGCAGTCGCACAAGGCTAAGCTCATTAAAAAACCGAGCGGCATCCTGCAGATTACACCCGAGTCACTCGAGGCGCTCTTGATCCATAAGCACATGGCGATCCCGCGCATGTTTTGCGACCTGCGCTACGTGGTCATCGATGAGGTCCACTCGCTCATGCGCGGCGACCGTGGCGGGCAAACGCTCTGCCTTATCGAGCGACTCTCGCGCATGGCAGGTGTGCAGCCCCGTCGCATTGGCCTTTCCGCTACCATCGGCGACCCCGAGCGCACGGGCGCTTTTCTCTCACAGGGAACGGGACGCGACTGCGTTATCCCCCGTTTTGAGGAGCCGCGCCGCGTGTGGCGCATCTCCATGGAGCACTTCTACAACTCGGGTCCCCAGGCACAGCAGCGGGGATTCGAGAGCATGGGTCCTCAAGAGGCCGAAGTGCTTGCGTGCGAGCGCATTGAGGCGGCGGCATCCGCGGCACTGCCCGCCGGCGCCCAAGACATGCGTCACAGCGGACAGCTCACACAAGAGGAGCGCCGTCAACGTCGCGAGCAGGCAAGGGGCAAGGCTGCCCCCAAGAACCGTCGCACTTCCTCGGCCCCCGAAGGGGAAGTCGACATCCCGCAGGCAACCGAACAGGCACTGCTCAACCCCACCGACACCGCACCCGACAACGCCGACCCCGGCATGGGCTACATCTTTGAACATACCCGCGGCCGCAAGTGCCTGGTCTTTGCCAACTCGCGCGAGGAGGCAGAGGCCGTGTGCTCCATGTTGCGCAGCTACTGTGAAAGCCGGCACGAGCCCGACCGTTTCCTCATCCATCACGGCAATCTTTCGGCATCGTTGCGTGAGACGGCAGAAGAGCTCATGCGCGACGAGGAACAGGCACAGACGACCGTCACCACCTCTACGCTGGAACTCGGCATCGATATCGGCCGTCTGGAGCGTGCGTTTCAGATCGATGCGCCGTTTACCGTCAGCTCCTTTTTGCAGCGAATGGGCCGCACGGGGCGCCGCGATCTTCCGCCCGAGATGTGGTTTGTCATGCGCGAGGAGGAACCCGAGCCGCGCACGATGATGCCCGAGACCATTCCGTGGAAGCTCCTGCAGGGCATCGCGCTCGTACAACTCTATCGCGAGGAAAAGTGGGTCGAGCCGCCTGAGCTCGATCGACTCCCCTACAGTCTGCTCTATCACCAGACCATGTCGACGCTTGCCAGCACCGGAGAGCTCACGCCGGCGGAACTTGCCCAGCGCGTGCTCACGCTCAGCTACTTCCACCGCGTCTCGGCCGATGACTATCGCGTGTTGCTGCGCCACCTCATCAAGATCGACCATATCCAGGTCACCGAGGGCGGTGGGCTCATTGTGGGTCTCGCGGGCGAGCGCATCATCAACAACTTTAAGTTCTACGCCGTATTCCAGGAAAACGAGGAGTTCACCGTTCGCAGCGAATCGGCCGAACTGGGCACGATTGTCAACCCGCCACCACCTGGCGAGCGCATCGCCATCGCGGGGCATTGCTGGATCGTCGAGGAAGTGGACTGGAAGCGTCATACCGTCTTTGCCACGCAGGTCAAGGGCCGCGTGCCGGCCTACTTTGGCGATTGCCCCGGTGACATCAATACACACGTACTCGAGCGCATGCGAAAGGCGCTCAACGAGCACGCGGCATATCCGTACCTCATGGGCAACGCACGGGCACGCCTTGCACAGGCTCGTCATACCGCCGAGATTTCGGGCGCGGGAACCAAGCCGCTTATCAACCTGGGCGGCGACACCTGGGTACTCTTCCCCTGGCTGGGCAGCTACGCCTTTCTGGCGCTCGAACGTATGCTCAAGATTAAATGCGCCACGGAGCTTGGCCTTCGCGGCCTCGACCCGTCGCGCCCGTACTTTATGCAGTTTAAGATGAAGGCCGACGAGGAGACGTTCTTTGAGGTGCTCGCCGCCGAGGCCGAGAAGGACTTCGATCCCATCGAGCTCGTCTATCCCGGCGAGGTGCCTTATTTCGATCGCTACGACGAGTTTGTTCCCGAAGAGCTCGTGCGCAAGGGCTTTGCCGAAGGTGTGCTCGACATCGAGGGTATGAAGCAGCGCGTCCGCAGCTGGCGCGACCACGTCTAAAACCAGTCTTTTTGGGACGGGGAGACTTACTTGTCGTGAAGAACGGTGCCGAGGAAGTCAGCGTCGAAGGGCACGGCTTCGGCAAAGACGTAGTCGCCGTCGCTGGCGATGAGCAGGTAGTTTTCCTCGCCGCCGAACTCTGTATCGCCGCATGGGACCACCCAGGCGTGGGCGAATACCTCGAGTGCCGTGGCAGCGCAATCGCGCAGGAACGTCACATCGCTCCCCTCGTTTGCGCTCACGATATTGGCAACGTAGATACCCCCGTGGTTCAGGCTGCCTCGCACCAAACGCAACGCCTCAACCGTCGCCAGCTCGCGTACGGGCTCGGCACCGCCAAAGCAATCGCTCACGATAACGTCGTAGCGACGATGTCCCACGCTCGTCACGCCCAGGTACGAACGCGCCTCGGCGGTAATCACCCGCAAGCGGTCGCCCACCGCGCGCTCCAGCTCGTCCAGGTAGAACCAGCGGCGCGCCAGGCGCGTAATCTCTCCGTCATACTCAATGACGTCCATGCGCAAGCTCTCGTGCGACATCAACGCGAACTTGGGATAGGCAAACCCACCGCCGCCCAGCATGAGCATACGGTCGATACCATGACCGTAAGCATCACGCATTGCGTCCTCGGCCTCAAACACATCGTCGAACGCACGATAGTACGCAAAGACGGGCTCCGCCCAGCGCTCGCCAACGTAACTCGCGCTTTGGTAGACGCCACCTTGCACGAGCACACGGACCTCGTCACCGCCCTCGTCGTGCACGCGTTTCACACGTGCCAACCCGTTGCGGGTTCGCGCGACCTGCAGGCAGGCAGCGCGAACAGCAACGGCGGCCGCACCCAGCGCCGCAGCTCCCAGGGCAACGCCGGCAACGACGCCGGCAGAAACACTCGGCTTGTTCATTTAGAGCTCCTTTTGCAGATAAAGGCCATGGTCATAAAATCCAAGATGGCGATAGTACTCGCGTGTGCCAATCGCGCTAATCACGTTGATACGCGCATAACCCGCATCCCGGGCAATCTCGCACGCACGCTCTACGAGCAAACGCCCCAACCCGTGATGCTGCGCCGCCTGTCCCTGGTCGCCCACGCGCGCCGCCATGCCATACACGTGCACCTCGCGAATCATCGCCTCGTCCGGCGTCGTCGGCAACTCGTCCGCATGCGTGGTGACAAAGGCGCGATCGGGAAGCGACAGGCGCAAAAAGCCCGCGATCTTGCCCTGCGGCGTCACCCACTGCAAAAAGCGCTCGCGCGTCACCGGCGTCTCGTACGCCACTTCCTCGTCAAGGGTCAACTCGTCCAGATCGGCACCCGCCGTGCTGATCTCGCGATAGCGAATCTCACGCACCGTCGCACCATCACCCCGAGCAGCCAGGCGATTCTCAACGAGCTGGCGCAGGTTGGGCTTCTTGTTGCCCACCATAATGTCGTCGGAACTAAAGTCGCGGATCATGCGACTAATGCGGCAGAACGCCGGCGTCACCACGATGTCGTCGGCCAACACATCGAGCAGCTCTTCCTCGGTATAGGGGCGCCACTCGCCGCGCTCGTAGCGGCCCACCAGACGCGAGCCCTCGATGAGCGCACACGGGTAGACCTTGACCTCGTCGGGCATAAAGGCCCCCTCGGTCATAAAGCACTCGTAGTCGAGCTTGTCCCCCTTGGGCGTAGCACCCAGCAAATTGAGCATAAAGTGCGCATGGATCTTAAAGCCAAACAGACGCGCAAGCGAAAACGCCCGCTCAATCTGCGCCACCGAAATGCGACGCTCGTTGATATCGAGCAGGTGCTGGTCGAGGCTCTGGATGCCCATCTGGATCTTGGTGCAACCCAGGCAGCGAATGAGCGTGAGGGCCTTCGGCGTTACGGCATCGGGGCGCGTCTCGATAACGAGTCCCACCACGCGATGCTTCGCCGTCTCGTTGATGCGCTGCTGGCGCTCAAGCTCCTCCATCGTTGTCGTCTGCCACTCGGCAACCTCGCCCCACGGCGTACCGGGGCCGTACAGACGACGCACTGCGCGGTTATAGCCACCAACGACAGCATCCACACGCCCCTGCTCGTCGGCAACGCCGGCAGCAAGCTCAGCCTCGTCTGTCGCAATGCCAGCAGCCCGATAGCGCTCGCGGCGCTCTGTTACCACCGGCGGCAGGGCATCGGCGGGAGCGTCATCGAGCAGGCGCCCTGCCTCGGCACGGCTGATGCCCGGACGCGCCAACATGGGGTTGGCCGCCACGCCCGCCACCGCATCATCATTGAGTGCACGAAAGAGCTCCGACATAAACCATGTCTGGTACCCTTGCGGATAGTCGCTCCAGGTGCCACCGAGCAAGATGAGCTCTATTTTGTCGGTCGCATGCCCCATCTGCGAAAGCGCGGTCAGACGAGCGCTCACCTGCAGATACGGGTCGAAGCAGTTTTGCTCCGCACGGGCGCACGCCGGCTCGGCATGCAGATAGCTTTTAGGCATGCGCAGATCGTTGGGGCAAAACAGGCAATCGCCCGAGCACGGCCAGGGCTTGGTGATGACGGTAATGGTCGCCACGCCCGAGGCCGTGCGACGAGGCTTCATACGCAGCACCTGCAGCAGTCGACGTTCCAGCTCGGCATCGACATTCCACCCAGCCCAACGAGCCGGCTCCTCACGTTTAACCCGCTGGTAGAACGGCAGCAAACGGCGCTTGGCCAAATCGCGTTTGTCGGCACCCTCACGGCGCGCCTCGGCATGTATCAATTTGACGAGCGCTTTGTCGTTCACGGTCTCGCCGCGACGCAGAGCCTCGAGTATGTTCAAGATAATCTGTTCCATGCCCCCCATTGTAAAGGCAAAGGCGCCGGAGCCCGTCACGGCTCCGGCGCCTCCATCAAACAGCGCAGCTATGGTTTATAAGTCTTCGATAACCGCCCGTCACTCTGAATCAAATGACATGTCGCCCGAACCAACCTCAAAACGATACGTGGCGGACTTATCGCCATTATCGAATTCAGGATTCAAAATGGTCTCGCCGTCGTAGTCAAGCGGAAGGAAATCGCTCTCGAAGTCGCCGCTGCCCAAGGTGAGGCTCGCCTTAAAGCCCGTAGAGTTCGGAACCGTCATCTCCACATCGCCCGAGCCCACACTCACGTCCATCGACTTCGCGGGGGCCTGGTAGAGCTCGAACGTTACATCGCCCGACCCGACCTCTGCACTAAGCGCATCAGTCACGCTGCCCGCAAACTCTACATCTCCCGCACCCAGGAAAAGGTCGAAACCATCACAGGTGACACCGGCAATCTGCAGATCACCCGAGCCCACGTGCGCGTTGACTCCCTTCAGATGTTCGGCAACACGGCGCGGCAGCTCAACCGTAACCGAGCGGTCAATTGCCTTACCGTCATCACTTCCAAACTGAGAAACCTTGAGCGTCGAGTCCTCGACGGATGCGATGTTCTGCGTCGCGGCCTTGGAGGCATCCATACCATTGGCAACGCGTCCCCGCTCGATAACGCGAGCCTTGTTGCCATCAACAACCTTGACGTCCACCGTAGCCGCATCGATATCGAAATCGAGGTAGCGGAACTCATCGGCATCAAAGGTCGCACTCGAAAGTTGCTGAGGCTGAGCGGAATATTTACCGCTATCCAAGAGATCATCGTCGTCAAACATATCGTCAAAATCAGACAAATGGCCAGATAGAATACCGGTCGTACGCACCATATCGGAATGAGCCAATAGCCGCGAGGCACCAAATACAAGCCCGATGATGAGCACAAACGCTCCGATTCCAACACCCAAGCGTACCTTGGATTCATGCGAAAGCTTCATCATTCATCACCCTCTTTGGCGATCGGGTCAGCGGTAGTCGCGGTAGCCACGCCAGCATCAACCGAAGCGGAAACATTCTGAGCCCTAGATGTCACCGGTGCCGAACCAACCTGAATATCCCCGCGCGCCCAATCACCATCGAGCGCACGCGCCACCCAGTGATAGATGGGAATCGTAAAGAAGATCAGTGCGGCAAAGGGGCCGGCACCAAACGGGAACATCAGCAAAAAGAACAGCAGCCAGCACACGGCCCAATACGGGAACGACTGGAACGGACCCTTCACCGGAGTCGAGCCAACTGCGCCGCCACTCGTCGCCTGCGCCGTAGCGGCATTGGCGGCCTGTGCACTCCAGCTTGCCGCTTGCGCCGCCTTGGCGGCGGCGTCACTCGCCTGTGTTGCCGCCTCGGTAGCGCGCGCCGCCGCCTCATGGGTGCGAGCGCGCTCTGCTGCCTCGGCCTCGCGCTGACGGGCGCGGTCCTCGTTCTCAAACTCGATATCGTCCTCGATCTCATCGCTCGGATTGAGCAGCTCGTCCAGGCTCACGCCATAGAGCTTGGCGAGCGAGATCAGGTTCTCGGTATCGGGCGAGCTCTCCGCGCGCTCCCATTTACTGACCGCCTGGCGCGACAGCCCTAACTTTCGCGCCAACCCTTCTTGGCTAAAGCCCTTGCTGCGACGAAGGTCGGCGAGCCGCTGCGCAGTTTCTACATTCATGGTTCCTCCTATGTGATGCCAGCCGTGCCGCCGGACCGTTTTTGTTCTTAAGGCGCCTTGCACAGTTAAAAATCTATCCGCCACCGCCAAAAGCATGCCACCTATTCTAGTGAGATTTTTGACAACCGGCGGTTGCGGGTGCATATGAGCTGCGGAAATGTGTCCAAACAAAGCAATGGGGCCTAGCTCAGTTGTCCCCGTTGCGGCGTTAACGGTAGTATGGTCATACTGTTTATACCGCACCGCCAACGGAGGGAGTTCCGCGCCGTGAACCGCGATTTCGCCTCATCGCTCATCCAGCTCAACAACACGTTCTATCGCGAGCACTCCGCCTCCTTTTCCGATACGCGCCAGGCCCCGTGGCCCGGCTGGGTGCGCACCATGGACATCGCGCTCGAACAGCTCGACGTCGCCACGATCGAGCATCCCGTCCGCGTCTTCGATCTCGCCTGCGGCAATATGCGATTCGAAAACTTTGCCGCCGGCGGCGCACTTGCCGCCAAGGGCGTCGACGGCGCAAACCCCTCGGCAGATGCCAGCTGCCCGTTTGAGTTCTATGGCGTCGACTCGTGCCAAGACCTGGCCATCGATGCACGCGGTCACGCCCTGCGCATTCCCAACCTGCACTTCCAGGAACTCGATGTGCTCGACGCCCTCATGAAGCTCAATCCCGCCGAGACACCCGATGTGCTTTTCGACGCCCCGCTCGCCGACATCTCGGTCTGCTTTGGCTTTATGCACCATGTGCCGTCGTGCGAGTACCGTGTACGCGTGCTCGACGCCCTGGTGCGCCAGACGCGCCCAGGCGGCATCATCGCCATCAGCTTTTGGGAGTTTATGAACGACGAGCGCATGGCGCGCAAGGCCGTTCGAGCCGAAGCCCGCGCCGAGCTCACCCCGCCGTTTGGGGGATACGATTCAGCGCAGTTTGAAGCCGGCGACCACCTCATTGGCTGGCAAAACGACCGCCACGCCTACCGCTATTGCCATCACTTTGACGATCAGCAGATCACCGACCTGGTGCGCGGCGTCCGTACGTTCTACAAGAGCGGCGAGGTCCCCGTGCGCGAGCTTGAGCGTTTCCATGCCGACGGTCGCAGCGGAGAGCTCAACCGCTATGTGATTCTCAAGCGCCTGTAGGCACCGACGACTCGCCGCCGAGCCGCACCGCGTCTTTCGGGCAAACTATGCCCACTCTTTTTCAACCCATTGACGGAACGCGCAGCCATGCGTTCCATACTTATGACCAAGGAGCCTCATGGGAGCCGTCCACGTTCGCACGCCTAAGAACTTTGTGCTCGAGGAGCGCCTGGAGCGCTACGCCGATGCGATTGAGACGAACCCCGAGGCTTATGCCGGAGATTGGCGCGAGGCCTGTGCGCCCGCAGGCGGCAAGCCCTTCGAGCACCTTCACCTGGATCTGGGCTGCGGCAAGGGAACGTACCTTGTAGAGCGCGCGGCCCACGAGCCAAACACGCTCTTTATCGGTATGGACCAGGAGCCCATCTGCATCGCCTATGCCGCGCAGAAAATCTGCGAGCAGGAGCTGTCCAACGCACTCGTCCTGCCCCGAGGTGCCGCATCGCTGCCGCAGCTGTTTGCCGTAGGCGAGCTCGATGCCATCACCATCAACTTTCCCACGCCGCAGCCCAAGGCCAAGTACGCCAAAAAACGACTCGTCCATGTCGACCATCTGATGCTCTACCGCTCGCTCTTTGCAGCCGGCGCTACCGTCACGCTGCGAACCGATAGCAAGCCATTGCGCGACTACGCCCTGGGGCAGTTTGCCGCGGCCGGCTACGACACGCTTTGGGTTAGTGACGACGTCCGCCGCGACCATCCCGAGCACCCCGAGACCGAATATGAATGCCGCACGCGCGAGATGGGTGCCGCCGTCTATGGCATTTGCGCCACACCCGGCGAGAAGCCTACCGAAGAGCAACTCGCGGCAGGCCGAGCACAGGAGCAAAGCCTTGCCTGCTACCTGCCCGATAACCTCGATGAGCTCACCTACGTGCCTCTCGGCATGGAAGAGGCCGTCGAGAACTTTAAAAACCGTGCCCGCAAAGGCAAGAAGCGCCTGCCGCAGGAGCACTAACTTCACGCGCCCATTTCCTGCATTTTCTCGCGCGCTGGCACCCCGCGTCGCCGCTACGCCATAATGGATGGCGGACAAACGCGAGAGAAAGCAACCAAATGGCACAGACCACGACAGATACCGCCGCCAGCACCGTCTCCGGCGCCGGCGCCGCCAGCTCATTCTCGGGCGGCACGGGAACCGAAGCCGAGTTCGGCTCGCTCGGCGCGCTCTCCCCCACCTGGTGGGAGCCCGAGGACGGCAGTGAGCCCGAACCATGGCTCACGCCCGATCAGGCATTCGAGCGCTTCTTTGAATGGACGAGCGATCGCGGCATTGAGCTGTGGGATCACCAAGAAGAGGCCCTCATGGACCTGGCCGCCGGCGATCACGTCATTTTGGGCACACCGACCGGATCGGGCAAATCGCTCGTCGCGCTGGGCATGCTCTTTATGGGCATGGCACAGGGCAAGCGCTGCTATTACACGGCTCCTATCAAGGCTCTGGTCAGCGAGAAGTTCTTCGACCTGGTGCAGGTGCTCGGCCGCGATAACGTCGGCATGATCACCGGCGACACGCATATCAATACCAAGGCGCCCGTCATCTGCTGCACGGCCGAAATCCTCGCCAACGATGCACTGCGCGAGGGCGAGGACGCCGACGTGGGCTGCGTTGCCATGGACGAGTTCCACTACTTTGCCGACCCCGACCGCGGCTGGGCCTGGCAGGTACCGCTGCTCACCCTGCCCCACACGCAGTTTATGCTCATGAGCGCCACGCTCGGTGATGTCACCGCCATCGCCGCCTCGCTCGAGGAACACACCGGCGCTGCTTGCGACTTGGTTGTCGACGCCCCGCGTCCTGTTCCGCTGAGCTACGACTATGTGACGACCTCCCTCGAGGGCACGGTCGAGCTCGCCATGCGCCGCGGCGAGGCCCCGCTCTATATCGTGCACTTTAGCCAGGATGCCGCCCTTGCGACGGCACAGTCGCTCGCCAATTTTGGCATCGCCAGCAAGGAGCAGCGCGAAGCCATCAAAGAGGCGGCAAAGGGGACGAGCTTCTCGACGGCCTTCGGCAAGATCCTCAAGCGCTTGCTCGGCTGCGGCGTCGGCGTGCACCATGCCGGCATGTTGCCGCGCTATCGTCTGCTGGTCGAGCGCTTGGCGCAGCAGGGCCTGCTGCCCGTCATCTGCGGTACCGACACGCTCGGCGTCGGCATCAACGTGCCCATCCACACCGTGGTCCTCACCGCGCTCACCAAGTTCGACGGCTACAAGATGCGTCGCCTGCGCGCCCGTGAGTTCCATCAGATTGCCGGTCGCGCCGGTCGCTCGGGCTTCGATACCGAGGGCATGGTGATCGCCGAGGCACCCGAGCACGAGATCGAGAATGCCAAGCTTATGGCCAAGGCGGGCGACGACCCCAAAAAGCTCCGTAAGATTAAAAAGAAAAAGGCCCCCGAGGGCTTTGTCACCTGGAACAAGCAGACCTTTGAGCGCCTGATCGAGACGCAGCCCGAGACACTCAAGCCGCGCCTGCGCATCACGCACTCCATGGTGATTAGCGTGGTCGAGCAGGGCGGCGATGCCCGAGCCCGCGTACACGACCTCATCGAGACGAGCCTGCAGACCCCCGAGGAAAAGGCAAAGCTCGAGGTTCGCGCCGACGAAATCTTCGCGACGCTCATCGATTCCGGCGTCGTCGTTCGCACCGAGGTGCCGCCCGCGCCTGACGCTCCGGCTGACGCCGCACCAGACATCGACTATGCGCTGACGGTCGATCTGCCCGAGGACTTCGCGCTCGATCAGCCGCTCTCGCCGTTCTTGCTTGCCGCGTTGGAGCTGCTCGACCCCGAGAGTGAGACCTATACCATGGATCTGATCTCGATGGTCGAGGCTACGCTCGAGGACCCCAAGCAGGTATTGCGCGCACAGGAGCGCGCCGCACGCGATCGCGCCATGGCCGAGATGAAGGCCGACGGCATCGAGTATGAGGAGCGCTTGGAGCGCATTCAGGACGTCACGTACGAAAAGCCGCTCGAGGATTTGCTCGACGCCGCTTTTGACAAGTACTGCCAGGAAGTACCCTGGGCAAACGACTATCAGCTCTCTCCCAAGAGCGTTCTGCGCGATATGCTGGAAAGCGCGAGCGATTTTAAGGGCTACATTCAAAAGCTCGGCATCGCCCGCTCCGAGGGTATTTTGCTGCGCTACCTGGCAGAGGCCTACCGTTCGCTCGACCGCACCGTGCCCATCGAGAAGCGCGACGAGCGCCTGCGCGACATTATCTCGTGGCTGGGCTTTGTGGTGCGCTCGGTGGACTCGAGCCTGGTAGACGAGTGGGAGAACGCCGGCAACCCGGCGGCCCTCGATGCCGCGCCGCCGCAGGGCATCGACGAGGTCGTGGCGGACCGCCGCGGCTGCACGCTGTTGGTGCGCAACGCGCTCTTCCGCCGCGTGACCCTTGCCGCTCGCGAGCACGTTCGCGACCTGGGCGAGCTCGACGACGACTGGGGCATGAGCGAAATTCGCTGGCAAAAGGCACTCGATGCCTACCACGAGCAGCACGAGGAGATCCTCACCGACGGAGATGCCCGCAGTGCCGCGATGTTTTCCATCGACGAGTCCGACGAGAAGACCGCGCACGTATGGCACGTGCACCAGATCTTTGCCGACGAGGATGGCGACCATGACTTTGGCATCATGGGCGATATCGATCTGGACGCCACACAAGACGGCGGCGAGGTCATCTTCAAAAACTACCGCGTCGGCTTTATCGAGGACCTGCTCGAGGACTAGCCAAACATACT
>CABRZC010000050.1 GCA_902475375.1 uncultured Collinsella sp. | reverse complement strand
CCTTCCGCAGAATTTCCGATAAACAAAAAAACGTACCCGAACCCTTTCTCGTAAAGAATCGGGTTCGAGTACGAACTGAATGCTGGAGCAATAAAAAACCACCAGAAAGGTGCCTTTGTGGTGGTTTTGGGCCAGCCCTAGAGCGTGTGGCCGTAAGCGTCGGCAGCCTTGATGGCGGCGGCGAACTTTTCGTCGGTGAAGGGCTCGGGGTTGCCCTGCTTCCACTCGTTGGTGGCGTGCGCGAACTCGCACAGGGCAGGGATGTCGGCCTCGGAAAGGCCGACCTGCTCAAGCGTCACGGGCAGCCCCATCTGCTTGTTAAAGGCGGCGTAGCGCTCAAGGTTCTTGGTATCGCCCGTATAGGCAAACAGCACGAGCACGCCCAGGCTCACGACCTCGCCGTGCAGGTAGGAGCCCTCGCGCGGGATGCTGCACGTGGCGTTGTAGAACGCATGCGCCACGCTCGAGTTGTAGTAGTAATCGTTTTGGTTGGTCAGGTTCGAGACATAGCCCGTGTTGACCACGATGTCGAGCGCGATCTGCTTGACGGCCTCGCTCGACAGGTCCTGACGCACGTCCTCTAGACCCTGCACGCCATAGGTAAACAGCGGCTCGGAGCAGGTGTGGGCGAGTGCCAGGCCAAGTCCGGCGGTGTGCTCCAGGTTGCCGGCGCTCGTGGCGTACTCGACCTCGGGCTGCTTGGACAGGGCATCGCCCACGCCCGCCCAGAAGTACTCCGCCGGAGCCTCGGCGATGATCTTGGGGTTGATGAAGATGTGCGCGGGGCGGTTTGGGTACGAATAGCCCTCGAGCGAGCCGTCGTCGTTGTAGACAACGGCAATGGCGGTCGCGGCCGAGCAGTTGGAGCAGATCGTCGGTACCGTAAAGACGATCTTCTTGAGCTCGATGGCCGCTGTCTTGACGGTGTCGAGCGCCTTGCCGCCGCCGCATGCGATAAGAACGTCGGCTTCTTGGCAGACAGGGGAGTTCACAACCTTGGCGATATTGGCGCGCGTACTGTTGGTGCCGTAGACGCGCGTCTCCAGAATCTCGACGTCGGTGCCCTCCAGCGCCGCTTCGATACCGGGAAGCGCCGCTGCCAGTGCTCGTTTACCACCGATAATCGCGACCTTGGTCGCTCCGTACTCGTCCAGTGCGCCGGGCAGCTCGTCAAAGCAGTCCTCGCCGACGGTGTAGTCGCTCATTCCAATCGTGCGCATAGCAGCCTTCTTTCGTTAGATAAAGTGCTTTCAGGTATTTTGCTCCAAGTGAGTGCTTGCGATCGCGAGAAGTTTCTAAAGTATGAAACCGATGTTGAGGGTTTTTCGCCGGCGTTGACCGTGTTACCATACAGCGCATAAGCGTTGATGGGGACGAGTAGTCGGCCGTCCGCATGCTACAGAGAGCGGGGAGCGCTGAGAACCCGTGCATGCGACCGATGAAAATCACCCCGGAGCTGCGGTCCCAACGGGCGCGCCGCACAGGCACGTCTTAGTAGACATCGCCGAGATGGTCGTCGATACAGACCAGCCGAGTAACGGATGCGAGCGCGCGAATACGCGGGCGAGGGCATCTAAGCTGGGTGGTTAAACGAAGAGCTTTTGCGGGCGTGCAGCCCGTTTGTGGCGCTTCGTCCCAGCTTGTAGGGACGGGCGCTTTTTTGGTGCCCAGAGGGCGTGCGCGCCCATGACAAGAAAGGGGTACCGTGGCAAACGAGTACAAGCAGACGATGAATCTGCCCAAGACCGGTTTTCCCATGCGTGCCGGTCTTTCCAAGTCCGAGCCCAAGCGGCTCAAGGACTGGCAGGACAACAAGGTCTACGAGCAGGTTCTGAAGAAGAACGAGGGTCACAAGAAGTTCGTGCTGCACGACGGTCCTCCGTACGCCAACGGCCCGATCCACATCGGCCATGCCATGAACAAGATCTCCAAGGACATGATCAACCGTTACTGGATGATGCAGGGCTATGAGGTTCCCTATGTCCCCGGTTGGGACTGCCACGGCCAGCCGATTGAGCACAAGGTCGAGGAGAAGCTCGGCACCGAGAAGTTCAACCAGACCTCCACGGCTAAGATCCGTGAGCTCTGCAACAAGTTCGCTGTCGAGAACATCGAGCTGCAGAAGGCCGGCTTCCGTCGTCTGGGTGTGCTCGGCGACTGGGACAATCCCTACCTGACGCTCTATCACCAGCACGATGCCGCCGACATCGAGGTCTTTAAGGCCATGTTCGATAAGGGTATGATCTATCGCGGCCACAAGCCGGTTCACTGGTGCAAGCACTGCCATACCGCGCTGGCCGAGGCCGAGATTGAGTACTCCGACGAGACGAGCCCGTCCATCTTCGTGCGCTTTGAGATGACTTCCAAGCCCGCCGGCCTCGAGGACTTCGACGGCCCGGTCGACTTTATCATCTGGACGACCACGCCGTGGACCATCCCCTCCGACCAGGCCGTTTCCCTCAAGCCCGGCGCCGCCTATGTCGCCGTTGAGCACGAGGGCCGTGCCGAGGTCATGCTCGAGGACCTGGCTCCCAAGTGCTGCGAGGAGTTTGGCTGGGAGTACACCCCGGTTATGGTCGACGGCAAGCCCTATGTGGTTCCCGCCGAGACCTTCCACCACATCCACTACAAGCAGCCGATCTTTGACGGCGTTGAGGGCGTGGCGCTGCTGGCCGATTACGTCGGTGTCGATGACGGTACCGGTATCGTCCACAACTCGCCCGGCCACGGCGTCGACGACTACTTTGCCTGCCTCAAGGAGGGCATCACCGACATCTGCATGCCGGTCGACGACGACGGCAAGTTCTACACCGGTGAGGAGTTTGGCACCGGTGGCCCCTTCAGCGGTATGGATACCGACGAGGCCAACCCTCACATTATCGAGTTCCTGCGTGAGCGCGGCACCCTGGTCCTCGAGAAGAAGATCACGCACAGCTATCCGCACTGCTGGCGCTGCAAGCACCCGGTGCTCTTCCGTGCTACCGACCAGTGGTTTGTCTCGATGGACAAGACTGGCTTGCGCGAGCAGGCTGGCAAGGAGGTCCGCGAGAACGTTAAATGGTATCCGGCGCATGCCGCCAACCGCATTGGCGCCATGGTCGAGCAGCGTCCCGACTGGTGCATCAGCCGTCAGCGCAACTGGGGCGTGCCTATCCCCAGCTACACCTGCGCCGACTGCGGCGAGAAGGTCATGAACGACGCCACGCTCGACGCCGTCATCAAGCTCTTCCACGATAAGGGCTCCGACGCCTGGTTCACCGACGCTCCCGAGAGCTACCTGGGCGAGGCCTGCGTCTGCCCCAAGTGCGGCGGCCATCACCTCAAGGCCGATAAGGACATCCTCGACGTGTGGTGGGATTCCGGCGTTTCCTGGAAGGCCGTCTGCGAGTACCGTCCCGAGCTGGAGTATCCGGCGGATGTGTACCTCGAGGGCTCCGACCAGCACCGCGGTTGGTTCCAGAGCTCGCTGCTTACCTCGGTGGGCGCCAACGGCCACGCTCCGTACAAGGCGGTCGTCTCGCAGGGCTTCACCCTCGACGGCCAGGGCCGTAAGATGTCCAAGTCGCTTGGCAACGTCATCGACCCCAATAAGGTCTGTGACGAGATGGGCGCCGACATCATCCGCCTGTGGGTCGCCTCGGTCGACACCAGCTCCGACGTTTCCATCGACCACGAGATTCTCGCTCGTACGTCCGATGCCTACCGTCGTTTCCGCAACACGCTGCGCTTCCTGCTCTCCGAGCTTGAGGGCCAGTTTGAGCCCGAGACCGACGGCGTCGCTTTTGCCGACCTGCTGCCGCTCGACAAGCTCATGGTTGCCCGTCTGACCCAGGTCCAGGCCGAGGTCGACGATGCTTACTCTTGCTACGAGTTCCCGCGCGCTTACCGTGCGCTTTACGACTTCGTGGTTACCGAGCTTTCCAACGTGTACCTCGACGCCCTGAAGGACCGTCTGTACTGTGAGAAGCCCGGCTCGCTCGAGCGTCGCAGCGCCCAGACCGTGCTCGCCGAGCTCTTCTCGATGCTCATGCGCGACCTGCAGCCGATCTTGTCCTATACGGTCGACGAGGCCATGGCCTATGCGCCCGCCGGCTGCGTCGATCACCAGAAGTACGCCGCGCTGCTCGATTGGTACAAGTCGCCCATCACGGTCGACGAGGCCAACGAGTTTGAGGGCGTGCTCGAGGCTTCACTCGAGCTCCGTAGCGTCGTGACCAAGGCCCTTGAGGATGCCCGCTCCGCCGGCACCTTCACCAAGAGCCAGCAGGTCCGCGTCAAGGCGGTCGTTCCCGCCGAAATGTATGCGCTGCTGACCGGCGACAAGGCCGTCGACCTGGCCGAGTTCTACATCGTCTCCGATGTTGAGCTTACCCAGGGCGAGGAGCTTTCTGTTGCCATCGATGCTGCCGAGGGCGAGTGCTGCGACCGTTGCTGGAACTACCGCACCACCGTCGGCGAGTACAACGGCCACGCTCACATTTGCAAGCGCTGCGCGAATGCCCTTTAAGGCACGGTAACTCGGCATTTTATTTATAGGGAGAATTTAGGCGCCTTCGGTCCATTTGCTCCGCTGAAGAAAAGCGACATTCCGTTATCCGGAATGCCGCTTTCTTTTATGCTGGTTATTTATCTGACGTTAGCGAATGTGTCGTGCGCTCTGCGTGTGGCAATATAAGATGGTTATTTGCGTTAAACGGAATTTGATTATCTGAGGGTAGGGGATTTCTTTGGGTCGTGGTGCGGATATGACGCCGCCTTTGCGTTGGCGGTTGGGTGTTGCTGGTGGGGTGGCGTTGGTTGTGCTGCTTGTTGACCAGCTGACCAAGCTTGCGGTTCGTGCCGTGGGCGACGCCTTGCATGTGACCGTCATCCCCGGTGTTTTCGACTTTATGTTTGTCCGCAATATCGGTGCTGCCTTTAGCATGGGCGAGGGGCATGGCATCGCGTTTGCCGTGCTGGCGTTGGCGGTCATTATCGCTATTGCCGTGTACCTCGTTCGTGCACCTCAGCTCGCCCATCTTGAGGTTGTGGGCATGGCGATTGTTGCGGGTGGTGCTATCGGCAACGCTATCGATCGTTTGGCCTTTGGCTTCGTGACCGATTTTATTGCCACCACCTTCATCGACTTCCCCGTCTTCAATGTGGCCGATATCGGCATTACGGTCGGTGTGGTGCTGGCGCTCTTCGGTTACATGTTCTTGAGCCCCGCGGCTCGTGAGGTCGATGCGACCGCCGAGCTTAACGCCCGTGACGAGGCCCGCGCCAAGCGCAAGGCTAAACAACGTGGGGAGCGTGCCCGCAAGATTCGCGAAAGGACTGAGCGCTAATGGCCGACATCCATATCCTTGTTGCCGACGATGCCGCTGGTCAGCGTCTTGACGCCTATCTGGGCGCCAATGACGGCTGCCCTACGCGCTCTGCCTGCGCACATCTGATTGAGGGTGGGGTCGTAGTGGTCAATGGCGAGACCTGCCTGTCCAAAAAGTACGCCGTGCGAGCCGGTGACCGTATTTCGGTTGATTTGCCCGAACCGCACGATCCCACCGACGTGATTCCCGAGGCCATCCCGCTCGACATTCGCTATGAGGACGACTACCTCATCGTGCTCTCCAAGCAGCGCGGCCTGGTGTGCCATCCTGCGCATGGTCATGAGAGCGGTACGCTCGCGAATGCGCTGGTCTATCACTGCGGTATCGACCATCTGGGCACCGTGCAGGGCGAGGACCGCCCCGGTATCGTACATCGTTTGGATCGCGATACCTCGGGTCTTATGCTTGCGGCAAAGGACGACGATACCCAGCGCGCGCTCCAAAATCTTATCCGTACGCGCACGCTCGACCGCCGCTACATTACGCTCGTTCACGGTCATATCGCCATGGATGAGGGCACCATTAACACCGGCATTGCCCGTTCTACACGTGACCGTGTCAAGATGGCGGTTTCCGATGATCCTTTTGCACGCCAGGCCATCACGACCTTTAAGGTCCTTGAGCGCTTTGATTCCACGCGCTTTGATGACGGCTACACACTCGTTGAGTGTCACCTGTTTACCGGTCGCACGCATCAGATTCGCGTGCACATGCGCCATATCAACCACGCCTGCGTGGGCGATCCGCTCTACGGTAAGTGCGATGCGCGTGCCGATCAGGGTCTGACCAGGCAATTCCTCCATTCCTGGCGCGTGGCGTTCGATCATCCCGTGACGGGAGAGCGCATTGAGTGCCGCGACGAGCTGCCGTGGGATCTCGCCGCCGTCCTCGACGACTTAGCCCCGCGTTCGCTTGGCCGCACTGCTGCCGGCGACGGAATCGTACCGCAGCTCGGCCTGCTCGAAGCCTAGCCAGTATTAGGTGGTTTCTTGAACTCGGTAAGCCTGCGGTAAGATATACGGTTGTTTACGTAACACGTTCCTGGGAGCCTGCATGCTCGCCTTTTTACAAACCAACACACCCATCGTGATCTTCAACCAGATTGTCGTCACGCTGCTCACGGTCTGCTTCTTGTACCAGGTGGTCTTCTTTGTCATCGGTGCTCTCCGCGGCGAGGTCGCGCCTCCCAAGGCCAAAAAACTCCACCGGTATGCCTTCTTTATTGCAGCACACAACGAGGAGGCCGTTATCGCCAACCTCGTTCGCTCCATCAAGGACCAGGATTATCCGTCCGAGTTCATCGAGGTCTTCGTGGTCGCCGATGCCTGCACCGATAACACCGCGCAGCTCGCGCGCGAGGCGGGCGCTGTCGTGTACGAGCGAAACGACCTGGCCCGTAAAGGCAAGAGCTGGGTCATGGACTTTGGTTTTGACCGCATTCTTAACGAGTATCCCGATACCTTTGAGGGCTTCTTTATCTTCGATGCCGACAACGTTATCTCCCGCGATTACGTCTCCAAGATGAATGACGCCTTTGACCAGGGCTTCCATGTGGTCACAAGCTACCGCAACTCCAAGAACTTTGGCAGCTCGTGGATCTCGGCTGCCAACGCCACTTGGTACCTGCGCGAGGCGCGTTTCCTTAACAACGCGCGTAATATCTGCAAGACGTCCTGCGCCGTATCGGGTTCGGGCTACCTTATCTCGGCTAGCGTTATTGAGGGCATGCACGGCTGGCAGTTCCATACGCTGACCGAGGATATTCAGTTCACCACGTTCTGCGCTATTCACGGCATTCGTATTGGCTATGCGCCGGCGGAGTTCTTTGACGAGCAGCCTGTGACGTTTAAGGCGTCCTGGAAGCAGCGTATGCGCTGGACCAAGGGCTTCTACCAGGTGTTCTTTACCTACGGTAAGCATCTGGTCAAGTCGACCTTCCGCTATCATCGTTTTGCCGCCTACGACATGTTTATGACGATTGCCCCTGGTATGCTGTTATCGCTGATTTCGATGCTCGCCAACGCCACGTTCCTGATCGTCGGTGGTCTTTCGCATGGCTTTTTGGCTACCGAGGTTGAGATGCAGGCTTGTGCCGCCTCGCTCATTATGACCTTCGCGATGATGTATCAGACCTTCTTTATCCTGGCGCTACTTACGACCATCTTCGAGTACAAGCACATTCATTGTGCGCAAAAGTGGCGCCTGGTGACCAACCTGTTTACCTTCCCGATCTTTATGTTCAGCTATATCCCCATCACGGTGGCTGCGTTGTTCCTGAAGGTCGACTGGGTCCCGACGCAACACGCTGTCAACGTTACCCTCGACGAGGTCATGCAGGGCGCTAAATAACCACCACCAAAACCACCACGAAGGGGACAGGCACCTTTGTGGTGGTTTTTGCTTTTGAGTGACTGCCACGGGAGGTGTTCAATGGTCTATATTCCCTTTTGGATCTGCGCCTTTGCCGGTGCGGTGATTGATGTCCGTGAACGGCGGTTTCCCAACGCGCTTGCCGCCGCATGCGCCGTGGCGGCGTTTGCAGGCGTTTGGCTGGACAGGGGCTTGAACACGGCGCTTGACCACGCCGGTCCTGCCGTTATCGTGTACCTTTCCCTTGTGCTGACCGAGTCGCTTTGGCGGCGTTTCCGCCAGGCCCCCGGCATCGGCATGGGGGATGCCAAGGCGCTTTTCGCGCTTTGCACGCTCGACCCTCTGGGCGGCATCGTGGCATTTGCCGTCGCGCTCCTGGTCCTGGCCCTCTCCTGCCTCTTTACAAAATCGCGCTCCCTGCCTTTGCTCCCGTTTTTGGTGCCGATATTTGCCATAATCGAGGTCGTGGGCTGGACATTGTAACCGATTGCGCATCCTTTTTAAGGAGCATGCCATGGCAACTAATCAAGAAACGGCCGTCATTAAGGCGCGCATGGACCGCATTCCCGCGGCGTTGTTGCCCGAGCTGGTCGAGCGTATCGCCGCCGACCGCGCCTCGGGTGTCGTTAATCCTTATCGATGCTGCGACGACCAGGTCATTCGTCGTATAGATCGCGCTGCCGACAAAGGCACGCTTATGCGTCCGGCGTTTATGCGCGATACCGAAAAGATTCTTCATCTTCCTGCGTACACGCGTTATGCAGGCAAAACGCAGGTCTTTAGCTTTCGCAGCAACGACGACCTGTCGCGGCGCGGCCTTCATGTGCAGCTCGTCTCGCGCATTGCCCGCGATATCGGCCGTGCCCTGGGCCTCAACTGCGATTTGATCGAGGCGATTGGCCTGGGCCACGATTTGGGCCACACGCCCTTTGGCCATGCCGGCGAGCGTTTCCTCAACGATATCTATCACGAGCGTACGGGTCGTTATTTTTTCCATAACGTGCAGTCCGTCCGCGTGCTCGACGCGCTGTACGGCCGCAACGTGTCGCTCCAGACGCTCGACGGCGTGCTGTGCCATAACGGCGAGTACGAGCAGCGTGTCTTTGAACTCTCGGACATGGCGTCGTTTGACCAGTTCGACCGTACCGTCGAGGACTGCATTGCCACGGGCTATGGCGCGATCGAGCACCTGCGCCCCATGACCCTCGAGGGCTGTGTGGTGCGTATCTCGGATATCCTCGCCTACGTTGGGCGCGATCGCCAAGACGCCATCGCGGCGGGCCTGTTGTCACCCGACGCTTTTGACGATGGCCTGGGCGGGGCTTACAACAGCTGGATCCTCACGCACGCTTCTATCGATATCGTTGAGCATAGCTACGGCAAACCGCGTATCGAGATGAGCGAGGACCTGTTTGAGGAGATCCGCCGGGCGAAGCGCGAGAACTACGAGAAGATCTATAGCAAGGGCGGTATCGAAGGCGATTCTGAGGCAGAGTTGCGTGAGGCCTTCGAAAAGCTCTACGACCGTTGCCTGCAGGATCTAAATAAAGGCGACGAGTTCTCTTACATCTTTAAGCATCATGTTTCGCGCATTGAGCAGCAGCTTTCCTACTACGATCGCACGTATGCCTGGCAGGACGACAAGGATCAGGCCGTCGTCGATTACATCGCAAGCATGACGGATGGTTATTTCTGCGAGCTGACGAGCAAATTGTTCCCAGGTCTAAAGTTTCCGCACCGCACCTATATTAACGAACGGTAGTTCGTATCCTTTCGGTATACTGTTGGTCAACAACGATTTTGATTAATGCACGGGATGGCTATGGACGACCTTTTTTCTGCTTCGACGCGCGAGCGCTCCTTTAAAAATGCGCCGCTTGCGGTGCGTATGCGCCCCAATTCGCTCGACGAGTATGTGGGCCAGCAAAAGGCCGTCGGTAAGGGCTCGTGGCTGCGCGCCGCGATTGAGCATGACGTGCTGTCGAGCGTGATTCTGTACGGCCCGGCTGGCACGGGCAAGACGACGCTGGCCCACATTATCGCCAACCATACCAAGAGCGAGTTTGTCGAGGTCAGCGCCGTGACGGGCACTGTGAAGGACCTGCGCCGCGTAATCGATGAGGCTAAGACCCGTCTGAACACCTACGACCGCCGCACCATTCTATTCATCGATGAGATTCACCGCTTCTCTAAGTCGCAGCAGGATGCCCTGCTGCATGCAGTTGAGAACCGTACCGTCATTATGATTGGCGCTACGACGGAGAACCCGTACTTCGAGGTCAATTCGGCACTGTTGTCGCGCGGACGCGTGGTGGAGCTTGAACATCTGAAGGATGAGGATATCGCCACGCTTATTGAGCGTGCGCTCGAGGCACCACAGGGCTTGAACGGAAAGTTTTCTGCCGATGATGATACGGTCAAGACCATCTGCACGCTGGCCGCGGGTGATGCGCGCTCTGCCCTGACGACGCTCGAGCTGGCGAGCGAGATTGCCGTCACGCGTCCCGATACCGAAGGGACGCCAGCGCCGGCGGCGGGGGAGCGTTATCCCATCACCGTCGATGACGTGAAGATTGCCAACCCGCGCCGCGGTTTTTCGTATGACAAAAACGGCGACATGCACTATGACATTATCAGTGCGTTCATCAAGTCCATGCGCGGCAGCGACCCCGATGCCACGATCTATTGGCTCGCGCGCATGATTGACGCGGGGGAGGATCCTAAGTTTATCGCCCGTCGCATTATGATTCAGGCTTCTGAGGATGTTGGCAATGCCGATCCGCAGGCACTTTTGGTGGCACATGCCGCGTTTAAGTCTGCCGAGGTCATTGGCTATCCCGAGTGCCGCATTAACCTGGCTCAGGCTGCACTCTATGTGTGCTTGGCGCCTAAATCCAACGCGTGCGAGGCTTCGATCGATGCGGCGCTGGCCGACATCCACTCTAGTGGGCTTCGCGAGGTGCCGAGTTATCTACGCGATCGCCATCGCCCGGGCAGCGATGAATACGGTGTGTATAAGTATCCGCACGATTATCCCGAAGGCTGGGTCGACCAGCGCTATTTGCCCGAAGGCTTAGAACGCGGTGCATTTTGGCAGCCTGCCGGCCGCGGTTGGGAAGAATGGCGCGTAGAGCAAAGCGAACGCGACCGCAGCGGGAATGCACCGAAGTAGCTGCTGATAATTTTGTCCCACGTTGCTGCTCTTGGCATGTTCGGTCCCCTTTGGGGTACCATGGAAAGCGTTTGTATTTCGATTCCTTTGGGAGGCTTGTATGAGTCCCATTCAAATCGCCTTGCTGCTGCTTGCCGTTGCCGGCGTGTGGGCTATCGTTGAGCTTGCGCTCACCCTGCGCAAAACCCGCACCGTTGTCGACTCGCTCGACAAGACGGTAACCGACCTCAACAATACGATTGCCGAGGCGCAGCCCGTGGTGGCAAAGCTTGATGGCGCCGTTGACGAGCTTACGCCGGCACTTGCCCAGATGGAGCCGCTCCTCAAGTCGAGCAAGACTGCCGTTGATGCTCTGACGTCTAACCTCGTTGAGGTTGAGGCGGTCGTTCGCGACATTTCCGAGGTCACGGGCAGCGTGGCCGAGGCCAGCAATGCCGTATCGAGCGTGACTGATTCTGCTGCTGGCGCCGTGCAGAAGCTCTTCAATAAGGTGAAGGCTCCTGCAGCCGACGCCGATCGCAAGCTCGCCGCTGCCGCTGCCGAGGCCGAGCAGCCCACTGAGCGCGTTCTGATTGGCGACGACGATGCCGCTGCTGACGACGATGATGTTCAGAAGCCCGCTGCTAAGCCTGCTCAGTATTACACCTATACGCCTGCCGAGACCTCCGAGGAGTCCTGCGATGAGTAGCGAAGCAACCTGCCCCATTACGCTGAGCGTTGCTGGTGATCCGCGTCTCGCGCGCTTGGTGCGCATGACGGCCGCCAACGTCGGCGCCCTGTGCTCTATGTCCGTCGATCGCATCGAGGACATTCGTATGGCTGCCGAAGAAGCCTTCATCTTTGGCTGCACGGCTGTTGATTCCGACGATATCTCGATCAAATTCGATGTCGACGAATCGCATGTGGGCATGACCTTTACCTTTGGCGACCAGGCGACTGTCGATGAGGATGACCAGGCTGCCATGTATGCCGAGCTCATTTTGGCGAGTGTGTGCGACTCCTACGAAAAGACTACAGCGCCCCTAACGCTTTCCCTCGACCTCAAGGCGGATATCTAATATGACCGAACGCTCCCGGAGCGGCAAGACCGCTTGGGACAAGGAGAAAACCCGCGAGCTGTTTCGTCGTTATAAGGAGACCGGTGATCCGGATGCTCGCGAGCAGCTCGTCATGTCCCATATGAACCTGGTAAGGTTTCTTGCCAACAAATTCAAGAACCGCGGCGAGCCGCTCGATGACCTTTTGCAGGTCGGGTACTTGGGCTTGCTCAAGGCAATCGACCGCTTTGATCCCGAGCGCGGACTCGAGTTCACGACGTTTGCCACGCCCACCATCTTGGGCGAGATTAAGCGCCACTTCCGCGACAAGGGCTGGAGTGTGCGCGTGCCGCGTCGTCTGCAGGAGCTCTCTGCCAAGGTTAACCAGGCCACCGACAAGCTCACCAACGAGCTTCAGCGTTCGCCCAAGGTTGAGGAAATCGCCGATTACCTTGGCGTAACCGTCGACGAGGTGCTCGAAGCCATGGAATCGTCCTCGGCCTACACCTCGGTGCCCATCGAGGCTCCCGGTGCGTCCGATTCCGATGATGCGCCTTCGATTCTCGATCGCTATGCCGACGACGACAACGAGCTCGACTTTACCGATGACCGCCTGGTAATCGAGGAAGCTATCCGCGATTTCTCGCCGCGCGAGCGCGAGGTTATCGAGCTGCGCTTCGTTAAGGGCATGACCCAGATCGAGATTGCCAAGAAGCTTGGCATCTCGCAGGTGCAGGTCTCGCGCCTGCTGCGCCGCACGCTTAAGAAGATTCAAGATAAGATTGATCCCGACGGAGTGATGGTTCGTTCATGAGTGAGCACCCCCAACAAATCGACCGCACGCTTCGCGATACCCGCATTCTGACGCTGCGCATTTGGGGCGTCGTCGGCTGCATTGTCATCGCTGCCGTCATCTTTAACCTTATGGGCATCCTGGCACCGGTCATCGAGTTTCTCGCTGTCGGTTCCATCATCGCTTTTGTGATGTCTCCGATCACCAACTGGCTCGAGCATCACGGTGTCGGACGTGGCCTCGGTTCGCTCATCGCACTCATTGTGGTTGTTGCCGTGCTCGTCGGCGTCGTCTGCATCCTATCGCCTATTTTGCTCGGTCAAATCATGGAAGTCCTGAGCCGCCTGCCCGAGCAGCTTCGTGTTGCGGGTGGCGATCTCAACGAGATGCTCTCGCACGCTAAGACGCTCAACAACACGCCGCTCAAGGAGTATCTGGACGACAATCTTTCTTCGTTGGTTACCGTAGCGTCTAAGTACGTCTCGCAAATCGCTGCTGAGCTCGGCCGCGGTGTGTTTCCGCTCATTACCAACACGGCCTCGCAGCTGTTCGTCATCTTCCTGGGTCTGGTGCTTGCCTACTGGCTTGCCTGCGATTATCCCCGCATGCACCACGAGGTCTGCACCATCATCGGGCAGGAAAAGGAGACCTCGTACCGCTTTATGGTGGCCATCCTTTCGCGTTCGGTCGGCGGCTACATGCGTGGCATGGTCATCACATCGATCTGTGGCGGTTTTCTTGCCTTTATTGGTTTTACGATCATCGGCCATCCGTATGCAGCACTCATGGCTATCTTTACCGGCATTATGCACCTGGTTCCGGTTGTCGGTCCCTGGGTGAGTGCGGCGATCGCCACGGTGCTCGGCTTTATGTTCAGCCCCATGCTGGCGTTGTGGACGCTTGTCGTGACCATGGTGGCTCAAAACGTCACCGATAATGTCATTTCGCCTAAGGTCATGCAGAGCTCGGTGCAGGTGCATCCCGTTATGAGCCTGACGGCTCTCGTTATCGGTTCGGCACTCATGGGTCCCATCGGCATGGTTATCGCCATTCCGCTGTGCGCGGCCCTCAAGGGCATTTTCGTCTACTACTTTGAGAACGAGACCGGGCGTCAGCTCGTGGCATACGATGGTGCCGTGTTTAAGGGCACTCCGTATCGCGATACCGAGGGTAACCCAGTTGCCGCCTACGACGCGCTTGGCGACGATACGTTCATCTATGAGTCCGAGCTCATCGGCAACGAGACCGCGCCCGAGGCCCAGGCCATGCCCAAGCCCGAGCTCGATAATCCCTGGATTAAGCTCTCAGGCCTGCAGCCCGACGCGACGGGTTTCTTTAAGAACCCCTTTGCCAAGGACGACGACACAAGCTCTGACGACGACACCAAAACCGGCATCGACGGCTCCATGGACGATTCGGATTCCAAATAGGCCCTGTTAGCGTTTCTTGATGTTGTAAATAACAATAAACGCGATCAAAGCGATTGATAAGGGGCCAGCCACATAGAAAAAGATGGCGTCAATTGCGCTTAGGGTGTAATACGCTTTAT
>CABRZC010000049.1 GCA_902475375.1 uncultured Collinsella sp. | reverse complement strand
GTTTAACAGCGCGCCGGCCTTATCGGTTAAGCTATCGAAGCGTTCCTGCTATGAACCGAAGTTCGTTGCAGAAACTACGCTCGAAACGCTACATCTGCTTGCGACGACGATCGCTCAGCGTCACACCAGCGGCCACGAGGGTGATACCGCCGATGACGAACACCTCGCCCGCAAGAGCGGAATTGTCGCCAGTCTGGGCGAGCGCGGCAGGCGCAGCCTGTTTCTTGGCAACGGGGGCCTTTGCGGCGGCCTGCGTAACCTGGGGCTTGGCCTGAGGCTTGCTCTGCGGCTCGGCCTTGGGATGATACTTGTCGTACTCGGCCTGCGCGGCAGCCAGGGCATCCTTGGCATCTCCGAGCTCGGCCAGTGCGGCGGCATAGGCGTCGTTGGCATCGGACAGCTTGGCATCGGCATCGCTCAGAGCAGTCTTGAGGCCAGCGGCGGCATCGACGGCGGCCTTATAGCGAGCGTAGGCAGCGTTCAGCTTGACCAGCTTCTCGTTGCCCGTCGTGCCCGCGGCAAGGGATGCCTTGTGGTCGACAGCCTCAAGATCGGCCTTGAGTGCCTCATCGTTGGCAAGCTCGGCCTTGGCCTTGAAGATATCGAGGTTCGCATCGACGACGGCTTCGTTGGCGGCCTCGAGCTGCTTCTGGGCATCGGCGACACCGGCGACGGCAGCGTCATAGGCGGCCTTGGCGTCGTCGACCGCCTTCTGGGCACCGGCGAAGCGCTCGAAGGCCTTGTTTGCGGTGGCAAGCTCGTCCTCGGCGGCCTTGGCCTTCGCCTGTGCGTCGGACAGGGTCTGCGTCTTGGCGGCAACTGCCTGCTTGGCGCCCGAAAGAGCGGTCGCGGCGTGCACATCTGCGGCCTGAGCCTTGTCAACGCCAGCCTGGGCAGTGTCGTCGGCCTTCTTGGCATCGTCAAGCGTGCCCTGCTTGTTCGCAAGATCCGTCTTGGCGGCATCGCACTTGGCGGCAAGGTCCTTGACCGAAGCGGTAGCGTTGTCATACGCCTCTTTGGCCTGATCGGACTTTACCTTGGCAGCATCGCGGGCGCTGCGAGCCTTCGCCTTTTGAGCAGCGGCATCGGTTGCCTTTGCCTTGCCGTCAGCAAGCGTGACGTTTGCCTTATCGAGAGCTGCCTGGGCAGTAGCGGCCTCGCCCTTGGCGGCGTTGAGCTTGGTCTTGGGCGTCTTGACGTCGATACCCTTGAGTTTGGCTTCGGCGGCGGTGTAGGCGGACTTGGCGGCAGCAGTAGCGGACTGAGCCTTCTCGTACTCGCCCTTGGCGGTGTTCATGTTCACATCGGCTGCGGTGAAAGCGTCCTGGGCGGCATCCTGCCCGTTTACAGCTGCGAAGTAAGCTTCCCTAGTAGTTCCAAAGTTCTTCTGCGCCTCGGCGAGCTTGCCCTGAAGCTCCTTGAGTTGCGCCTTCTGCGCCTGCGTGCCGCCAGCGTTATAGGCAGAATCGATGTAGTCGTTGACGAGCTTCTTGAACTCGGAAACAGTGAAATCAGCCTGAGTGTCATCAGCGCTGTAATCGAATATGGTTACCTCGGAATCGGTGTTCTTACCGCTACCGGTCGCGATGCCGATAGCCACCGTAGCGGAATCGATAATGTTGAGATAGTGCCCGCAGGCGTCTCCTCTTTGATTGCCATTCTTATCTTTTGTACCGTGGTACACATCGTAATAGTTTTGGTAGATATACTACGAATCATAGCGATGAGCCATGAGATCTTTGCCGGCCTCGCTATCCACACCGTACTTTTTAATCCAATTCTCGTAATTAACCTTCTCCTGAGTGTAGAGACCGGTGTAGGGCCAGCCCAGGGTATCCTCGGTCTCACCACCGGTATATGCACCGCCACCACCTGCGAGATTCTCAGCATTATCGAAGTAACAGTTCGAGTGATCCCAAATATTCGATGAATATGAGGCGTTGAGTGCAGCTGCTGCGGTCATGCGGAGGCTGACGCTGAGCGCCGACTGACCGTTCGCCTTGCGGAGGTTGTTCTGGGTGTCGAGATATGTCAGGGCGTTGCGCAGCTGTTCCAAGGAAAGCGGATTGGTGTCGCGAGACATGTCCTGATCGACGTAATCGTCATACCACTCGGCTTTGTCGTCAGCGCCGGTGAGTGTAGCCATTGCGTCCTTGGCGTTCGATTTCTGCATAGCCGTGAAATCGCTGCTGTTGCTGATGTAGGCCATAAAGCCGAGCATGCCCTTATTGATGACTTCCTGGTCAACGGTCATGTTGGACTTGAGGTCAGCAATCTGCTGCTCAAGAGCCTCAACCTGGACATTAGCAGCGTCATAAGCCTTTTCCGCGGCGTTCGAAGCAGCGCAGGCTGCCTCCCACTCACTGCGCTTCTGCTTGCGAACTTCGACAAGCTTATCGTACGCGGTCTTCTTGTCGGCCTCGGTCTGCTGGGCCTGCTCGTATGCCGTCTTCGCGGCGTCACGCTTACTGGCCGCGTCCTTGTACTCCTTGTTTGCCGCATCGTATGCAGACTGGGCAGATGCTACAGCAGCGTTGGCGGCGTTGGCCTTCTCCTGCGCGGCAGCGACGGCAGCCTGGGCGGCCTGCAGATTTGTCTGTGCGGTGGCGTCGGCATCCGTCGCGGCATTGAGCTCCGCCTGCGCGGTCTTGAGCTCACCAGCAGCAGCTTTCTTGGCGGCCTCAAGCGCACTCAGGTCAACACCCGTACCCGAGACGGCAGCATCGAGCGCGGCCTGCGCCTGGTTGAACTTCTGCTGGGCGTTATCGCGCGCGGTGGTTGCGGCTGCGAGAGCAGCGGCAGTCTCCTGCTTCTTGGCCTGGGCAGTCGTCAAAGCTGCCTCGGTATTCTGCTTTTCCTGCTGGGCGCTGGCCTCGGCAGCCTTGGCCTGGTCCAGATTGTCCTGTGCAGTAGTAACGGCCTTATTGGCGTCATCGAGCTTTGCCCGCGCGTCCTCGACGGCCTTCTTGGCGGCCTCGTACTCGTCCATACCCATGGCCTCGAGCTTGGCCTGGGCATCATCGAGGGCCTTCTTGGCCTCATCCTGCTTTGCCTTGGCGTCCTTGAGCGCCTGGGTCTTATCCTCGACACTCTTGTTGGCCTGTTCGAGCTGATCGTTCAGGTCGCCCAGCTTCTTCTGCTGCTGCTCGGTCTTTTCGACGGCTGCCTTAAGCTCGTCGATCTTCTCCTGAAGCGCGGCTACCTCGGCCTCGTTCTGCTCGGCGGCGTTATCGGTCACGGCCTGCGAGGCCTGATTCTTTTGCTGCTGTGCCTGCTTTTGAGACTGGCCCGCCGCGTCGGCCTTCTTCTGGGCGGCATCGTAGGCGGCCTGAGCGTCCTTGAGCTGCTTTGCCGACTCCTCGGCCAGCTGGGCAGCCGTCTTTACGACCGCTTGGTTACCGGCGGCAACGGTGTTCTCTACAGAACTACCCCCCCCCTGAACAGAATCGCCGTTATCGGTTGACGGTGCGGCGATTGCCGCCAGCGGCGACATGAGCGGCTGAGCGATGAGGCCCGCCGTCAAAACGGTTGCGACGGCGCGGTTAGCAACGCCCTTGACGTTGGCAGTCTTGGCCCGAGGCTCAAAGTGTTGTGGACTGTAGTTTGCCATGGCTTTCTCCCTTTGACACGGATGTATCCATACGTATCAAACGGTAGCTGTCGATTTTTGAATTCTGTTGCGCAACATTGACGACCAGCGTATTTTTTGAAATTCACGCTCTCGTGCTTCACAGTTTCGTCACATTTGAAGGAGCTGGTGCATCATATTCTCGCGGGATGGAATTGAGCCTGTGATTTGCATTTGCTCCCGCGTCATCCGCCCTATCGGATTCTGCATCCAACAGACACCCCGCCCGCCACGGTGTAGAGTTAGGACAACGGGCGCGTTGCGCGGACCGCGCTGGAACGAGGTGGACATGGAACTCGACAAACAACAGATCAAGCGACTACGCGAACGCCATCACCGGCGCCACGGCATCCGCCCTGCCCATAGTGAGGCTGCCGAGCAGACTGGTCGCTTTTTAAAGCGCGCGTTCAACATTCGCGAGGGACGCGCGCCCTATCACGTGATCCGCAAGCGTTTTGTAAACGGGGCGCGTCTGACTGGCTCTCACCTGTGTATCCTCATCATCGCCATGCTCATCGCAAGCATCGGCCTCGATATCGATTCGGACATCGCCATCGTGGGCGCCATGCTCATCTGCCCGCTTATGGGATCGGTCCTTGCCATGGCATACGGCATCGCCACGCTCGACCGCGAGATCACCCTTGAGGCCGTCGCGAGCTTGGCTCTACAGATGGCCTTTTGCCTGGTCACGTCCACGTTGTACTTTAAGCTCTCGCCCCTTGGCACCACCACGGCCGCCATCATCGACAATTCGACACCGACTGTTTGGGACCTTGCCGTCGCGCTCGCGGGCGGCTTTGCGGGTGGCCTGGGCAACTCGCGCGACCAGGAACCCGCCACGCTCATCGCCGGCGTAGCCGTGGCGACCGCGCTCATGCCGCCCCTGTGCGCGGCGGGCTACGGCATCGCCATCGCAAGCGGGTCGCTGTTTCTCTCGGCGCTTTACGAGTTTGGCATCAATGTAGTCTTTATCGCACTGGCTGCCGAAGCCGTGCTGCTTCTTTTGCGCGTGCCGCTCAAGCGCGACCTGAACGGCGACGGCATTGTGACCGCCAAGGAAAACGCCGAGGTCAACGAGCTGTCACGCAAAGTGCGCCGCCGCATCATCGTGGGAACGGTCATCTTTGCCATCCCCTGCATCGTTATGACCGCAGGCTCCATTGGATCGGCGCAGGCCGGCGTGCAGGACGGCTACGGCGTCACCGAGACCACGCGCGAGCTTGCCGCGGTGCTGCCGGGCTTTAAGGATTACACCGTCGCCGTCGAGACCTCGGCCACCGAAGGGGACGAAGAAGGCATCGTCGAGCGCGAAATCGTCGCCCATGTGACGACAGGCGAGGCGCTTGGGGCGCACGACCGCCGTGTCGCCCGCAAACTCATCGACCTCAATGTGCCCGAGCTCGATCGTGTGGAGTTTGACGTAAAGTGATGCGGGACGCGAGGTGGGCCCGGCACGAGAGCGCAGCCGCGGGGCGCAGGCACAGCCAAGCGCAGCGCTACAGCTCGTACTTGTACACGCGGTAGATGTACTTCTCGGCTTCCATCTCGTAGGTGGCGATGGGCAGTCCATAGCGATCGTACTCGGTAAAGGTCTTGGCCTGGCCCGATGCCACGAGCATACTATCTGAATCGCCGACGCGCTGTGCACTGCTTACGTAGCCCGAGAACGGCACTGCGACCTGGTCCTCGAGCTCGTAGGTGCGCGCGTTCTCGTCCACCGTAAAGATGCGCCCAAACGAATGCGTTCCCTTGCTGTAGTCGGTCACCACCGCGGCGCCCAGCTGGCCCCAGTCGAACTTGGGATAGCTCTCGGCCGCGCCAAAGTTGTTGTCGTACAGCAGTACCTGGTAGCGACCGGTTGTTACCGTATCGTCGTTTGGCAGATAGGTCACACTGTGCTGGCCCGCATTGAGCGAAAAATCGCCTTGGGCCTGCAGCAACTTGTCCTCAAAGCCCGAACCGGCCCAAAAATCGGACAAGCCCACGGAAGGCTGTAGCAAGGTCATTTACGCAACATATGTCCAGAAAAAGCGGGTGGTAGCCGGTACGGCTACCACCCGTTTGTCTCATATCCAGCCCATAGCAGGCCAGCTACTTCTTAATGCCGTGTCCCAGACGCTTGGCGACCGATGCAACGGCCTCCTCGCTGGCCGGTCCGCAGCTCACGCAGCCATCATGGGCACGCATCTGGCCGGTGACCTCGTCCATCGCGAGCGGCGCCACCTTCTCGAGCTTAAAGCCCTTGCCAGCGCGCATGTTCTCCTTTGCCACGCTGATCATGAGCTTAATACGGTTGAGCTGGTTGACCTCAGACGCACCGGGGTCGTAGTCCACTGCAACGATGTTGCTCTCGGGGTGCTGACGGCGCAGCTCCTTGATCACGGCCTTGCCCACCACGTGGTTGGGCAGGCACGCGAAGGGCTGCGTGCAGATGATGTTGGGCGCACCGTGGTCGATCAGGTCGAGCATCTCGGCCGTGAGCAGCCAGCCCTCGCCCATGTTGTTGCACACCGAAAGCACTGTGCGGGCCTTGTCGGCCATGGTGCCGATGCGCTCGGGAGCCTCAAAGCGGCGGGACCTTTCGAGCATCTCCTCCACCGGCGTACGCATCCAGTCCACGAGTTTGATGAGCGCCTGCATACCAGCGCGCGTAGTGGCAGAGCTTCCCAGCTCGTCCTTCTGCAGCTCCGCGTTGCTCATGGAGTACAGGAAGAAGTCGAGCAGACCCGGCACCACGGCCTCGCAGCCCTCGCGCTCGATCACGTCGACCACATGGTTGTTGGCCGTAGGGTGGAACTTGACCAGGATCTCGCCGACCACACCCACGCGCGGCTTGGTGCCCTCGCCCACGAGCGGCATGGTGTCGAACGCGCGGATGGCTTCGCGGCACAGCTTGGTGTAGTTGTGCCTGTTGAACTTAGGCGCCAGCTTGCGGGCACGCGCCATGTATTCCTCGTAGAGTGCGTTGGCAGCACCGGGCGTGGCCTCGTACGGGCGGCAACGGTAGAGCATCTGCATCATCACGTCGCCAAAGAGCACCGCGTAGACCGCCTGCTTAAGCAGCGCCGGCGTAACCTTAAAGCCGGGGTTGTCCTCGCCCAGCGCCACGGCCGAAAGCGAGATTACCGGAATCTCGGGGTGGCCGCTCTCGCGCAGCGCCTTGCGGATGAGCGCGATGTAGTTAGTGGCACGGCAGCCGCCGCCGGTCTGGCTGATGACCACAGCCGTCTTGGACAGGTCGTACCGACCGCTCTCGATGGCCTCCATGATCTGGCCCGTCACCAGGATCGACGGATAGCAGATGTCGTTGTTCACGTAGCGCAGGCCGGCCTCGACGGCATCGTGGTCAGTCGAGGGCAGCAGCTCCAGGTTGTAGCCGGCACCGCGGAATACCTCTTTGACCAGGTCAAAGTGGATCGGCGCCATCTGCGGGCACAGGATGGTATAGCCCTCCTCGCGCATCTGCTCGGTAAAGGGCACCTTGGGCCACGCGGTCGAAGCACTCTCGCGCTGCGCCTCGAACGTGTACTTGCGGCTCGCAAACGCGGGGGCATCCGTAGAGGGCGCCACCGGCGCGGCGTCGCCTTGCTCGTAAGTCTCGCCCGCGGCCGTGGCCTCGGCCAGGCGTTCGGCCTCCTGGTCCTTAAGCGCGGCCATGAGCGAGCGGATGCGAATGCGCGCGGCACCCAGGTTGGATACCTCGTCGATCTTGAGCACGGTGTAGATCTTGCCGCTGGCTTCCAGAATCTCCTGCACCTGGTCGGTGGTCAGGGCGTCCAGGCCGCAGCCGAAGGAGTTGAGCTGGATCAGGTCCAGGTCGTTGCGCATCGTCACAAAACGGGCGACGGCGTACAGGCGGCTGTGGTACATCCACTGGTCGACGACGCGAATCGGACGCTCGGGCTTCACCAGGTGCGCAAGCGAATCCTCGGTAAAGACCGCAAAGCCAAAGCTCGAGATAAGCTCGGGCAGGGCGTGATTGATCTCGGGGTCGTTATGGTAAGGACGGCCGGCGAGTACGATGCCGTGGCCGCCGTGGTCCTCGACCCACTTAAGGGCCTCCTCGCCCATGGTCTGGATATCCTCGTGGAAACGCGCGTCGGCCTCAAAGGCAGCGTTGACGGCGGCATCGACCTCGGAGCGCGTGATCTTGGGACCGCGCACGCGACCGCGACCGGCTTGCGCATCGGCCACGCGGTCGACGGCGAGCACCTGGTACAGGCGGCGCTTGAGCTCGGTCTTATCGTGATAGGGCACAAACGGGTACAGGAACTCGATGTTCTGCTCGCGAATCTCGTCAATATTGAGCGCCAGCGCCGTGGGGTAGCTCATGACGATGGGGCAGTTATAGCAGTTGCCAGCGGTCGGATCCTCCTTGCGCTCCCAGCGCACGCACGGCATCCAGATAAAGTCGACATCGCGGTCGATAAGGTTCATCACATGGCCGTGGCTCATCTTGGCCGGATAGCACACGCTCTCGGACGGCATGGACTCGATGCCCGCCTGGTAGGTCTTCTTGCTCGACTGGTCGGACAGCTGCACGCTAAAGCCCAAGCGCGTAAAGAACGCATGCCAGAAGGGGTAGTTCTCGTACATGTTGAGCGCGCGCGGGATGCCGACGGTACCACGCGGGGCCTCGTCGGGGCTCAGCACCTCGCGGTCAAAGAGCAGCTCGTTTTTCTTTTTGAAGAGGTTGGGGGCCTCGGTCTTTTGCTTTTTGTGGCCGGCGCCCTTCTCGCAGCGGTTGCCGGTAATGAAGCGCCTGCCGCCGCCAAAGTCGTTGACGGTGAGTTGGCAGTTGTTGGAGCAGCGACCGCAGCGGACATGCTTTTGCGTCACGGTAAGGTGCGCGATGTCCTCAGCCGAAAGGATGGTCGAGGTGCCATCGGCACCGGCGCGATCGCGGGCGAGCAGGGCCGCACCATAGGCGCCCATGCAGCCGGCGATGTCGGGACGCACGGCATGAACGCCGGTGAGCTGCTCAAACGCGCGCAGCGTGGCATCGGACATAAAGGTGCCGCCCTGAACGATCACCTGGCTGCCGATCTCCTTGGGGTCGCGCAGCTTAATGACCTTGAACAAGGCGTTCTTGATGACGGAATAGGACAGGCCGGCCGCAATGTCGCCCACCGTGGCGCCTTCCTTTTGCGCCTGCTTGACGCGCGAGTTCATAAAGACCGTGCAGCGACTGCCCAGGTCGACCGGGGCCTTGGCATGGATGGCGGCGTCGGCGAACGCGCGCACGTCCATGTTCATAGAGACGGCGAAGCTCTCGATAAAGCTACCGCAACCCGACGAGCAGGCCTCGTTGAGCATGATGTGCTCGATAACGCCGTCCTTGACGCGCAGGCACTTCATGTCCTGGCCGCCGATGTCCAGAATGAACTCCACGCCGGGCAGGAATGCCTTGGCGCCACGCAGGTGCGCGACGGTCTCGATCTCGCCGGAGTCGGCCTTGAGGGCCTCGATGAGCAGCGCCTCGCCGTAGCCCGTGGTGGTCACGTGGCCGATGGTGCAGCCTGCAGGGATATGGTTGTAGAAATCGGCCATGATGACCTTGGCCGTGCCCAGGATGTCGCCGTTGTTGTTGCCGTACCAGGTGTGCAACAGCTGGCCGTCCTCGCCCACGAGCGCGGCCTTCATGGTGGTGGAACCGGCGTCGATGCCAATGAACACGCGGCCGGTGTAGCCGTCGAGCTTGCCCTTGGGGACGACTTCCTGGTCGTGGCGGGTTTTGAACTCGGCGAAGTCCTCGTCGGTGGCAAAGAGCGGATCCAGGCGCTCGACCTCGGCACCCTGTGTGTCACCCAGGGCATCGATAGCCTCGATGAGCTGCGGGAACGTGCTGAGCTTGTTGGACTCATGCGCCATGGCGGCGCCGCTCGCCACAAACAGGTGAGCGTTTTGGGGCACAATGCGGTGCTCCTCGTCCAGGTTGAGCGTAAGGTAGAAGCGGTGGCGCAGCTCGGAGAGGTACTGCAGCGGGCCGCCCAGGAAGGCGACGTTGCCGCGGATGGGACGGCCGCACGCCAGGCCCGAGATAGTCTGGGTCACGACAGCCTGGAAGATGGAGGCCGCCACGTCCTCGGGGCGGGCGCCTTCGTTGAGCAGCGGCTGGACGTCGGTCTTGGCAAAGACGCCGCAGCGGCTGGCGATTGGATAGATGGTGGTGGCGTTGGCCGCGAGCTCGTTGAGGCCGCTGGCGTCGGTGTGCAGCAGAGTGGCCATCTGGTCGATGAACGCGCCAGTGCCGCCGGCGCAGGTGCCGTTCATGCGCTGCTCGATGCCGTTGTCGAAGTAGATGATCTTGGCGTCCTCGCCGCCCAGCTCGATGGCGACATCGGTGGCCGGGATAAGGGTCTCGACGGCACGCTTGCTGGCGATGACCTCCTGGACAAACTCCAGGTCGAGCCATTGGGACAGCAGCAGGCCGCCCGAGCCGGTAATGGCGCAGGTCATCTGGGCCGTCGGCAGCACGGTCGCAGCACCCTCGAACAGGTCGCGAGCGCAGGCGCGGACGTCGGTGTGGTGGCGCTGGTACTTGGCATAGACGATCTGGTTGTCGTCGTTGAGCACGGCGAGCTTAACGGTGGTGGAACCCACGTCGATGCCCAAGTGCAGGTTGCCACGAGCGTTCTCGGGGTTGAAGATCGCGCCTTCGGGGGCGTGGGCGGCGGTGACGGCTACGGGCTCAGCGGCGGTGGCGGGCTCGCTAGCGATGGACGTCTCCCCTGCCGCGTTCTTGGCCTCGGCAACCGCCTCGGCGACCTTCTCGGCAGCGGCAGTCGCGGCCTTCTGCGCGGCGTCCACCACGGCGGGCGCAGCCTCGCGTGCGGCAGCGACCACACGGTCTTTAATGCCCTCGACGAGTTTGCTCATTGTCTCTCCTCTTAGTTGTTGGACTCGACGGTTGCGGTGGTGTCGACCGCGTCCTCGAGCTGCAGGTTCAATAGCTTCATGCCGTATTCCGGCACGTTGATATCGATGGGTTGGCCATACAGATCACCAGGGCGCACAAAAGCGAGCACCGTCATAATGCGCGCCATGGCCTCGGGCGATTCGGTGAGCCCGCGCTCAAACCAGCGCTGAATCATGCCGACCTCGGCGCTCACGACGTAGGTAACGTAGTAGTCAAAGAACGTGCCCAGCGCCAGGCCCAAAATGCCCGTCTGTGCACGCGGCACCACGGCCTCGCGTGCGGTATCGATGATCTTTTTAATAAAGGCGGGGTCGCCGCCCGGGCCCAGCAGCGATCCGATTAAATCGCGGTTGGCCGCAAGGTAGCGCAGCAACTCAACCGAACCGGGTGCCGGCTCGAGCTCATCGATGTTGTGATAGAGATCGGGCAGCTGAGCTGCGGTGATGAGCTCAATGCGCTCACGGATCTCGGCCAGCAAGCCGTCCTCGATTTGATTGATAAAGTCGGGGATATCGCGGTAGTGCGAATAGAACGTGCGGCGCGTAAGGCCAGCGCGCTCGGTGAGCGACGCGACATTAATGCGCGAAAGGTCGCCGCTTTCGGCAAGCTCGCTGGCAAGTGCCTGGCGAAGGGCACGCTGCGAGCGAAGGGACCGGCGGTCGCATTTTTCGAGCTGGGACAAGCGTCCTCCTTGTTACTCAGTCTGTGCGCTATTGCACAGTGCGAGTATTATTGCACACCGTGTGTATCAACACGTAAAGGCAATATTTAGGATGTGACGAAGGGGCAGCCTCTTTGTCACATCCAGCGACCGCCTAGGTTGTGCCGGTTGTGCCAGGCTTTTAGAGCGGCATTACCGATTGTCCAAAATGTCATTCGTGGGTAGAATAGTGTCGACGGCAGCCCAAGTTCTGGAAAGCTGGGCAGCGCCGTTGCTTGGATTAAGGGGTCAACGCCTTAGCGGCGGCGACCCCTTTTACGTTGCTTCGAACGTTGCTTGAGTGCCTCGGAAAGCCCGACGAGCGCTGTGAAGAACGAGACCAAAGCGGTCAGAAGTCTCACAAAATCAATCAGATCGGTCATGGGCATCACCTCCCATCAGATGGAGGGCGTTGCCCGGCACATGGAACTGCCGTCAACAGTATCAATTCTATCAAAGCGCAGTTAGGTATGCGAATGTTTGTTCGTATTTCAGAAGATCGGAGCTCGGGTACGGCGAAGGAACAGTTCCTTTGCCGTACCCGAGCTTGTCGCCGAACTGCCACCTACATTTTTCGAGTTATTCGGCCACGCTGCTAGTTCTGTATAAATGCACCGCCGGGATTATCTGAGGGTTTTTGTCCTTATTTGAGCGCATACATGCCCATTTGCGCACTTACGACACCGAATCAAACACCATTAGAGGTATGAATGTTCCCGAGAGGGCATCTTTAGCCATTTAACGACCTCCGACAGGCCGAATAACTCGAAATTTGTTGGTGGCGAAAGCGAGACAGTCCTATACGCCAAAAGCCGGCATCTCCCATGTGACAGAGGGGCTGTCCCTTTGTCACATTATTCGATGACGGTGCGGGAGTTTTGCTTGTGCATGGTGGCGAGCATGTGTTTGGGAACGGCGTGGACCATGCAACTGCCGATAGTCGCGCTCGCGGCGGCCTTGGCTGCATCGCTTGCGTTTTTGGTCGCGTAGCTGTGACGAAAACGATTGAGCATGGCGATATCGTTGCCGCCGTCGCCGTAGACCGCGACCTCATCCTCGGCAATACCGTAGTAGCCCGCCAGCCAGGCCACGCTCTCGCCCTTGTTGCACGCCACGTCCGTGATCTCGAACATCACCGGATCGAACGGCGCGTTGACCACGCGGTCCGATCGCTCGGCCAAATATGCTTTAAGGTCACGCTCCAGCTCGGGCGAGGTCACGCGGCAGTTGATCTTGCACACATCGTGGCGCAGGATGTCACCGATCGACTGGTCGAAATATTGCTCCTCGTGATACCCGCCACGTGCACGCATGCCACGCATCACGATACGCTTGATAGGGCTGTCCTTTTTAAAGCCCGCCTGATGCATCTCGAACGAGCCGCTCGAGAACATGCCATCGGGCGTGGAGCAATCAAAGCAAATGTCCGGGAACGCCTTGAGCAGTTCCTCGGTGATCTGCGGGTCGATGGTCCAGGTCTTGAGCACCTCGCCATGGCTGTCGCGCACGATGGAGCCGTTAGAGCAGCAGGCATCGAGCGCCAGCCCCGTAAAGCCATGCTCGCCGATTGGCAACGTCGAGCGCCCGGTCGCGGGAACCACATGCAGGCCAGCCTCGGTCAGCTCGCGAATGGCGTGGCGAATGGTTCCGTCCGCCTTGTGCAGGGCGTTCAGCAGCGTTCCGTCTAAGTCGCTCGCAAACATCTTGATCATGTGCATGCCTCTCCTTCGTCTGCACGATATTGTAGACGAAGGAGAGGCATGCCCAAACAATGCCGTCCCGGAGCGGCGTACCACTGCCTCCACAAATTCACGGTGCCCCAGCGCGTTAAGACAATCGCCACAAGCGACTTTTCAGCCGATAAAACAGCACCGTCGTCAACGTCAGCACCGCCAACATGCCTGCGAATACAATCGCCGGTGCCCATCGATCATATGCGAGCCCGTAAACCAATTGGCCAATAGGCGTTGCACAGGAAAGCGTCATATAAACGAGTGCCAGCACTTTTCCGCAGAATTCCTTTGGCGCTGACCGCTGAACAAATGAAACGATTTCGACCGATGTAATGCTTGCCCACGCCATGACCCATGCCGAGCCGGCCGCAAGCGCGGCAAACGACAATTCATCAGGACCGCTCAGTAGCATGACAATAATCGGTACGACTCCAAAACAGATCATCGCAACATATCGACATATGCCCTTGAAAGAAAAACGATGCGGCCAAATACCGACCAAACCACTGCCGACAAGACCACCTAAGCCCATAGCCACCTCAATAATCCCAACAAAGGATGGCTGCATTCCGAGATGCTTTGCAACAATAACGGGAGCGCCAATCGTTAGCCCAACCAACGCAAGGTTCAAAACTGCCGCAAGCAAAATCACAGCAACCAATGATGCATTTTGCAACAGATACCGAATCGATTCCCGAAAATCGTTTTGACATGTCGTACGAGTCGCGCCGTCTCCCATCGTTTCAGATGAGGCATTTTGCTTGAGTGCGCCCCCGAACAGCAGGGCTGAAATCGTAAACGTCAACGCCGCGGTTTCGCATAGAGTATCGATACCAAAGCACCCATAGACTGCCGTCCCGACTACAGGCCCCAAGATATTGCTCGCCATGGTCATCTGTGAAACCAATGCAGTGGCCCGCTCAACCTTCTCTTCACCCGCCATGCGCACCGTCTCAATTTGAAGCATCGGTTTCAGCAGCGATTGGATGCCATATTGGACGCAAAGCATTGCTGCCACGACAACCGCAAGAGGCAGCGAACGCTTCATGGGGATAAACAACAGTGATGCAGCCATCAAAACAATGCCGAGTACCACAAGAACCCTGCGATGTCTTCCCCGATCCGCCAAGATTCCGCCAGCCGGAGTCGCGAGCACGCCCGGTATGAACGCCATCGCCGCGACGGCGCCATATAACGTTGACGAGCCGCTGCAATCGAACAAGTAAAGCGGACACGCAAAGCACAGTGCCGACAGCATCGAATACGCACACAGCTGTGCAACAAGAAGGCCAAATAGCCTGATAGATCGCACTGTTTTTTGCGTCAAGGAGACGCTACTCCTCCGCATTCCAGCCATAAGCCTACCCCTATACATACCGTTAGTATGTATTTAATGACTTGAAAAGGGCAGCCGGAGCCGCCCTCTCAAATCTATTACATACCGTCGGTATCTATATT
>CABRZC010000048.1 GCA_902475375.1 uncultured Collinsella sp. | reverse complement strand
GGCCCTTGCGGCGTAGTCGCTATTTATTCAGTCCAAGTTTCGGGGCGCAGTTCACTGTCCCCTTTGTGGTGGTTGGGTCGTTAGGGGAGGAGCGTCATCGCGGCGTCGTGGGCGGCGTGCTCGTAAGTGTCGTCGAGGGGTTTGAGCGGCAGCAGAGCGGTGGTCTGTGCATCGCCACGGCGCTCGAGAGCGTGGGCGATGAGCCAGTCGGCGAGCTCGGGGTTCTTGGGTAGTGCCGGTCCGTGTAGGTACGTGCCGATGACGCCCTTGTAGATGAGGCCCTCAAAGCCGTCGTCGCCGTTGTTGCCGGTGCCCGTGACGACGGACGTTCCGAACGGCGTGGCCTCCGCATCGAGCAGAGTGCGGCCGCCGTGGTTCTCGAATCCCACAAAGGGCTCGGGTGCCAGGTCGGTCTTGACGGCGACGTTGCCGATCAGGCGGTCGGAGCCGCGCACGGTCTCGGCGGCAATGACACCCAGGCCCTCGATGCGATTCTCACCCATATAGTACGAACGGCCGAGCAGCTGATAGCTGCCGCAGATGGCGAGCAGCGAGCCGCCATCCTCAACATAGGCCGCGACCTTGTCTTTTTGAGCGAGCAGCTCGTGTGCCACGGCAAGCTGGTCGCGGTCAGAGCCACCGCCCATCATAACGATGTCGGCGTCGGCGAGATCGAGCGACTCGCCCATGCGGACCTCGTCCACACGCACGGGAATGCCGCGCCAGGCGCAGCGGCGCTCGAGGGCAATGACGTTGCCGCCGTCACCATAGAGGTTGAGGGCATCGGGATACAGGTAGACGATGCGCAGAGGGCGCGAGAGCTCGACCGGCGCAATATCGGTGGGGACAGCGCTGCCATTGGCGCGCGTTGCGGCGTGGGAGGCAACCGAGCTCGCATCGGCGCCCTTAAGCTCGTCGAGCTCCTTGACCAGCGGCGGGAAGGCCGTGTAGTTGGCGACGGCGTAGAAAGTATCGCCAGCCTCCTCGTCTGCCACGGCGCCGATCGCCTGCTCGATATTCGAGATGATGGCGGCGTCGATGCCGGCGTACTTCAGGCGTACCTGCATATCGTGCGCGCGCGTACCCCCGACAAAGGCGATAAGCCCTGGGGTATCGGCGATGCGCTCGAAGTCGACGTCGTAGATCCACGAGACATCGTGGCCGTCGGCGTCGTTGTCGTTCAGGAAGAAGGCGCAGAGCCTGCCGCCTGCCGTTTTAATGGACTGAATCTGGCGATCGAAGCCCACGGGATTTTTGGCCAGGTTTGCCTCGACGGTGCGGCCGGCAATGTTCCAGCGGCCCATGCGTCCGCCGGCGGGGACGTAGGCATCGAGCGTGGGCTGCAGGTGCGCCGTATCCACGCCCAACTCATGTGCGGCAAAGAATGCGGCGGCAACGTTGTAGACCATGTACAGACCGTTGTAGCGCGTGGCGATGTGTACGGCAGCCGCGTTGGACGCAGATCCAAAGACCAGGTCAAAATCGTAGCCGTCGCAGCCGAGCTCCACGCCCGTCACGCGACGGACAAGCGCAGGGCGTGCCCAACCGCACGAGGGGCAATGGTAGGCGCCGAGCTGGCCGTATTGCACATAGTCATACTCCAGCGGCGCGTTGCACTGCGAGCAAAAACGCGAGTCGCTAATGCGATCGGACTCGGTGTCCGTGGCGCCGTCGATGCCAAAGGCGATGCTCATATTGGGGACGCGCGCGGCGATCGAGGCGCACAGCGGATCGTCGGCGTTATAGATGAGCGTCGTTGTCGGCGAAAGCTCCAGCGCGTGGGCGATGACGTCCTGGGTGTGGTCGATCTCACCGTAGCGGTCCAGCTGGTCGCGGAACAGGTTGAGCAGCACAAAGTAGGTCGGCTTGAGCTTGGGCAGGACGCGCACCGTGTAGAGCTCGTCGCACTCAAAGACGCCTACGCGCTTGCTGCTGGCGGTTCGCTTAAGGTTGCCACGCGCCTCGAGCAGGGCACCAACCACGCCCGGCTCCATGTTGTTTCCGGCGCGGTTGCATACCACGGTGGCGCCGCTGGCGGCAACGGCATCGGCGATGAGGTTGGAGGTGGTGGTCTTACCGTTGGTGCCGGTGATCACCACGCTGCGGTCGACAAGGCCCGCGAGGTCGCTTAGCAGCTCGGGGTCGATCTTCATGGCGATGCGGCCGGGGAGTACGCCGCCCTGGCGCTTAAGGACGGAGCGCAGCCCCCAGCGGGCGATATCGCTCGAGGTGCAGGCGAGAGATGAGCGGAAGTTCATGAAGCCGTTCCTAACGTGAATGACATGGTCGTGGCGTTTGCGCCGTTAAAAGCCGTAACGGCGCGCAAATTCCTGGGCAAGCTGCGATACGTCTTCGCAAGCGCTGGCCCAGGGGGCAAAGTCGGGAGTATCCGAGATGATGCCGTCGGCCTCCCAAACTGCCTGATGCGAAAGGTCCCAGGGGTCGTGCGGTTCGGGCCGGCAGGGAAGGTACGGCGTCTGATACATGGGGTTCAGCAAAAAGAACGCGCCGCCCTCGCAGCGGTTGGCAAACTCACGCAGCGCGCGTGTCGCCGGGCGCATCTTGTTCGTTTTGAACAGCAAGATCGTGCGGGCGAGCAGGTACCAGGGGGAGTTCTCGAGGGCATCGGCCCCCATCTGCTCCTCGAGCTGGTGGGCCAGGGCAAAAAAGCCGTCCTCGTCTTCTAGGCGAGCGAGGGCGAGTAGCACGGTGCCTGCAGCTCGGGTGGGATAGCCTTCCGCCTTAAGGACGCGGCGGGCGTAGTTGGCGGCAGCACGGTAGCGAGCGCTCGCCATGCACAGCTGCGAGATGGCCTCGAGCGTGTGGAGCCACCCGATAAGAGCCGGCTCGCTTACGGTGAGATCGGCCGCCGTCACGCCGTCTGCCAGCACCTTGTTGGCCCAGTAGTGCGGGGCCTCCATGTCGAACCCGGGCACGCTTTGCTGCAGGTAATCGGTCGTGGTCGCCTCGAGTTTCATCAGGTCGCCCAGACAGGCGTCGACGGGCGTGTCCGCCAAAATGATGGCGAGCAGCTGGGCATCGACGGCCAGCGCGTCGACGCGGACGATCTTGAGCAGCTCATCGCGCGTATCGTCGAACAGGTGGTTGCGCGTCTGTTCAAACTCCTCGTCGCTGCCCATGTCCTCGATGCGATGGAGCTCGTCGAGCAGGTGGCGGTGGACGCCTGCATAGGACAGCAGTGCCTGGGCATGCTCGGTCTGCGCATACTTATGAGGGTTGACGCTCACGTCGTTATGGACAAGCTCGCGTGCTGCATCGGTGAGTTCGGGGTGCGACGCAAGGTAGGCGCGCTCCAGGTAGGCGGGGATGTAGACGCTCGGATCCATTAGAGGTCTCCTCCCTTAAACGGCAGGCCCTGCTCGGCCGCCCGCAGGATGCGCTCGTCAATCTGGGAACGCACGATATCGTTGGTGGCGACCCAGGCGGCAAAGCTGGCGTTGTCGGGGGCGCCCAAGCCCTCTTGCAGTACCGGCGTCGCCTCGGACAGCGCAAGGACAAGCTCGTCGGTGGAGCCCACGCCCACGTTGACGCGGGCATAGACGCCATCGGGAAACTCGGTTTGGAAATAGAGCGCCTCGGCTGCGTGTGGGCACGAGCGTGCAAGGATGCGCAAGTAGTGCTCGGCACCCTCGTAGTCCAGCTCGCGCCAGGCAGCGCTCATCAGCGCGATGAGCGTCCATGGGTCCAAGTCGCGCTCCGCGTCCTTGGGACGACGGCGTAGCGGCGTGTTGGCGAGATAGGGGACGGAGTGGGCAGAGCGAAAGCGCTTGAGCTCCTCGGCGGGGTATTCGAGCTTAGCCATGGCGAGCATTGCGGTGTGGCGGACGCCGGCCGGATCGTTGGGGGCAAAGTCGAGGCTGCAGTTTGCGGCTTCGAGCGACATGCGATAGCGGCCGCTAATGAGGGCGCGTGACGCAAGGGCGGCAAGCCAGCGCAGGTAGGGACGGCGCATAAGGTCGCCTGCGGCCTCACGCTCGTAGGGGTCCTGCGCCGAGGCGATCTTGAGTGCCAGGTCGTGCTCGACTTCATCGCGCTTGGATACCAAGTACTGTACGTACTCCTCGTTGGAGTTGGCGGTGAGGGCGGTCAGCATGCGCTGGGCATCCCAGTTGGTGGGGTCGAGCGCGGCTGCCTCGCGAAGCATGTTCTCGGCAGCGGCCTCTTCTTGCTCTGCCTGGGTATCGTCAGGGATAAAGGGAATGCGGTAGTCGACAGCCTCGACCACCTTGGCAATGAGGTGCCCGGCGCGGTCGCGGTCGTGCACGATGAGCGGCGCGGGGTTGCGGGTGAATTGTTCCATCAGACGCTCTACGGCGGCACCGTCGGTGAGCGGGATATTGTCGCGGCGCAAGGCCTCAAGAACGAGGCGATGGCAATCCTCTTGAATGGGATCGAATGCCATGGGGCCTCCTTTGCTGCGGTTAGGGTTCAAATGTCTCTATATAAGGTTCTAGTTTACCCGCATGTGGCACACCGGGGGTGCCGCACTTGGACATGCACCTTTGCACCACGAAGACGGATGTCGCACAAATGTCGGCACCTTGGACGACTGAGTGGTATCACGGTGCCGCAAACGGTCGATTTTTGGCGGCGAACGGGGCACATTTTGGAGGGCCACAGTCCTGCCCGGGATATGTGGTCAACCTTGATAAAACGTTTGCCCAGCTTGGGAGTATGAATGCCCCACAAGGGTCTTCAGGGATAGAAAAAACGTTTCATCATTGTCGGCTTTAGGTGAATAACTGACCAACCAGAACGGTAGAATAGTGTTTGTCTGAGCGTTGAGACGTTTAGACATCGCGCATTGTCATCGCCGGCAACGCGCAAAACGGTCCTAACGGAGCCAATCGGGTGCTCCGTTATATACGCAAGTCTAAGAGGGGCTTGTTTAGGAGGCACAGTATGGGACGTTTTACCAATCCTCGCGATCTGTACTTTGGTGAGGGCGCTCGCCACGAGGTGAAGAACCTCAAGGGCAAGAAGGCCATCATCGTTTCTGGCGGCAGCTCTATGCGCCGCGGCGGGTTCCTGCAGGACGTTGAGGCCGACCTCAAAGAGGCCGGCATGGAGGTCAAGCTGTTCGAGGGCGTCGAGTCCGATCCGTCCATCGAGACGGTCATGAAGGGCGCCGAGGCCATGCGCGAGTTCGAGCCCGACTGGATTATCGCCATCGGCGGCGGCTCGCCCATCGATGCCGCTAAGGCCATGTGGGTCTTCTACGAGTATCCCGAGGAGTCCTTCGATAACATCATCCAGCCGTTCAGCTTCCCCGAGCTGCGTCAGAAGGCTCACTTCTGCGCCATCTCCTCTACCTCCGGTACCGCTACCGAGGTCACTGCCTTCTCCGTCATTACCGACTACGCCAAGGGCATCAAGTACCCGCTGGCCGACTTCAACATCACCCCTGATGTCGCCATCGTCGACCCCGAGCTCACCTACACCATGCCCGCCAAGCTGTGCGCTCACACCGGCATGGACGCTCTGACCCACTGCATGGAGGCCTACGTTTCCACCTGCGCTTCCATGTTCACCGACGCCAACGCTCTGCACGGCATCCGCGAGATCGTCGAGTGGCTGCCCAAGTCCTATGCTGGCGACCATGAGGCCCGTCAGCACATGCACGAGGCTCAGTGCATCGCCGGTATCGCCTTCTCCTCGGGCCTGCTCGGCATCGTTCACTCCATGGCTCACAAGACCGGTGCTGCCTTCGAGAACGGCCACATCATCCACGGTGCTGCTAACGCCATGTACCTGGGCAAGGTCATCCAGTGGAACTCCAAGGATCCCCGTGCTGCCGAGCGTTATGCTTACGTGGCCAAGGAGATCCTGCACCTTCCCGGCGAGACCAACGAGGAGCTCATCGCCGCGCTCGTCCAGAAGATTCGCGACCTCAACGACCAGCTCAACATTCCGCAGTCCATCAAGGATTACGCGAATGGTGGCGTGAAGGTCGACGCCGAGAACCCGCAGATGGTTTCCGAGGAGGAGTTCCTCGCCAAGCTCCCCGAGATCGCCGCGAACGCCGAGCAGGACGCCTGCACGCCCGAGAACCCGCGTGAGACCAAGGCTGCCGACTTCGAGAAGATTCTCAAGGCCTGCTACTACGACACCGACATCGATTTCTAATCGACTCTTGTTATCGTAACGAGGGGCTCCGCACGTATCTGTACGGAGCCCCTTTCTTTTTCTTTTAGAGAATGGGATAGTTATGGCTGCAATTTTCAATAGCCCCAGCAAGTACATCCAGGGTCCGGACGAGCTCGCCAAGCTCGGCTCCTATGTCGAGCCGCTCGGCGCTAAGGCCCTCGTCGTCGTGACGCCTTCGGGCAAGAAGCGCGTCGGTGCCAAGATCGAGGGCGGTTTTGCCGAGGCTAAGGCCGAGCTGCTGTTTGAGGACTTTAACGGCGAGTGCTCCAAGGGCGAGGTCGATCGCCTGGTCGCGCTCGCTCGCGACAACGGTTGCGACATCATCGTCGGCGTCGGTGGCGGCAAGATCCTCGACACCGCGAAGGCCGTCGCCTATTACCTGGAGTCCCCGGTTATCATTTGCCCCACCATTGCTTCGACCGATGCCCCATGTTCGGCGCTTTCGGTGCTCTACACCGACGATGGCCAGTTCGATAAATATCTCTTCCTTAAGGCAAACCCCAACATTGTCCTGATGGATACGACGGTTATCGCGGCGAGCCCGGTGCGCCTGACGGTTTCCGGTATGGGCGATGCGCTCGCAACCTACTTTGAGGCCCAGGCGACGCATGATGCCGACGGTGGCACTTGCGCCGGCGGCAAGGGCGGAATGGCCGGCCTGGCGCTCGCCAAGCTCTGCTACGAGACGCTTATGGCCGATGGCGTCAAGGCCAAGGTCGCGCTGGAGAAGGGTGCGCTCACGCCTGCAGTCGAGCATATCATCGAGGCCAATACGCTGCTTTCGGGCATTGGCTTTGAGAGCTCGGGCCTTGCTGCTGCTCATGCCATCCACAATGGCCTGACGATGCTGCCCGAGTGCCACGGCATGTATCACGGCGAGAAGGTCGCCTTTGGCACCATCGTCCAGCTGGTACTCGAGGATGCTCCGACTGAGAAACTCGAGGAAGTCCTGGGCTTCTGCATTGAGCTGGGCCTGCCGGTCACGATGAAGGAGCTTGGCGTTGCCGAGGTTACGCGCGAGCAGGCCATGGTCGTTGCCGAGGCCGCTTGCGCGCCCGATGACACCATGTGCAACATGCCGTTTGAGGTGACGCCCGAGATGGTCGCAAACGCCATCCTGGGTGCCGACGCGCTGGGCCACTACTATCTCATGGATGAGTAAATCAAGCTAAGGAAGGGGCAAAGCCAACAGATGGCTTTGCCCCTTTTTGCTATGGTGCAAAGGGGTCAGGTTACTTTGCACCAATTGTTGTTTGATGAAGGGCGGATTCTCGTATGGCGCTTCCCATGGTTTATGGCGGTCCCGGCCGGTATGTTCAAGGGCCGGGCGAACTTTCGCGTCAGGGCAGGTATTTGTCATGGTTGGGCTGTGCTGCCTATGTCTTGTTTGACCAGGGCACCGAGGATCGGTTATGTAGGCAGATCGTCGATGGATTTCTGGACGAAGATCTAAACGAGCCGTTCTTTAAGATTTATGACGGTCCGTGTACGGAAGAGGCCGTTGTCGAAATGGCTCAGGAAGCCCAGGCCGAGTATTGCGACATGGTAGTGGGTATTGGCGGCGGCAAAATGCTCGATATCGCCAAGGCCGTTGCGTTTTATGCCGAGTTGCCGTTGTGCGTATGCCCCACGGCGGCTTCGATGGACGGTCCGTGCAGCGCGATTTCGGTGTTGTATCACGAGGACGGGTCGTTCGACCGCTACTTGATGCTCGAGAAGAATCCAGATCTGGTCGTGGTCGATACCAACGTGGTCGCGGCGGCCCCACTGCGTATGACGGTCGCTGGCATGGGCGACGCACTGGCAACGTACTTCGAGGCGCGTTCGTGTGCCGCGGCGCACGGCGCCAACGAGCACGGTGGCGCGCCGGGGCACTTGGCACTGGTCGCGGCACGTGCCTGCTACGACACGCTTATGGAGTGCGGTGTCGCTGCCAAGCGCGATCTCAAAAAGGGGCGTACATCGCCGGCGGTTGAGCGCCTGATCGAGTGCAATATTCTGCTCTCGGGCGTCGGCTTTGAGAGCGGTGGCTTGGCGTTGGCGCATGCCATCGCCAACGGTCTAACGATTCTGCCTGAGTGCAAGGCCATGCACGGCGAGGCCGTGGCGTTTGGCCTGGTGGTTCAGCTTCGTCTGGAGCGTGCGCCCGAGCTTGATCAGGTGCTCGAGTTTTGCCAGCGTGTTGGTCTGCCGACGACGCTCGAGGATCTGGGCCTTGGCGAGATTTCCGATGCCGACCTGCAGAGTGTTGCAAATGCGGCCTTTAGAAACGAGCGTAACATAGCCAACGAGCAGGCCAAGGTGACCAAACAAAAGCTCGTGCAGCTCATGTGCGAGGCATAGTTTGGCGCTTGATTGACCTTGTGCAATCGGGGCGGCGATAGGCCATAGGCTATTTGCCGCAAAGGTGCTCCGCGTGTAATTTGCCCGAGGCACGGGCCGATGGCGTATCATTATCTCTTGCTTGTTTGCACTGCTCAGGGAGGGGCCGCGCATGGCGCAGGAACACGATCTGTTTGATGACATTATCGAGATCAGCAAGGGTTTCGACTTTCTTAAAAACCCGCTTGGCGGCGTGACCGACGCGCTCGATCCGTCGGCGCCGCAGTGGAATCCTGCCGACTACAAGGAGCGTCCGCGCGGCAACACCATTCCGTGCTTGACCTGCAAAAACGAAAAGAGTGGCTGCACCGCGTGCATGGACGTGTGTCCGGTCAGCGCCATCGAGGTCGAGGAAGATGCCATCGAGATCCTCGATTCCTGTCGCAAGTGTGGCCTGTGCGCCGCTGCCTGTCCGACTGAGGCGATCATCTCGCCGCGCCTGGCGCCCAAAAACCTGTATGACGACATTGTCTCGGCGGCTACAAGTCACGAGACCGCCTACGTTACCTGCACGCGCGCCCTTAAGCGCATGCCGCGCGAGAACGAGGTCGTCGTTGCCTGCGTGGGCGATATTACAGCCGAGACCTGGTTCTCGGTGCTGGCCGACTATCCCAACGTGAGTGTGTATCTGCCGCTGGGCGTGTGCGATAAATGCCGCAACACCGGTGGCGAGGACATGCTGGGCGAGGCGATTGCGAAGGCCGAGGAATGGGCTGGTACGGGTATGGGCCTGGAGGTCGACCCCAAGAGCCTCAAATGCCATAAGCGCCGCGAGTACGAGCGCAAGGAATACATGGAAAAGATCGCCCGCACCACGGGCCTGACGGTGACCAAGCTCAACCCGGCGACGGCGGCGCTGGCCTCGGTGACGCAGAAGCTCAAAGCCCATCGCCATCAGATCACCCAGCTGGAGCGCACGCTCAACACCATGTGCGGCACCACGACGACCAAGCGTCGCCGCTCGCTCACGCATGGACGACAGCTGGTGCTCTCGACGCTGCAAAACCACCCCGAGCTTGCCCAGAACATGCAGGTGAGCACGCCGGAATGCGATTTTGACAAGTGCACGTCGTGCGGCGAGTGCGTTAACGCGTGCCCCACGTCCGCCTGCGATTTGGTGGGAAGCGGCCGCTTTGCACTGGAGTCCACGTATTGTTTGGGTTGCGGAGCCTGCGTCAAGGTTTGTCCCGAGCATGCGCTCAAGCTGGTCGAACACGATGCGTCCAATCTGGTCGTCGTCGATCCCGAGGCCGAGGAAAAGGCCGCCCAGAAGGCGAAGGCTCACGAGGAGGCCGAGAAGGTCAAGGCCGAGGCAAAGGCTAAGCTCGATAAGATGCTCGATCAGGTGGAAAAGCTCGCAGACTAGTCAGCGACCCCTATCTCTGCTTCATTTGCGCCGCCGTGGCGTCCGGGTTCGCCCAGATGCTGCGGCGGCGCTATACTTATGCAGTTTGAAGTACCTGTACCAAAAGGAGCTGTCGTGTCCCTTTCCATCGGTATCGTGGGCCTGCCCAACGTGGGCAAGTCGACGCTGTTCACCGCGCTTACCAAAAAGACCGGTCTTGCCGCCAACTACCCGTTTGCCACAATCGACCCCAACGTGGGTATCGTCGACGTGCCCGATAGCCGCTTGCAAAAGCTCGCCGACATCGTCAACCCCGGCCGCATTGTGCCGGCTACGGTCGAGTTTGTCGACATCGCAGGTCTGGTGAAGGGCGCTAACGAGGGCGAGGGCCTGGGCAACCAGTTCTTGGCAAACATCCGCGAGACCGACGCTATCTGCGAGGTCGTGCGCTACTTTAAGGACCCCAACGTCATGCGTGAGGTGGGCCGCACGGGCGAGTTCGTCGATCCCGCCGGCGATGCCGACACCATCATGACCGAGCTCATCCTGGCCGACATGGGCACGCTCGAGAAGCAGCTGCCCAAGCTCGAGAAGGAGGCCAAGCGCGACAAGGAGCTCATGCCCAAGTTTGAGGTCGCCAAGCGCCTGCTTGCCTGGCTCAACGAGGGCAAGCGCGCCGCGTCCATGGAGATGACCGACGAGGAGCGCGCCGCTGCCAAGGGCTTGTTCCTGCTCACCATGAAGCCCATCCTGTATGTGGCCAACGTAGACGAGGACATGCTCAACGAGGACCTGGCGCCCATTGATGGCGTCAAGCCGCTGCCGATCTGCGCCAAGATCGAGGCCGAGCTTTCCGAGCTCGATCCCGAGGACGCTGCCGACTACCTGGAGAGCCTGGGCCTGGAGCAGCCCGGTCTGGACGTGCTCGCTCAGGCCGCCTACAAGCTGCTCGGCCTGCAGTCGTTCTTTACGGCCGGCGAGATGGAGGTCAAGGCCTGGACGGTGCGTCAGGGCGCGACCGCCCCGCAGGCCGCCGGTGTCATCCACACCGACTTTGAGCGCGGCTTTATTAAGGCCGAGGTCATTGGCTACGACGACTACATCGAGCTCGGTGGCGAGCAGGGCGCCAAGGCTGCCGGCAAGCTGCGTATTGAGGGCAAGGACTATGTCATGGCCGATGGCGACGTCGTGCACTTCCGCTTTAACGTGTAAGGACGACGCATATGTTTAAATATGGCAAAAAAGCTGGCTACATGGGTATTGCGCTGCTCGTACTTGCGGTGATTCCGCTGGTGGTCGCAGCGTGTGTTATCCCCAACATTGGTCCCGAGGTGGCAACGAAGTTTAATGCCGCCGGCGAGGCGACGCGCTGGGGCAAGAGCTACGAGCTGCTGGCGTTGCCGGTGCTCAATCTGCTGCTGAGCGTGGCGACGTACTTTACGGCGGGACGCCAGGCTAAAAACAATGATGACTCCGCCGCCATGGCGCGCATCGTGTGCGAGCGCTACCTGCGAAACGGCTGCATCACGGGTGTGTTTCTCAACGTAATCAACGTCTACTTTATGTATTCGGCGATTACCGGTATGGGCTTTGGCCTGGGCTTTTAGCTTGCGCCTTTAGGCAACGAGCCTGCAAGCATATTCGATGGCTGCTGCGAGGCCGCCGCTCGATCGTGGTTGAAAGACCATGTCGGCGGCGGCCTCGTTTTCGTATCCGGCGCCGCGGAGGGCGAGCGCGATGCCGGCTTCCAAAAGGAGCGACAGGCCGTGTTGGCTGGTTACGATTACGGCAGCCTGATTGAGCGAGCAGCTGTGCGCTTGGCATTGGATGGCAAGTTCACCTTGCGCCGGGCAAGGGACCAAAACGGCGGCGACGCGACTTGATAGCAATGCAAATGCTGTGCGCTCATCGGGCGAAAGACATTCTGCTTCAACGACGACGAGCTTGGGCGGTGCGCTGTTTGTGCGAAGTGTGGCTCGGTACGTGCGGACCGAAGAACCCGACATAGAAAACTCCTGTGTATTCGGCAAAACGTAAACTATAGTTTACGTTTATGTTCGGCTCCATTTCAAACTCGGCTGCATGGACGAACGTGCGAAACAGATTCTTGGCAGGCGGGTCGAAGAGACACGCAGAGACCTTGGTATCTCCAAGGTTGATTTTTGTGTGGCGACAGGAATCAGCCGACCCTACCTCGACCGAATCGAAGATGGGACGGCAAATTTCACGCTCAAGGTTCTATTTAAGATCGCGCCCGCACTCGGCATGACGGTGTCAGAGCTTCTCGAGGGCATCGAATAGGGGATACCCGTCGACAACTGAATTACGCCATCGGGATGCGGTCGTGGTTGACTTGGCTGTAGAACAGGCGCTGGATCTCGGCGGCATCGCGTGACTGGCCGAGTGCCCACATGGTCTTGGCCACGAGCGTCTCGGTGGTCATGTCGTCGCCGCGCAGAATACCCGGATGATCGGCGTAAGCACGGCCGACCTCATAAACGCCCAGATCGAGGCCCTCTTCGGGGACCTGCGTGGTCATAACGACAGTACGACCCGAATCAACCCAGCGGAAAATCGCCTCCTGGAACGACTCGCCCGACTCACCAAACTCGGGGATACCGCCAATGCCAAAGGTCTCCAGAATCACGGCGTCGTAGCTATCGGCAAGGGCGTCGAGGATGCCCGGGTTTACGCCGGGCGTAAGCTTGAGTACAAATACGCGCGGATCGATGCTGTCGTAGAAACGCACCGGGTTTTCGCCCTGATGCGTGCCGTGAAGCCCGTTGCGCACGATACGGTCATTGCGGATGTAGGCAATGGGCGGATAGTTGACGCTAATGAACGCGTTAAAGCTCATGGTGCGCTGCTTGCGGGCGCGCGTGCCGGCAATGGCGACGCCGCCAAACACAATCGACACATCGTGCGAGTGCTCGTCGAGCGCATAGAGCAGGCTCTGGTACAGGTTGAGCTTGGCGTCGGTAAAGGGATTGCCCATGGGCTTTTGCGAGCCGGTGAGTACGATGGGCTTGGGGCTGTCCTGAATCAGGTAGGAAAGCGCTGCTGCGGTGTAGCTCATGGTGTCGGTGCCGTGCAGAATCACGAAGCCGTCGTGGTCGGCATAGCCTTCGACGATGACGTCGCGGATACGCATCCAGTCGCTCGGGCGCATATTGGTGCTGTCGATGTTCATGGGCTGCACGACGTCGAGCTCGCAGAGGCCCGAGATCTCGGGGACACTCTGGGCGAGCTCCTCACCGGTCAGAGCGGGGGAGAGGCCGTTGCCGTCCTCGGTCGATGCGATGGTGCCGCCCGTGGCGATGAGAAGGATGCGCTTCATGCTGGTATTCCTATCGTATTTGCCGCCGCAGAGGCGGAGTCGTTCGGCAGTATTGTGGCACAGGGCGTCCAATGTTCAAACGTATTACATCATCTGTAACGTTTGGTAACACTTCAATTGCCGTCAAATAGGGGCCCAGGTCGTGCGTTTGCCGTGCGCTGATGGCTGCGAGGGACGAGAAACCCCATATAACGTGTACACTATGGAGGTTATTTTCGTTCATTCACGCGGGCGGGCACCGGCTCCCCGCCAACAAGAGGGGGAACCATGGATCAAAAGGCTTCCGCAAAGGTCCTCGTACTCGACTTTGGTGCGCAGTACGGTCAGCTCATTGCCCGTCGCGTCCGCGACCTCAACGTGTATTCTGAGATTGTCCCCTGCGACATCTCGGCCGACGAGATTCGCGAGATGAACGCCTCTGCGCTCATCCTTTCTGGCGGCCCGGCCTCCGTGTATGCCGAGGACGCTCCGTCCATCGATCCTGCCATCTTTGACCTGGACCTTCCCGTCCTGGGCTTTTGCTACGGTCATCAGATCACGGCCGTGACGCTCGGCGGCAAGGTCGGCCACTCCGAGGTGGGCGAGTACGGCCGCGCCACCATCACGCGCACGGCCGGCGCCAAGCTCTTTAACTCCACGCCCATGGAGCAGACTGTGTGGATGAGCCATCGCGACGCCGTTTCCGAGGTGCCCGAGGGCTTTACCGTTACCGCCAGCACCGACGTGTGCCCGGTTGCTGCCATGGAGTGCATCGAGCGCAAGATCTTCACCACGCAGTTCCACCCCGAGGTCAAGCACTCCGAGTACGGCCAGCAGCTGCTGAGCAACTTCCTGTTTGAGATCTGCGGCCTGGAGCCCAACTGGAGCATGGACAACCTGGCCGAGACCATGACGGCCGAGTTCCGCGAGAAGGTCGGCGACGACCGCGTGATTCTGGCCCTGTCCGGCGGCGTCGACTCCTCCGTCGTGGCTGCGCTGGGAGCCCGCGCCGTGGGCAAGCAGATGACCTGCGTGTTCATCAACCACGGCCTACTGCGCAAGGGCGAGCCCGAGCAGGTGGAGGAGGTCTTCACCAAGCAGTTTGACGTCGACTTTATCCACGTCCACGCCGAGGACCGCTATGCCGAGCTTCTGGCCGGCGTGACCGAGCCCGAGGAGAAGCGTCGCATCATTGGCACGCAGTTCTGGAAAGAGTTCTTCGCCGTGGCGCAGCAGCTCGAGACCGATGGCAAGCCAGTCAAGTACCTGGCTCAGGGCACCATCTACCCCGACATCATCGAGTCCGGCGCTCGCAAGACGGGCGGCAAGACGGCCACCATCAAGAGCCACCACAACCTGATCCCGTTCCCCGAGGGCGTGCACTTCGACCTTATCGAGCCGCTCGATCACTTCTTTAAGGACGAGGTCCGCGCGCTTGGCCTTGCGCTCGGCCTGCCGGGTCACATCGTGTTCCGTCAGCCCTTCCCGGGCCCGGGTCTTGCCATCCGCATCATCGGTGCGGTCGACAAGGAGAAGCTCGAGATCCTCAAGAATGCCGACGCCATCGTGCGCGAGGAGCTCGACGCCTATAACCAGCGTCTGTTTGAGCAGACCGGCGAGCGCAACTCCGAGCACAGCTGCTGGCAGTATTTTGCGGTCCTGCCCGACATCAAGTCCGTTGGCGTTATGGGCGACGAGCGCACCTATCAGCGCCCGATCATCTTGCGCGCCGTGGAGTCCAGCGATGCCATGACCGCCGACTGGGCCAAGCTGCCCTACGACGTCCTGGCCCGCATCTCCGGCCGCATCGTTGCCGAGGTCCCTGGCGCCAACCGCGTCTGCTACGACATTACGTCCAAGCCGCCCGCGACGATTGAGTGGGAATAAATCGAGTTGCTTAAAAAAGCCAGTGTTTATGCGGGTTTCAGCGATTTCG
>CABRZC010000047.1 GCA_902475375.1 uncultured Collinsella sp. | reverse complement strand
CCGGAAAGCTTCAGAAGCACGCGTTTATATCGGATGTCGGACAAAGCGATCCTCCTTTAATTAGACTCTCAATATGATATCAAAGGCTCTGATAAGAGCCATGAAAAAGCAGGCTGTGAGTAAAACCCACAGCCTGCTCATTACCAGCTACAAGAGCTTATTTACTCGCCACGGACCAGACGGTCGAAGGCAACGACGGTAATGGTATCGCCGAGCTCCTTGGAGACCTGCTCAGCGTACTTCTTGATGGTGAGGGAGCTGTCCTTGATGAACTCCTGCTCGGTGAGCACGGACTGCTTGTAGAACTTCTCCAGACGGCCAACAGCCATCTTCTCCTGAATGGCCTCGGGCTTGCCGGACTCGGCAGCCTGAGCCATGTAGATCTGCTTCTCGTGCTCGACGGTCTCAGCCGGAACCTGATCGCGGGTAGCGCAGATCGGGGCGACGGCGGCAACCTGAAGGGCGACGTCGTGAGCGAAGGTCTTGAAGGAGTCGGCCTGAGCGGTCTCGGCCTTCTCGAAAGCGAACTCGACGAGGACGCCGATCTTACCACCCATGTGGATGTAAGAAGCGAGGGCGCCGTTCTCGGCCTTGCGGGCGGCGAAACGAGAGATCTTCATGTTCTCGCCCATGATGTGAATCATCTCGGTGAGCTCGGAGGAAACGGTCTCCTCACCCATCGGCTTCTCGAGCAGAGCGTCGACGTCAGCCGGCTCGGTGGTGGCGACAACCTCAGCGACCTTGGAAGCAAAGCCGGTGAACTTGGCGTTGGAGCCGACGAAGTCGGTCTCGCAGGAGAGCTCGAGCAAAGCGCCGGTCTTGCCATCCTCGGAGACGAACGCGGCGACAGCGCCCTCGTTGGTCTCACGGCCAGCCTTCTTGGCAGCCTTGGCGAGGCCGTTCTTGCGCAGAACGTCAACAGCGGCGTCCATGTCGCCGTCAGCCTCGACGAGAGCCTTCTTGCACTCCATCATCGGGGAGTCGGTCATCTCGCGGAGCTGCTTGACCATAGCGGCGGTAATCTGGGCCATTGTGGTTCCTTTCAAAGAGATGAAAAAGACTTAAATAGGACTGATTTACTCGGCCTTGGGCTCAGCGGCCATCTCGGCCTCGGAGACCTGCTCCTTGCCGGAGCCAGCGAGGCAGGCGTCGGCCATGAGCTCGCACATAAGGGTGACAGCGGAGATGGCGTCATCGTTGCAGGGGATGCCGTACTCGACCTCGTCGGGATCGGAGTTGGTGTCGATCAGAGCGACGACGGGGATGTTCAGGCGCTGGGCCTCCTTGATGGCGTTCTCCTCGCGCTTGGTGTCGATGACGAAGAGAGCCTGGGGCAGACCCTTCATGTCGCGGGCGCCACCGAGGTTGGTCTGGAGCTTGGTGAGCTCCTTACCGAGCACAGCCTGCTCCTTCTTGGGCAGGACTGCCATGCGGCCGTCCTCGACCATGGCCTCGAGCTCCTCCATGCGGTTGATGCGGGAACGGATGGTGACGAAGTTGGTCAGCATGCCGCCGAGCCAACGCTGGTTGATGTAAGGCATGTTGGCGCGCTCAGCAGCGTTCTTGACGGCCTCCTGAGCCTGCTTCTTGGTGCCGACGAACAGCACGTTGCCGCCCTTGGCGACGTTCTTGACAAAGGTGTAGGCCTGGTCGGCGTCGAGGATGGTCTGCTTGAGGTCGAGGATGTAGATGCCGTTGCGCTCACCGAAGATGAACGGCTTCATCTTGGGGTTCCAGCGACGGGTCTGGTGACCGAAGTGGCAGCCGGCCTCGAGCAGGGTGCGGATATTAATCTTGGTAGCCATGTTAAACCTCCTGTGGTTTGCCTCCGCGCGGGGTCATCCTCCAAAACCAACCCGGACATGTGCTACCAAAGCCCGGGCACCACGGTATGAAGTAGCCGCGCGTGCGTGATAAAAACCTGTTGCCGTGAAGCAACCCGATGAATGATAGCAGGAATGCATCTTCCTGCCAACCCGCAATCAAAACCACACACCTCGGTGCGGCGCGGGGGCCCTTCTCCTACTCGCCGCGGGGGTGGGCCTGACTCACGGCGCGCTTAAGCCGATCGGGCGTGAGATGCGTATAGATCTGCGTCGTGGACAAGCTCGCATGCCCCAGCAGCTCCTGAACCGAGCGCAGATCCGCGCCGCCCTCGAGCAGGTCGGTCGCAAAGGTGTGACGCATCGCATGCGGGGCGATGTCGGCAGGAATACCGGCAAGTGTCGCAAGCATATGGAACCGCCTCCTGAGCATGGCGGCACTCATGCGGTTTCCGCGCGCCGAGATAAACAGCGGATGCACGCCGTTCGCGCTATCGAAACGCTTTGCCTGCACAAGGAGCTGTGGCCTCCCCTCCTCAATATAGCGGCGGGTCGCCTCGAGAGCGCGCCGATACAGGGGCACGATACGCTCCTTGTTCCCCTTGCCCCAAAGTCGCAGCGTTCGCTCGGACCAACCAATAGACTCCATGTTGAGCGCCGCGAGCTCCGAGATTCTCGCGCCGGAGGCATAGAGCAGCTCGAGCATCGCCGCATCGCGCAGCCCCGCAGGCGTCGAGGTGTCGGGGGCCTTGAGCAACGACTCGACTTGCCGGGTCGTCAGCACACCGGGAAGATCGCGCGGCAGTTTGGGTGAGGATATCGCCGAGACCGCATCGCCCTCAACGATTCCCTCGGCAGCCATCCAACGATAGAGCGAGCGAATGGCAGACAGATGCGCCGCAAGGGTCCGAGCCGCCACCTGGCCACGCGACAGCTCGGCCAAATAGGAGCGAACGGTCCGTACGTCGGCAGCGCGAGCGTCGATGCCCTGGCGGTCGCACCACGCGGCGAAGCGCTCGAGCCGCGAGGCGTAGGCGGTTACCGTATTGGGAGCGAGCCCTTCGACGCGTGCAATGTAGGCAATGAACGAGTCGACGGCATCGTACAGGTCAAAGGCTATGACCTCTCGCCTCCAAACAGATCGGAGCGCGTTTCCAGATAGGCGTCCAAGACCTTGAGGGCGCGATCCGCGTAGGCCTGGTAACGATCGCGCTTGCTGCGACGCTTACCGTCCTCGAGCGGTGGAACGAGGCCAAAGTTAACGTGCATGGGTTGATAGCCCACCGTAGCCGGATCGGTCGCATACCCCACAAGCGCGCCCAGGGCGCCCTCGCGCGGCAGCTCGACGCCCGCGGCACCGATAGCCTCGGCATAGGTGTTGAGCGCGGCGAGCAGACCCGTCGCCACGGCCTCCATGTACCCCTCGGTACCGGTAATCTGGCCGGCAAGGCGCACGCTCGTGCCGGGAACGGCAAAGGTGCCGTCGAGCACGTGCGGAGCATCGACAAAGGTGTTGCGGTGCATGACGCCGTAGCGGAAGAACTCGGCGTTCTCCAGGCCGGGAACCATATGGAAGACGCGTTTCTGTTCGCCGAAGGTCAGGTTGGTCTGGAAGCCAACCAGATTATAGGCGGTCTTCTCCTTGTTCTCGGCGCGCAGCTGAATTGCCGCCCAGGGACGGCGACCGGTGCGCGGGTCGGTGAGCCCGACGGGCTTCATGGCGCCAAAGCGGATGGCATCCTTGCCCGTGCGCGCAACCTCCTCGGCAGGCTGGCAGGCCTGGAACAGGTCCCCGCCCTCAAAATCCTTGAGCACCACGCGATCGGCCGTGGTGAGCGCCTCGATAAAGGCCTCGTACTCTTCCTTGTTGAGCGGGGCATTGAGATAGTCGCCACTCCCCTGCTCCTCGTAGCGCGACTGCGAGAACAGCACGTCCATATCGAGCGTCGAGGCATCGACGATCGGCGCGGCCGCGTCAAAGAACGCCAGGGCGTCACCACCGACAAGCTTCATGACCTCCTCGCTCAATGCCGGCGAGCACAAGGGGCCTGCGGCGATAACCACATGACCCTCGGGAATCTGGGTGACCTCACCGTGGACAACCTCGATATTGGGGCGGGCGGCAACCTCGGCCTCGACGAGCTCGGAAAACTTGACGCGGTCGACCGCCAGGGCGCCGCCGGCAGGAACGGCCGCACGATGAGCGCAGTCGAGCAGCACAGAGCCCATGCGCTCGAGCTCGGCCTTCAGCAGACCGGCGGCGGAATCGGGACGGGTCGATTTAAACGAATTGGAGCAGACGAGCTCCGCCAAGTGATCGGTATGGTGGGCAGGAGAGCTTACCTGCGGGCGCATCTCGCACAGCTTTACGGCGAACCCGCGATCTGCCAGCTGAATCGCGCATTCCGATCCCGCCAGACCGCCACCGATAACCGTCACCTGATCAAACAGCATCTGCAAACACCTTTCTAATTGACACGTTTTCCATTGTGACCGAAGGGCGTCTGGGCGTGAAGGGCAAACTTGGAGGGCGCATACCTTCCATCCATCATGCGCTCGATGAGGCCCTCGAGCTCGAGCGAGCCCAGGAGCTTGAGCACTCCGACGGCATCGAGGGAGACGAGTGTGGCGATGTCGTCGACCTTGAGCGGCGAGGCGATGAGCGCATGCATCACGGCCTGCTGCGTGGGGTCCAGATCTGCGATACCGGGTGCATCGGGACGCGAATAGCGCAGGGTGCCGTAGATTCGCGAGATGGCCATCTCGATTGACTCCTCGTCAATAATGCAGCAGGCCCCGTTGGCAATGAGGTAGTTGGTACCGCGGGACTCGGGTGACAAAATCGAACCCGGCACGGCAAGAAGCTCGCGCCCCAGGTCCATGGCGGCCTCCGCCGTCGAGAACGTACCCGAAGGCATGCCGGCCTCCGACACGAAGAGCGCCTGCGACAAGGCGGCGATTACGCGATTGCGCCGCGGAAAGGCGAACTTACGCGGTCCCATTCCCCACGGCGAAATTGAAACAACTGCGCCGCCCGTATCGAGTGTGCGCGTGATGAGCCCGGCGCTCGAGCGCGGATAGACCACATCGGCGCCGGTCCCCAGTACCACGACGTGCCTGCCCCCGGCGTTGACCGCGGCCCAACCCGAGGCCTGGTCGCAGCCGACCGCACCGCCCGAGACCACCGTCACCCCCGCTTCCACGGCAACCTTGGCCGCAAGCTCAGCTACGGCAAGGCCGTACGGCGAGGCCTTGCGAGCGCCGATGATCGAGAGCGCCGGCGTCGAGAGAGCCCCCGGGTCGCCGCGCACGAACAGCGTTTGCGGTACATCGGGAAGTTCTAGAACAGTTGCGGGGAACAGCCCATCACCGGGATGCAGTTCGTAGCGGTCCTCACCCATCACTGATCCCTCCTTCCCTGATACATCGCGGCCTCGAGCACGTGGTCTTGCGTCACCCGCTCGCTTTCGGCGACATCGGCAATCGTTCGCGCGATGCGTACCAGGCGCACGATGCCGCGCCCCGTGAGATGCGTGCGCTTCGACAGGCCGAGCACGCACGTTTCCGCCGCCTGATCGAGCGCAAAGGTCGACACAACACCATCGATAGAGCGGGACTCGTCGTCCTCGGCCTCGGCATCCGCATCGTCCATACGGGACTCGCGCCAGGCACGAAAAGCCCTACCGCGGACAACGTAGTCGCGCAGCTCGGCCGACGACATGCCCTCAGCGCCCTCGATAATCACTTGCGGATCGGGGCGGGTCACGTCAATCATCAGGTCGATGCGGTCGGCCAAGGGGCCGCGCAGCTTGGACCGATAGCGCTCGACCATCGATGCCGAGCAACGACACGGAACCTCGCGATCGCCCAAAAAACCGCAGGGACAGGGATTGCTCGCCGCAAGCAACTGAAAGCGTGAGGGAAACGTAAAGGCGCCGTCGACGCGCACGATCCTGACATAGCCGCGCTCGATAGGCTGACGAAGCGTCTGCAGCACACCGGTGGGAAACTCGGCAAGCTCGTCCAAAAAGAGCACGCCGCCATGGGCAAGGCTGATCTCGCCCGGATGCACCGGGCGACCTCCGCCGATAAGGCCCGCTGTCGAAATACTGTGATGAGGGCTTCGAAACGGCCGATGCCCTGCAAGCAGGCCATCGATGTTCTCACCCAAGACCGAATGGATGCACAGCGCCTCTTGCTGATCCTCAACGGAAAGCTCGGGCAAGATACCCGTCATGCGGCGCGCAAGCATGGTCTTGCCCGATCCCGGAGACCCGATCATAAGCAAGCCCAGCTCCCCTGCCGCCGCAAGCGCCATGCCGCGCTTGGCGACCTCCTGCCCCAACACGTCGGCATAATCGAGCTCGGGCTCAAAGGTAGCCTCGACACCTTCGGAATCCAGATAGTGCCGAGCCGCCTCCCCCATACCGTGGGCAAGCTGCGAGAGATGATCGATAAAACCGCAGTCGACCCCCGCCAACGGAACGTGCTGGTCGGACCTACCGGCGATAAAAGACAGCCCCATGTCGCGAGCCAGTAGCTGGAACGCCACCTCGCCCTTGACGGGGAGCACCGTCCCATCCAAGCCGAGCTCGCCGGCAATGAGGCAGCGGTCGAGATTGTCGCGGGGAATCTGCCCATCGGCCGCAAGCACCGCAATGGCTATCGGCAGGTCAAAACCGCTACCGGTCTTTCGGATATCGCCCGGCGCCAGATTGACCGTAATGCCCGAACGCGGGATCTCGAATCCGGCAGAGCGCATCGCGCAGCGAATGCGCCCACGCGACTCCATGACCTCCATACTCGGGATGCCGAGCATCTGGATGCCCGGGATGCCGCCCGCAAGCGAAACCTCGACCGTGACGGGAATCGCCTCGACACCGCGGATACAGGCAGCGTGAACGGCAAAGGTTTCGAACGCCATCACGACACCTGCCAATCGAACGCGTTGTACTGGTGCTCGATCTCGGCGATATGCCCGCCGCGAATGGTGACGCCCACGGCATCGAAGCGGATCGCCTTGAGCGGATAATGCTCCATGAGGTAACAACTCGCGATGCGACGATAACGCCGCTGCTTTTGGGCGTTAACCGCTTCCTCGGGAAACACCCGCGTGTCGCAATCCAGCGCAACACGCCTGGTCTTAACCTCGGCCATCACCACCACATCGTCGAGCTCGTCGAGCAGCACCAGGTCGGCCTCGCCCTCCGAGCATCGATAGCCTTGTTCCAGCAATGCATAGCCGCGCTCGTTAAAGTAATCGATTGCGATAAGCTCGCCCAGCATACCGAGCTCGCGAGGACTGAGCCCCTTGATAAACTCAGGGGTGATCGACCCGCAATCGAGCTCCCCCTCTTCCCAACGTTCCTTGAGCTGCTGTGTCTTGCTCATTTTGGCTGCGGCACACATGGGGTCTCCTTTCCCACTCCCTGCATTGCCTCGATAATGAGGGCAGGTTTCATGCGGGTAAGTACCGGAAGCAAACCGAAAACCAACCAAATGCCGACAAATGAGGGGCCGCGCGCAACAATAGCGTTGCACACGGCCCCTACCAGCAGGTTTATAGAACCCTTAAGGTCCCAGTCTCCACAATTGGCCTAAAAAAGGCGCTCAGTCTGCAGAAACTTTCCGCAAAAGCTCACACGGTGCAGCGGAGAAAGACCATGTTTGCGAATGGCCTCAATGTGTTCGGGGCTCGCATAGCCTTTCGATTCGGCCAAATGGTACTCGGGATACTCGGCGTCGTACTCGACCATCATCTCGTCACGCGTGACCTTTGCCATGATGGATGCCGCGGCGATACAGGCGATCTTGGCATCGCCCTTGACCACGTCGCGCTCATGGGGCACGGCGCCCAGGGGGTTGCCGTCCATAAGCACGCAATCGGGCTCAAGCCCCGTATCGGACACCGCACCCGCGACAGCGGCTCGAATGGCGCGGGCCATGCCCATATCATCGATATCCGCAGGAGCGATATGGCAAAAGCCGATAGCAGTCGCCACCTCGGCAATCTTCACCGAGAGCAGCTCGCGGCGCGCCGGCGTGAGCTTTTTGGAATCATTGATGCCCCAGATGCGCGGCTCCATCGGAAGACACACGGCACACACGGTCAAGGGACCCGCTACCGAGCCACGGCCCACCTCGTCGACGCCCACGACCACGCCATCACCGCCGAGCTCATGCATAAGCTCGTACATGCCGTTGACGCGCTCGCGTTCGGCAAGTTCCTTGGCATGGCGCTTAAGGGCACGTTCGCAAGCCTTGATCACCTGCTGGCGCGGATCCTCGCGATAATGCTCCACGAGGGTGGGAATCTCCTCGAACGTGGCGCTCGCCAGCTCGCCGGCAACCTGCGATGCCGAAACCGAGCTCGTCATGTTGGCCATATCGGGGCCTCCTTGTATGCAAATCAAATAAAAAGAAGGGCCACCCGAAGGTGACCCTTTTGTCCAAACGAGTGGACAGACGCTGCGATCTTCTTAGCGCTTCTCAGGGATGCGAGCAGCCTTGCCCACCTTGTCGCGGAGGTAGTACAGCTTGGCGCGACGGACGCGACCATGACGGACGACCTCGAGCTTGGCGATCTTGGGGCTGTGAAGCGGGAAGGTACGCTCAACACCGACACCGAAGGAAATCTTGCGGACGGTGAAGGTCTCACGGGCACCGGCGCCGGCCATGCGGATGACGTCACCCTGGAAGACCTGGATGCGCTCGCGGTCGCCTTCCTTAATGCGGTAGTGAACCTTGACGTTGTCGGCGACGCGGACCTGCGGGATGTCCTCGCGGATCTGCTGACGCTCGATTGCGCGGATGTAATCCATGTGCAATTCCTTACTCTTCTAGAGGTGCCGTACCACCTTGGCCGGCACGTAGTTGAACAAACGTATTCGAGTATACACGCCACGACCTTGGCTGCAAGAACTATTTTGCCCGTGCGCAAAAAGACAAAAACACGCACCCTTTCTGCACTTATGCGCCGTCCGCAGCATCAGTCGTCGGGGTCGTCACGGTCGTTCCGGGCGCGATGTAGCCGTATTCGAGCAGCACTGAAAGCGCATGCTGCTTCCAGGTGGCAAGCTCCTCGTCATTATAGTTGTCATGGACCCATTCATTCATCGCGTCCTCGGCGTCTTGGGGCACCAGATCCTGGCTGTCCGCCATCAGGTACAGGATGCCTAAGATGTCGAAGTCCTTCTTGGTCATCTCTTCCTTGTTTGATGTGCTGATGAGGCCGTGATCGATGCCGTAGCGGCAGATATCGGTCAAAACGGTAACGAGGCCCGTAGGAATCGGCGAGGCATCCTTCGCGGCAGTGGGCGCGGTGTCGTCAGTCACTGCAGCGGCATTGTCGCTCGCGGGAGCAGACTCAACCGCGTTTGTATCAGAAGCGGCCTGCTCTCCCTGGGCAGGAGCCGTACTATCCGTCGTTGCCGAAGAATCCCCCGTGGAGGCGGACGTAACGCTCACCGGCGTCTCGACCACGGTCGTCATCGGGTCGACCGGTGCGGGTGCGGCGATGACCTCGGCCCAATCGGAATACACGCCGTCAATAAAGGCGCGAACATGGAAGGTGCCCGGTTGCGAGATGGTCATCGTGCCGTCTGTCGCGACCGAAATGCCCTTGCTCTCGAGCTCCTGAGCCTCCCAGCTGCAGACTCTATCGACTTCCTTGCCCGTCGTGTCATAGACCGTAGCCGTCAGGCCTTCGATGCCGTTAAGGTTCTCCTCGACGCCGACGACGGTCTGCGCCGAGCCCTCGAGCTTGATGCTGCCGTTAAACGACTCGGGCGCCACGTCACTTACCTTATATTTGTAGGCCGCGGCGTCGATCTCGTCATTGGTCGAGACGTGCCCGTTCACATCCACGTAGGCGTCCTCGGGGATAAAGTACTTTACGTAGGCGGTGCCGGCCTTTTTACCCACCACGACCTGCTCGTGGGTGACAGGGTCGGTCTGGATCTCGATGACGTCGGACTTGCATTCCTTGCCCTTTTTATCGACCACGCGCCAGTCGCCCGACGACTTCACAAAGCCGTAGTAATCAACATCGTCCTCGTCCCTTGCACACACGCGATAGGAAGAGATGGGGTCTTCGTCTCCAACCGTAAGCCTTCGGGTCTTATCGGTCTGCAGCGACACGAGAATCTTGGAGATGGGCTTAATGGGCTGCGGCGTGCCCAACTGCGTATCGACCGTCACCGACTCAAACGACAGATTGGAACCCGTAATGGACATGGGATAGGTCGCGGCCATGTCATTGAGCACGTTGCACGTGCGCGGGGCGCCGCCGTTGCGCGAGGGCACCTCGCGATCGGCCAGGACCGAATTCCAATCGATGGCGCGCACCATGTGGTTGTTGGTGCGATACGACCAACTCGTCACGTTTCCGGCGGTGGTATCGTACCCGTCGTCGCCACGATGGGCGATTGAGCGCAGGAACAGGTTCTGCACGGCGTCGGTCGACTGATCGCCAAAGGTGGTGTAGAACGAGCGCTGGTCATAACCGGCGGTATGGAACTCCTGCACGGCGGCGTTGTCATCGTAGCACTCGCCGTTCATATTAAAGATGATCACGTCGAACGTCACGCCCACCGGCTGGTCATAGTCCTCGGACAGCGTCGTGGTAGAACTCGTTTGCTTGCTATTGACCTGCGTGTGCGCCGGGATCGTCATATTGACGGTGACAGACTGATTGTCCGTTGTGGTAATCGACTGTTCCTCGGTCTTGCTCGCCTCCCACAACTGGGACATCGTGGTTTCGGCCGAAAACGAAGTCTCGATCTCCTCGCTCGCTGTTGCGGGCACGCCCAGTGACTCCTTGAGGCTCACCGATGCGCCCCACGAGCCGCCTTTGGAATACGATGCGGATTCAGAAGTGCTCGTGCCGACCGTCTCCTCGGTACCGCGGGCGAGCGTGATGCTCTGCGAGGCGTCCTCATAGCCGACGTTAAGAGCCGAGGTAACGAGCTCCTGCTCAGTCTTAGAATCGACAAAGGAATAGCCCGGCGCGTCCTCGGGCGCACAGTTAAGCTTGTTCACGCTGTTGAGCTGCTGAACTCTAAAGTTATAGAACGCGATGCCAAAGCCATTGAAATCGTACTGGTAGGTGCCGCCGAGCTTGTCCACGCACGCGATGGTGGCATAGATGACGTCCTGCTCAGTCGTGTCTTTCGACAGTCCGTCGAGCGGCACGTATTTACGGAAATCGGAGCCCTCCAGCTTGTGACCGATACAGCCGGCGATATCGTCGGTCAAGCGCTCGTAGACCGCATTGAGGCTTTTTGCAGATGTCAGACCACTCTGCTTCGATTTGTCGGCACCATCGGAATGCTCACCGTTGCCGCCCGAAAGCGCATCATAGAGATAGATGTAGTGACCCTTACCGAAATCCTTCTCAAAGCCCTTGCCGGCGTGGTCCCAGTACAAAAAGTCCCCGGAGTCGTCGCCTCCACCATAGCCAAGGATGTTATAGGCAAGCGATGCCCAGTTGGGCAGCACCTTTTTGACGGCGGCCGTGTAGAACGAGACGTTGTCGTACATCGAGGTACGACCCTCGAGCTTGCCGTCATCGATATCTACAAACGTGCAGTCGCGATCGTTGACCGTAATGGTGAGCGGGTTGACCACGTCGCCATAGAGCTCGTCGCGCGATTCATCCTGAAGGGCAAAACCGGCTGTCGGCATCCCGCAAAACGCCGTGACCGCAACGACTACCCAGCACAGGGTCATCCGTGCTCCCCGACGCGCTCGTTGCAAATACCTAGTGAGGTTTTTCATCGCAGTCCTCCCGTCAGTTGCCAATGTATTGAACCAACGTAAAACGCCGCCGCGTCCACAGGGGGCGCGACGGCGCGAAGGGGAACTTAAAAGGCGCAAATGGAACGCGACTCCGTTAAGCGGAGCGCCTGGCCTCGAGCTTGGCCTGAGCGGCAGCAAGGCGCGCGAGGGGTACGCGATAGGGCGAGCAGGACACGTAGTCCACGTCGGCCACGTTAAACAGGCCCTTGATGGACTTGGGGTCGCCGCCGTGCTCGCCGCACACGCCAAAGTGCATGTCGGGATTGGTGGCGCGACCCTTCTCGACAGCCATGCGCACCAGCTCGAGTACTGCCGTGTCAATGGTCTCGAAGGGGTTGTCCTTCAAGATCTTCTTATGCATGTACAGCGGGATGAACTTGGCCTCGGCATCGTCACGAGAGAAGCCGAAGGTCGTCTGGGTGAGGTCGTTGGTGCCAAAGCAGAAGAAGTCGGCGTGCTGGGCGATCTCGTCGGCGACCATGCAGGCGCGCGGCAGCTCGAGCATCGTGCCCACGGGAATGTTGAGCTCGACGCCTTCCTCGGAGGAAACCTCGGCGATCACACGCTCGATGACCTCGCGGGTCTGGACATGCTCGGCCGTGATGGAAACGAGTGGAACCATGATCTCGGGACGCGGGTCGACGCCCTCCTTAATAAGGCGGGCGGCAGCCGTGGCCACGGCGCGAACCTGCATGAGCGGCAGATCGCTAAAGACGACGGACAGGCGCACACCGCGCAGGCCGAGCATCGGATTGGACTCGACCATGCTGTCAATACGACGCAGACGGGTGCGCAGGACGGCAAGCTCTTCCTCGCTGGCGCCAGCGGCTTCCTTCTTGGTGATGGCGACCTCGAGCTCGCGAGGATTATCCAGGAACTCATGAAGCGGCGGATCAAGCAGGCGAACGACCACATCGCGACCGGACATGGTCTTGAACATAGCCAGGAAGTCCTCGGTCTGAACCTTGAGCAGGTCGGCCAGGGCCTGCTGCTTCACGGCATCGTCGTCGGACAGGATAAAGCTCTGGATGATGTTCTTGCGGTCACCCAGGAACATATGCTCGGTGCGGCACAGGCCAATGGCCTCGGCGCCAAACTCGAGGGCGAGCGCGGCATCCTCGGGGTTGTCGGCGTTGACGCGCACATGATTGGCGTGACCGCCGGTCTCGTCCAGACGAATCTCGTCGGCCCAGGACAGGATGGTGTCCAGGTCGCCGGTGAGCTCGGCGGAGACCAAATCGACAGCGCCATCGACGACGATACCCTGGGTGCCGTCGATGGAGATGACATCGCCTTCGTGCAGCACACGATCGCTGCCTTCGATGCGTACGACCTTCTCGGCAGCGTCGATATGGAAACGCTCGACACCGCAGACACAGGGAGTACCCATGCCACGGGCGATAACGGCGGCGTGGCTCGTCTTGCCACCATGGCTCGTCAAGATACCCTCGGCGGCGACCATGCCCTTCAGGTCGTCGGGGTTGGTCTCCCAGCGGACCAGAATGACCTTATGACCCTCGGCAGAACGCGCAACGGCGTCATCGCTCGAGAACACGACCTCGCCCACGGCGGCACCGGGACTGGCGTTAAGGCCGCATGCGAGCGCCTCGTACTTCTTGGAGGAGTCGAACTGCGGGTGCAGGAGCTGGTCGAGCTGCGCGGGGTCGATGCGGCTCACGGCCTCCTCACGGGTGATAAGGCCTTCCTCGACCATCTCGATAGCGATGCGCAGAGCGGCGGTTGCGGTACGCTTGCCCACGCGGGTCTGGAGCATCCAGAGCTTGCCCTGCTCGATGGTAAACTCGATGTCGCACATATCGCGATAGTGATCCTCAAGCGTCAGGAAGACACGCTCAAGCTCCTCACCTGCGGACTCGAGGCCCGGGGTGGTCTTGAGGTCGGCGATGGGCTCGGTGTTGCGGATGCCGGCGACAACGTCCTCGCCCTGGGCGTTAACCAAAAAGTCACCGTAGAACTCCTTGGTGCCGTCGGCCGGGTTGCGCGTAAAGGCGACGCCGGTCGCCGAGGTCTCGCCCTTATTGCCAAAGGCCATAGCCTGGACGTTAACGGCGGTACCAAGGTCATCGGAAATGCCGTGCTGCTTGCGGTAGATGCAGGCGCGCTCGTTCATCCAGCTACCAAAGACGGCCTGGATAGCAAGGCGCAGCTGGAGCTCCGGATCGCGCGGGAAGACGGGCTTGCCGTCCGCGACCTCGAGCTCGGGGTACAGAGCGGCCTCAACGTTGTCGGAGAAAATGCCCTTAAAGGTCTCAACGAGCTCCTGCAGGTCCTCGGCCGAAAGCTCGGAGTCGACGCGAACGCCGGCGACCAGGCGGGCCTGGGTCAGGGCATTCTCGAACAAGTCGGCATCGACACCCATGACGACGTTGGAGAACATCTGGATAAAGCGACGATAGCTGTCCCAGGCAAAGCGCGGGTTCTGCGTCTGGGCGATAAGGCCCTGAACGGAGTCGTCGTTGAGGCCCAGGTTGAGGACCGTGTCCATCATGCCGGGCATAGAGAACGGAGCGCCCGAGCGCACCGACACGAGCAGCGGGTCACGGGCGTCGCCGAGCTTCTTGCCGCAGCGGGCCTCGAGGTCGGCCTCGGCGGCAACGATCTCGTCGAGCGCGCCTTCGGGCCAGACGTTGCCGGCACCAGAGTACTCGACGCAGGTCTGGCAGGTAATGGTAAAGCCACCGGGAACCGGCAGGCCGATACGGCTCATCTCGGCAAGATTAGCGCCTTTGCCGCCAAGCACGAAGTTCATGGACTTGTCGCCTTCGGTGACACAAGTGCCCTGGGCATCGGTTCCAAAACGGTAAACCCTCTTGCAATCGCTCACGATACTTCCCCTTCCATGCGCTCTCGCGCGCGACCGTGGTAACGAATCGGCCCGCCGGATGCGGGCCGTGAGGGAACTATACGGCGGGTTTTGAACGGGCTTGAGCAGAGGATACGCGGTTTGGTAAACGTGCTAAAACTAGCGGTAAACGGTAGGTAAAGGTGGTTACCTTATGAAGATACCACTATAAGAAACTCACAGGTCATATGCAGGTTATTTGCTAAATCGCTTTATCAATATCAGGTAATTTTAGCTAACCCAATTAGCTAGCTTTGTTGAGCGCGGCGGGCGGCGCGGCGGGCTCTTGCCTCTTGAATCTCTTCGAGGTGAGCGATGATCTCGGAGGCGCTCTCCTCGATCGCCTTGCCGTCAGTACGCACCACAAAGCAGCCCAGGCGCTTCATGAGGGCACGGGCTTCCTCGAGCTCGCTGCGCACGCTCTCGGGCTCGGCATAGGAGCCGGCGACGGCACGGGCGTAATCATCGCCCAAGCGGCTATCGCGAATCTCGGAGATGACGCCAACGGTCGAAACCAAGCCGAACAACCGTATCGGGTCAACCTCGTAAATTGACTTCGGCGGCTCCATGCCATGGGCCAAAGGAACATTGGCGACCTTGTAACCCTGATAGGCCAAATACATCGACAGCGGCGTCTTGGACCTTGATTCTCATCTTCATTGCAACAGCCTCAGGACTCAGCGCAACGCGTTGCGC
>CABRZC010000046.1 GCA_902475375.1 uncultured Collinsella sp. | reverse complement strand
TATATCCGCTATCGAAAATATTGCTCGAAAAAGCGTCCGAGAAGTCGCGGGGCGATTTTTGATGGGTCGTGCGTCAAGCGATGTGGCAAGTTCTTGGGTAGATATTGGTCAGTTTTGGGGCAACCTTGCCAAAAGCTTGACGGATGCAGATTTAAACGTCGGCGAATGAACGCTTCGATTGCAATCCAAGCAAAATTCTGGGCTGATTCTCGATAATCGCTCTCAATCGTCCCTTGTCGTGCGTCGCCCTCGCGTACAATCTGCTCCGACATTCGCGCGCCGCCCGGCGCTTAAGAGGGGAGGACCCCATGGCAAACGAGATCTGGACCATCAAGCGTTGTCTCGAGTGGACCAAGGAGTACCTGGCCGAGCGCGGCGAGGAGCACCCCCGTCTTTCTGCCGAATGGCTGCTGTGCGCAGCCACGGGTTTGGCACGCATCGACTTATATATGCGTATGGACGAGACACTCGATGCAGCTCAGCTCGAGATCATGCACACGGCGGTCGTTCGTCGCGCCAAGGGCGAGCCGCTGCAGTACATCACCGGCAGCACGCAGTTTCGCATGATCGACGTCGCGTGCGCACCTGGTGTGCTCATTCCGCGTCCCGAGACCGAGATGCTCGTCGAGGAAGTCCTCAATTATCTGGATGCCGAGGTGCTGAGTCCCGAGGCTGCCACCCGTCAGCGCGCTGAGCTGCCCTGGAACGACGAGGTCGAGCAAGCGCGCAAAGCCGAAGCCGCATTGGCCGACGAGCGAGCGACGGCCGAGCGCCGTGCTGCCAACCTCACAGCTGCCGACGAGGCGGCGTTGGGTAGCGATGTGTTGGGCAGCCGTGCCTATGCCGAGGAGCTGGCCGATCGCGAGGCCGAGCAAGCCGCTGCGCAGGCAGCAGATGCCGAGGCCGATGCCGAGGAAACCCCCGAGCCCGAGCTCGACGAATACGGCATCGCCATTGAGGGCAACGACCAACAGACGACTCCCGCGCAAGATGCCGCCGAGGCCAACGTACCTGCTCCAGCCGAGCCCCGTATCGCCCGCGTTCTCGAGGTCGGCTGCGGCACGGGCTGCATCTCGCTCTCGCTTGCCTGGGAGCGTCGCGGCCACGTCACCTGCACTGCTACCGATATCGAGCCGCGCGCCATCGACCTTGCTACCAAAAACCGCGATGCGCTTGGCCTCACGTCCGACGAGGTCGCCTTCAGCCTCACGAACCTGGTGAGCTCCATTCCCCGCGAAGAGTGGGGCACCTTTGACGTACTCGTCTCCAACCCGCCCTACATCCCCAGCGATGTCATGCGCTCGCTGCCGCACGAGGTCAAGGACTTTGAGCCCGATTTAGCGCTCGAGGGCGGCGCCGACGGCCTCGATATCTTCCGCCGCCTGCTCAATGCGGCGCCCTATATGCTGCGCGCCGGCGGCCTGTTTGCCTGCGAGCTCTACGAGGGCGCCCTCGATGCCGCGGCCGAGCTCTGTCGCCAGGCGGGTCTCTCGGACGTGCGCATCGTCCGCGACCTCACCGATCGTCCCCGCATCGTCCGAGCCATCGTCACCGAGCCCAAACAGCGCCAGTAATATTTATTAACTGGTTAGCAAAAATTATAAATTAGTTTATAATTAGGACGGCTGAAAGAGGTCGGCCCATGCAACCTCCTACCTTTCGGGAAATCATTGCCCTACTCAAGCACGATGGATTCGTGGAGGTCGCGCAAGTCGGTAGTCATGCTAAGCATGTTTCTGGTGACCGTGTTGTCACCGCGAACGGCTCTGGTGGTGATCGACCAAAGAAGGGCACGTGGGCAAGTATTCGTCGCCAAGCTGGATGGTAGCTGGAGGCAAAATGAGGCAGCGATTTACCTATGACTGCGTTCTCATAAAAGAAGACGACGGTTACTGCGCTAGCTTCCCGCAGATTCCTGGCACCTTTGCCGATGGCGACACGCGCGAAGAAGCGATTGCCCATGCCACCGAGGCACTGATGGCGTTTTTGGCCGACGACCTCAACAACGGTTTGACTCCGGCAGGGTACGAACGCTCGGCCGAGGTCGTGGCCCTTTCAGTCGAAATCGACCACGATGACGCTCGGGAAGCGGCGTGCCGAACATTTAAAGACGCAGCGCTGGACCTCAAAGTCTCCGCTTCGCGGATTACCGCGCTGGTCAAAGCAGGAAAGCTCGATGTTGAACTCGTCGACGGCCGTCGGATGATAACGATAGACAGCATCGAGCGCTACGCCGCCCAAGAACGCCACGCCGGCAGGCCAAAGAAGTTCGTCGCAGTCCAATAACCCCCTCACTTTCACCGACTACTAGAGCCGCTCACCAAACCAACATGCGCTCTGGGCAAATAGGTTGAACGTTTCGTGCGAGAATGCCCCACAGTAAATAAACTTGCACCAGAGCGTAAGGGGCTGGCATACACATGCAGACGGTCTATCGGGTATTCGAGGGAACGCGTGAGCCGCATCGGCTCGCCGTCGAGCGTACGGCCGAGCTACTCGGTCGCGGTGGCCTGGCGCTTATTCCAACCGAGACGGTCTACGGTGTCGCCGTGGCAGTCAACGCCTTCTCGGATGCCGTTCCACAAGATACAAGTGAACCTCTGCCGTGGCCGCGCGATCCGCAGGCCACCGTCAACGGCGCCGCGGTCCCCGCACTCGGTACCGGCTATCGTCGTATCTTTACCCTCAAGCAGCGCGAGCTCACGCAAACGGTTGCCTGGCTGGTTGATGATGCCGAGGCACTCGATCGCTATGGCGTGGATATCCCTCATGAGGCCCGCGCGCTTGCCCAACGATGCTGGCCGGGCGCCCTGACTATCGTGGTCAAGGCAGCCCCCTGCGTGCCGACCTTTATGCGCGCTGCCGACGACACCGTGGCCCTGCGCGCTTCGGCCTCTCCTGTGGTGCAGGCGCTCATCCGCGCCTGCGGCAGTCCGCTTGCCTGCACCAGCGCCAATACGCACGGCGCGCCCGCGCCGGCAAGCTTTGCCGACGTTGAGGACCGCATTCTGGAGGGGGTCGATGTGGCCGTCGACGCGGGCGAGACCCCGTGCCGCGACGCTTCGACCATCGTGACGTTTAAGCATGGCGAGCTTCAGATCCTGCGCCAAGGCGCGCTTCCCGCATCAGAGATCGAGCGGGTTCTGTCCGACCCGATGCAATAGAAAGGTGTAAGCGATGTCGTTGAATCTGGGCAGCCTGGGCATGGAAGATGCCTCGTTTAACTTTGGCGGTTCCTACATCATGGCGCTCGACTGCGGCACCACCTCGGTGCTCGCGACCATCGTCGACGAGTACGGCTGCATCGTCGCCCAGGCGCGTCGTAGCGTCAAAACCAGCTTCCCGCGCCCCGGCTGGGTGGAGCAGGATCCCACGGAGGTGCTTGCCAGCCAGATCGGCGTGATGATGGAGGTCCAGTTTAAGAGCGGCATCCATTCCGATCGCATCGCCGCCATCGGTATCTCCAACCAGCGCGAGACCACGGTGGTATGGGACCGCGTGAGTGGCCAGCCTATCTACAACGCCATCGTGTGGCAGTGTCGCCGCACCGCCTCGACAATCGATAAACTGGCCGAGCAGGGCTGCGAGGAGCTGGTGCGTTCCCGCACCGGCCTTACGCTCGACCCGTATTTCTCGGCCTCCAAGGTGCAATGGATTCTCGACAACGTCGACGGCGCGCGCGAGAGCGCGGCGGCGGGCGACCTTATGTTTGGCACCATCGACACCTGGCTCATCTACAACCTCACCGGCGGTCAAACCTTTGCCACCGACTACACCAATGCCAGCCGCACAGCGCTCTTCAATATTCATACGCTGGACTGGGACGATGACCTGCTGGCTCTCTTCGACATCCCGCGTGCCATGATGCCCGAGGTCCGTTGGAGCTCCGGTGACTACGGTCACGTCGCGAGCGACATCATGACCAACATGCCGCCCATCATGGGTGTGGCGGGCGACCAGCAGGCGTCGCTGTTCGGTCACTGCTGCTTCCATCCCGGCCAGACCAAAAACACCTATGGCACGGGCTGCTTTATGCTCATGAATACCGGCGACGAGATCGTCGAATCCAAGAATGGCCTGGTCTCCACCATCGGTATCGCTGCGGACGGCAAGGTCAGCTATGCGCTCGAGGGTTCTATTTTTGCCGCCGGCTCAACGATGAACTGGCTGCGCGACAACATGGGCGTTATCTCCAACGTATCCGAATCGGCACGGCTCGCCTCCTCGATCAGCGACAACGAGGGATGCTACTTTGTCCCCGCTTTTGCGGGCTTGGGTGCACCTTGGTGGGACGCGCACGCCCGCGGCATCGTATGCGGTCTGACCGGCGCCTCGAGTCGCGCGACCATCGTGCGTGCCGCTTGCGAGTCCATGGCCTATCAGAGCTATGACGTGCTGCGTGCCATGGAGCAGGACGTGGGTCTTTCGATCGAGCGCCTGTCCGTCGATGGCGGCGCCTCGCGCAACGAGTTCATCATGCAGTTCCAGGCAGACTTGCTGGATATCCCCGTGCTGCAATGTGAGTCGGTGGAGACCACGGCAATCGGTGCCGCGTACTTGGCGGGTCTTGCGGTTGGGTATTGGGAGGATCTGGAGGAGCTGGAGCAAAACGCCCAGATCGTTAAGACGTTCCACCCCCATATGTCCGTTGAGCGTCGCGAGCACAACCTGGACGGTTGGCACGATGCGGTCAGGCGTTCGCTCAGCACCACTCAGTAGGGTTGTGACGGAGCGTTCGATACAACAAACCGCTAAACTTATGCATGGCGGGCGGCGGCAACATCGCTGTGCGTCATGTCAGCAAGGTCGTTTTGCGGCCGCAACGAAAGGGGCATCAACCCATGACCGTTACCTACGATGCGTCCCGCGTGACGCTTGTCGACCATCCGCTCGTCCAGCACAAGTTGTCGATCCTGCGCGATAAGTCGACCGGCACCAACCAGTTCCGCCAACTCGTACGCGAGCTCGCGCTTTTTGACGGCTACGAGGCCATGCGCGACCTGCCCATGGAGGATGTCGAAGTCGAGACTCCCATCACCACTGCCACGTTTAAGCAGCTTGCCGGCAAGAAGCTCGCCATCGTCCCCATTTTGCGCGCGGGCCTTGGAATGGTCGATGGCATCCTCGACCTGGTGCCCTCTGCCCGCGTGGGCCACATTGGCATGGAGCGCGACGAGGTCACCCACGAGCCGCATGAGTATTACTGCAAGATGCCCAAGGATATCGACCAGCGTATCTGCCTGGTCGTCGATCCCATGCTCGCCACGGGCGGTTCTGCCGAGATGGCTATCAGCTATCTGCGCGAGCGCGGTGTCAAGGACATCCGCATGCTGTGCATCGTCGCGGCCCCCGAGGGCCTCAAGTCGCTGACCGAGAAAGACCCCGACGTGCATATCTATACCTGCGCCATCGACGACCACCTCAACGAGGCCGCCTACATCGTCCCCGGCTTGGGCGATGCCGGCGACCGCATCTACGGCACGCTGTAGTCTCTGGGCCAAACCGGCTAACGTCGAAAATACGAAGAAACGGTGCGCGCGGACAAATAAAAGGCGACCGCGCTCGCCCCTGTTAGCGGACGTTTAGCCCAGAGGGGTTCGCGAAAAAACGTATTACCTACCTGCGGCATAAAGAAGGTCTTAAGAAAACGAACAGGTGCGTATTAACCGATGCTTTTTCGGTTGTACTTTAGCGATTGGCTCGTACAATAGTCACCAATGTTTGGCGGGAACTGTTCTGGGAAGCGTTAAAAAAGGAAAGTGAGGACGCCAGTGTTTCAGATAGCCGATCTGCTCGCTATCGTTGCAGGCGCCATCGCGGGCGCAATCGCCTTTCTTCCCTTTGTCTTTACGCTCAAGCCGGTTCTTGACGATAAGCAGAATGCGGACATGCTCAAGGGCATGGCGAGTCTGGCGGTCTCGGCGGTCGCCCTGCTCGTCTTTACCTTGGTTGTGTTTGCGTTGTTCGGAGAGGCATTTCGCATGTTCCTCCTGGGCGAGGCGATCGGCTTCGTGGTCTTTATGGCCGCCTGCGCGGTTCGCGTCGCCAAGGCGCTGCGAGATCCTCATGAGGTCGAAAGGTAAGTCGTGGAAATTTTTGAAAAGCTGCCTGATGAGATTAATCATCTGGTCAGCGAGTTCAGCTCCACCCCCGTCGTGGGCGATCTGAGCTGCGGCATCACGCAGTACTCGTTTTGGCTGATCGTCTCCACGATCGTGCTCCTGATCGTCCTGGCCGTGTTCAAGAAGAAGCAGACCCTGGTTCCCAAGGGCTTCTTCGTCAACGGTTTCGAGTACATCATCGAGTACGTCGAGAACGATATCGGCAAGGGCGTCGTGGGTGAGAACTGGAAGAAGCACTTCCCGTTCCTGTGCTCGCTTTTCCTGTTCATCCTGATCAATAACATGATCGGCCTGATCCCGGGAATGAAGCCCGGCACCGGCGCAATCGGCTCCACCGCCGCGCTCGCCATCTTCGCCTTCGTGTACTTCATCTACTACGGATGCAAGGCTCACGGCGTGATCGGCTACATCAAGAGCCTCGCCCCGCAGGGCGTGAGCTTCCCGATGAACGTGCTCGTGTGGGTCGTCGAGCTCTTCTCGACCTTCCTGCGCCTCATCACGCTCGCCGTTCGTCTGTTCTGCAACATGTTCGCAGGACACGTGGTCATGGGCTCGTTCGCCATCATGGCGAGCATGTTCATGCAGCCGCTGCTTCAGCAGGTTTCCGCGGCCCACGCCATCGGCGCCCTGCCTTCGCTGGCCTGGCTCGCCATCCTCATCCTGATTTATACGATTGAGCTTGTGGTCGGCGCCATCCAGGCTTACGTCTTCACGGTCCTTACCGCCGTGTATGTCTCCGAGGCAGAGGAGGTCGCGGAGGAGGAGTAGTCTTCCGTTCGCGCCTTAAAGGTAAGGCAATTCGTTAAACCGCTGGTGCCCGTACCCATGGAGCCCGGCAGTTATAAATAAGGTTATCCTGCGTGAAATAAGACACGCACGACAAAGGAGGAATCGTGGGAGTTATCGGTTACGGTCTCGGTGTTATCGGCGCTGGTCTTGCTATCGGCCTGTCTGCTCTAGGTGCTACGGGTGCTATGGCCCGTCAGCCTGAGGTCCAGGGCCGCGTGTTCACCGTCTTCATCATGGGCTCCGCCTTCGGCGAGGCTCTGGCTCTGATCGGCTTCGTTGTCGCGCTGATCGTTAAATAGCACGGAGCGTCAAGTATGAATCTTTCATCCCAGAAGAGCGCGATCGCACTCTCCGCGTCCGCGGCCGCGCTGCTCATGCCGGTTTCCGCGTTCGCCGAGGACGGCGCTGCCGGTGCGGACATCCTCATCCCTAAGATGGCGGAGTTCATCCCGGCGCTTATCGCCTTCCTGATTATCTGGATCGTGCTGGCCAAGGTCGCCCTGCCGGGCATCATGAAAACCATGGAGGAGCGCGGCAAGAAGATCGAGGAGAGCCTCGACGAGGCCGAGAAGACCAAGCAGGAGGCTATCGCCAAGCGCGCTGAGTCCGACTCGATCGTCACCGACGCCCGTCGTCAGGCTGCCGACATCGTTCTCGAGGCCCGTAAGGACGCCGAGTCCGAGCGCGCCCGTATCATCGAGGCTGCTCACAAGGAGGCCGAGGAGATCATCGCCAAGGCCCATACGACCGTCGAGGACGAGCGCAAGTCCATCTACGCCGGTGCCGCGAGCTCCATCGCCGACCTGTCCGTTGCCGTCGCCACCAAGATCGTGGGCGAGGCACTCGAGGACGAGGCCGGGCAGAAGAAGCTCATCGAGCGCTACATCCAGGAAGCAGGTAGCCTGAATGCCGACTAGCCGCTATCAGGACAAGGTGCTCGAGACATACGCGCGCTCCCTTCTGGAAGCCGCTAAGGCCGAGAACCATGTGTTCGAGGACCTCGAGATGATCGAGCGCCTGGCTAGCGCCAGCCCCGAGATCATCGCCGTGCTCGACACCATGTCCAAGCGCGACCAGCTCGACCTTCTTCCCAAGGTGGCAGCTGCCTTTAAGTATGTTGCCGAGGAAGACGAGGATGTAGTGGGCGTGACCGTCACCACGGCGATCCCGCTCGACGACGAGCTGCGTCAAACCATCACTAAGAAATGCGAGCAGGACTTCGGTCGCAAGGTATTCCTTATCGAGCAGGTCGACCCGTCTATCGTGGGCGGCCTGGTGCTCGAGGCCCGCGGCGAGCGTCGTGACATTTCCGTCAAGACGCAGCTGCGCGTCGCGCAGGAGACCCTCGCAAACTCTGCTAATTCGTACGGAGGTGAAGCCTAATGTCCGAAACCCTCAATGCCCAGGATATCGCCAAGAAACTGCAGGAGCAGCTCACGAGCCTCTCCGCGACGGTCGATACGCATGAGGTTTCAACGGTCGACGAGGTAGGCGACGGCATCGCGCGCGTCACCGGCCTCAAGAGCGCCATGGCAGGCGAGCTTCTGGAGTTCAAGAGCTCCGATACCGGTGAGACCGTCTTCGGCCTTGCCCAGAACCTTGACCGTGACGAGGTCGGCGCCGTTCTGTTTGGTGCCGTCGACTCCATCAAGGAAGGCGACGAGTGCCGCACCACTGGCCGCATTATGGATATCCCCGTGAGCCGTGCCATGCTCGGCCGCGTCGTCAATCCGCTCGGCCAGCCTATCGACGGTTTGGGTGACATTGTCGCCACGCACCGTCGTCCTATCGAGTTTAAGGCCCCCGGCGTCATCGACCGTACCCCGGTGTGCGAGCCGGTTCAGACCGGTCTGTTGGCCATCGACTCCATGGTGCCTATCGGCCGTGGTCAGCGTGAGCTCATCATCGGCGACCGTAAGACCGGTAAGACCGCCATTGCCATCGACGCTATCCTCAATCAGCGCGGCAAGGGCATGGTCTGCATCTATGTCGCCATCGGCCAGAAGGCCTCCACGGTTGCCAACATCCGTGAGACCCTCGCCCAGCACGGTGCGCTCGACTACACCATCATCGTTTCGGCAACCGCTGCCGATTCCGCCCCTATGCAGTACATCGCGCCTATGGCCGGTGCCGCTATCGGCGAGTTCTTCATGTACAACGGCGAGGACGGTAAGCCCGCCAGCGAGACCAACCCCGGCGGCCACGTGCTCGTCATCTACGACGACCTGTCCAAGCAGGCCGTGGCCTACCGTCAGATGTCGTTGACGCTGCATCGTCCGCCCGGACGCGAGGCCTATCCTGGCGACATCTTCTACCTGCACTCTCGTCTGCTCGAGCGTGCCGTCAAGATGTCCAAGAAGAACGGTTACGGCTCCATGACGGCCCTGCCGATCATCGAGACCCAGGACGGCGACGTCTCGGCCTACATTCCGACCAACGTCATTTCCATTACCGATGGTCAGATCTACCTGCAGTCCGAGCTCTTCTTCCAGGGTCAGCGCCCGGCAGTCGACGTGGGCATCTCCGTGTCCCGCGTCGGTGGCGACGCTCAGACCAAGGCCATGAAGCAGGTTGCCGGCAACCTTCGTCTGGACCTCGCTTCGTACCAGGAGCTCGCTGGCTTTACCCAGTTCGGCTCCGACCTTGACGAGGCTACTCAGAAGCAGCTGACCCATGGTGCCCGCATGACCGAGCTCCTGAAGCAGCCGCGCTACAAGCCATTTGAGGTTGGCGAGCAGATTGCAGTTCTGTTTGCAGGCAACGAGGGCTTCCTCGACGATCTCGAGATTGCCGACGTGCTGCCTTTCCGCGCTGAGCTTATCGAGTACCTGGACAACGGCTTTGGCTCGCTGCTCGACAAGGTTCGCGCCAAGAAGATCGACGACGATACCAAGGCTGAGCTCTTGCGCGTCATCGGCGACTTCAAGCAGCAGTTCATGGCCAAGCACCATGCCGATACGACTGGATCAGAGGAGAACTAAGCCCTATGGCCAATCTTCGCGACATTAAGAAGCGAATCTCCTCGGTTACCACGACCAAGCAGATCACGCGCACGATGGAAATGGTCTCTACGGCCAAGATCCGTCGTGCCCTCGATCGCTCCAAGCAGGCCGAGCCCTATAAGGAGGCGCTGACCGACGTCATGTTGACGGTCGCCGGCGACGCCTCCTGTTCGGGCACCGATCCCATGCTGCAGAAGCATGAGAGCGTCAAGCATGGCCTGATTGTCGTTATTGCCTCGGACCGCGGCCTTGCCGGCGGTTTCAATACGACGGTGGAGCGCACGGCCGAAAAGCTCGCCGCTTCTTGGGCGAACGATGGCATCGAGTGCGAGATCATCGCGTGTGGGCGCAAACCGGCCACGTATTTCCGCGACCGCGCAAACGTCGTCATGCATTTTGAGGGCAATTCCTCCGAGCCCGATTTTAATCAGGCTCGCATGATTTCCTCTCATATCTGCGATGCGTATCGTGCCGGCGAGCTTGACCGCGTCGAGCTTGTCTACCACCACGCCAAGAACCGCGTGGATCAGGAGCTTCGCGTCGAGCACTTGCTGCCGCTCGATCCCGAGATGATCGCTATGGCCCACGGTCCGCGTAAGAACGAGACCGACGCCCCTAAGCGCATCTCGTCCACGTTCGAGTTCGTGCCCTCTCCCGAGCATGTTCTCGGCAAGCTTGTGCCGTCTTATATCCTGACGGTCATCTACCAGGCCCTGATCGATTCGGCGGCTGCCGAGCAGGGTGCACGCCGCAAGGCCATGCACTCCGCGACGGAAAACGCCACCGCGATCATCTCGACCCTTACCCGCACGTATAGTCGCGTGCGCCAGGCTTCGATCACGACCGAGATTAACGAGATCGTCGGCGGAGCCTCAGCATTGGAGGAACAGTAATGGCTAATAACACCGTAAAGCTTGCGGTCGAGGAAGCCACCAAGAAGACGACTGCCGGTGATGGTCGCATCGTGCGAATCATCGGCCCTGTCGTCGACGTCAAGTTTGACGGCGCGGTGCCCCCGATCTACAACGCGCTCACGGTCGAGGCCGAGACCCCGATCGGTCATCTGAGCACGATCCTCGAGGTCGAGAGCCAGCTTCCGGGCGGCGTCGTCCGCACGGTCGCCATGTCCTCGACCGACGGCCTGCAGCGCGGCCTCATCGCCACCGATACCGGTGAGCCCATGAAGATGCCCGTTGGCCCCAAGACACTCGGCCGCATTTGGAACGTCATGGGCAAGCCCGTCGACGGCAAGCCTATGCCCGAGGTGGAGGAGTTCTATCCCATCCACCATGCGGCACCTCGTTTTGACGAGCTCACCACCAAGACCGAGATCTTCGAGACCGGCATCAAGGCCGTCGACCTGCTTGAGCCCTACATCCGTGGCGGCAAGACAGGCCTGTTCGGCGGCGCCGGCGTCGGCAAGACCGTTCTGATTCAGGAGCTCATCAACAACCTCGCCCAGGAGCATGGCGGCACCTCGGTGTTCACCGGCGTCGGCGAGCGCACCCGTGAGGGTACCGACCTTTATCTCGAGATGAGCGAGTCTGGCGTTATCGACAAGACCTGCTTGGTCTACGGTCAGATGAACGAGCCGCCTGGAGCGCGTCTGCGCATCGGTCTGGCCGGCCTTACCACCGCTGAGTACTTCCGCGATCGCGGCCAGGACGTTCTGCTGTTCATCGACAACATTTTCCGCTTCTCCCAGGCAGGTTCCGAGGTTTCCGCACTGCTGGGCCGTATGCCGTCCGCCGTTGGTTACCAGCCCACGCTGGCAACCGAGATGGGCGACCTCCAGGAGCGCATTACCTCGACCAAGACGGGCTCCATTACCTCCGTCCAGGCTGTCTACGTCCCCGCAGACGACCTGACCGACCCGGCGCCTGCCACGACGTTCACCCACCTCGACGCTACCACGGTTCTTTCGCGTAGCATTTCGTCGCTCGGCCTGTTCCCGGCCATCGACCCGCTCGCGTCTTCTTCCGACGCCCTCGATCCCTCGATCGTCGGCGAGGAGCACTACCGTGTCGCCGTCAAGGTCCAGGAGCTCCTGCAGGAGTACTCCGACCTTCAGGACATCATTGCCATTCTGGGTATGGACGAGCTGTCCGAGGAGCAGCGCCTTACGGTCAACCGTGCCCGTAAGATTCAGCAGTTCCTCTCGCAGTCCTTCCATGTCGCCGAGAAGTTCACAGGCAACCCCGGCGTCTACGTTCGTGTCGAGGATACCGTCCGCTCCTTCGCCGAGATTGTCGACGGCAAGGCCGATGACCTGCCCGAGCAGGCATTCCGCTATGCCTCCACGATTGAGGACGTGCGCGAGCGCGCCCGCAAGATGGAGGAGAAGTAGGTTATGCGTATCCGCATCGTGTGCCCCGTGAGCCTCGCCTATGAGGGTGACGCTGCGTTTGTGTCGATTCCGTCTACGGATGGCGAGTTTGGCGTTTTACCTGCTCACTCCAGCGAAATCTGCACGATCGACCGCGGTTACGTTCGCGTTTCCGATAAGGCCATGGGCACTGTCGACCACACGTTTGCCGTGGTCGGCGGCTACGCCCAGGTCGCGGACGATGTCGTGACCGTCCTCGCCGAGCGCGCTTGCGATTTGGCGACCGTCGATGCCGACAAGGTTAAAGCTGATATTCAAGGTTTTGAAGAGAAGCTGGGTAATTTGTCGGAGGATGATGCACGCCGCGCCTACCTCTATAATGAAATCGCATGGTGTAAGCTCAAGCTTGCCCAATAGTCAAACGCTTTAGCGTTCGACCATTTGCGAACACATCATGCCCGGGATGGCCCAGCCACCCCGGGCATGCTTTTTGAAAGGGTAGACCTTGGATATTATCCGCGTTGAGGGTGGCCACGCCATCGGAGGTTCCGTGCCTGTTTCGGGTGCTAAGAACTCCGCGCTCAAACTTATGGCGGCAACGCTTCTGGCGCCGGGCAAGACGACGCTGCGGAACGTGCCCGATATTTCCGATGTCCACGTGATGGGCAAGGTGCTCAAGGGCATGGGCGCTACGATCGATGTTCTCGACGAGCACACGCTCGAGATCGATACCTCCCAGGTCGATTCTTGGGAGGCGCCCTACGAGCTTGTCGCCAAGATGCGCGCCTCCACGGCTGTGATGGGCCCCCTGCTGGGTCGTTTCCATCGCGCCAAGATCGCCATGCCGGGCGGCTGCAACCTGGGTGCTCGCAAGATCGATATGCATATCTTGGGTCTCGAGGCTCTGGGCGTCGAGTTCGACACCGCCCACGGCTACATCAACGCCAGTGCTCCCCAGGGTCTGCACGGCACCACCGTCACGCTCGAATTCGCGAGCGTGGGTGCCACCGAGAACCTCATCATGGCTGCCGTGCGCGCACAGGGCACCACGGTTATCGACAACGCTGCCCGCGAGCCCGAGATCGTCGACCTTGCCAACATGCTCAACGAGATGGGTGCCAAGATCGTCGGCGCAGGCACGCCCGTCGTGACCATCGAGGGCGTGGAGGAGCTGCATCCCGTTACCCATTGCGTGGTGGGTGACCGCATCGAGGCCGGCACCTTTATCGTCGCCGGTGCCCTCATGGCCGATGAGCGCGGCGTCGATGTTACGGGCTTCTGCCCCATCCACCTGGGAATGGTGCTCAAAAAGATGGAACTTATGGGCATCGAGTGCGAGCGTATCGAGAACGGCGTCCACGTCAATCGCGTCGAGCGCATCAGGCCGGTCGATATCCAGACGCTTCCGTTCCCGGGTTTCCCGACTGATATGCAGGCGCAGATCATGGTGCTTTCGGCCCTTGCCGACGGAAGCTCCGTAATTACCGAGAACATCTTCGAGAACCGCTTCATGTTCGCCTCCGAGCTCGTGCGTATGGGTGCCGATATTCGTATCGAGAGCCATCACGCCATGATTCACGGCGTCAAGGGCTTCTCGGGCGCACAGGTCACCTCACCCGACCTGCGTGGCGGCGCGGCGCTTGTGGTTGCCGGTCTTATCGCCGATGGCGTTACCGAGGTCTCGGCCATCCATCACATCAAACGTGGCTACGAGCAGTTTGTCGAAAAGCTGCAGGCGCTTGGCGCGCATGTCGAACATGCCACCGTTCCCGATCCCGTCATCTACTAATGCAGGTTGCCTATGTTTAACAAGAAACCCCTAGCGGATAACACCCGAAGACCCTCGACTGGTGCGCAGGCCAAGATCTACAGCCGCGACAATGTCGCACGCTATTCCGAGCGCGCCCGTCAGCGCCGTCGCGGCCGCACGGTTCGCCGCGTAGCTCTCATCGCCGTACTCGGCGTGCTGCTGAGCGCCACGACTGCTGCGGGTCTGTGGTTTGCCACTATCATGGGCAAGCTTGGCGACTCCAATGTCATTACCAACAACCTGCGCCAGATCCTGGTCGATACCAATGAGGCAAAAGATCCGTTCTACGTGTTGCTTCTTGGTACCGACGGTCGTCCGGGCGAGGATACGTATCGTGCCGACTCGATTATCCTGGCACGCATCGACCCCACGCAAAAGCAGGCGACGCTCATTTCCGTTCCGCGCGACACCAAGGTCGTGTACAAGGGCGAGACCATGAAGATCAACGCCTGCCACACCGTTGGCGGCGCCGAGGCCATGGTCCAGGCGGTCAACGAGCTGTGCGGCGTGCAGATTTCTCACTATGCCGAGGTCAGCTTTGACGGCATGCAGTCGCTTATTGATTCGGTTGGCGGTATCGACATCAACGCGACCGACGACGTCGACGATCCCGAGCACCTGGATATTAAGATTACCGCTGGTCAGCAGCATATGGACGGCGCTACTGCCCTTACCTATGCCCGCTGCCGCTACACCTATGCCGACGGCGATTACACGCGCATGCGCCATCAGCGTCAGGTGCTTGGTGCCCTTGCCAACCAGATTCTCAATAACTTCGATGCCACGAAGATCTTTGGCCTGGTTAATTCGCTGTCCGATATGCTCGTAACCGATATGAGCGTTCAGGATATCGTGTCCACGGTCAATGCCATGCGCGGCATGGATGTCGAGGGCATCTACTCGGCCAACCTGCCCTCGTACGCCGACGACAGCACTATGATCGACGGCGTGAGCTATGTCTTTGTTTACGAAGACGAGCTTAAGGAAATGATGGCCCGCGTCGACGCCGGTGAGGATCCCAAGGGCCCCAACACCATGGGCCTTTCAGACGGCTCCAGCTCCACGATCGGTGACCTCAACAACAATACGTCCGAGGACTACGCATATGGCACCGCGACCTCGTCGGGTGGCTCGGACGATTCCGACGATTCGAGCGACGGCTCCGATTACTACGAAGAGCCCACCGGTGACGGCAACGGCTACGAAGCCAACTACTAGGGTTACGCGGGCTTACCAGCCCGCGTAACGGCTCGACGCTGCGCGCCGCCCAGAGCGACAATTTGTCATTCAAAAGGCAGGGCATGACCAGAAGGTCAATGCCCTGCCTTTTTCATGC
>CABRZC010000045.1 GCA_902475375.1 uncultured Collinsella sp. | reverse complement strand
CATCGCCCCAACCCAGGGCGCCACGCATCCAAAAGTATCACTCGCGCCTCAACGCCCCTACCAGCAACAAGCCCCTCCCATCCAAATTCAGATATATATGTTGGGTTGCTTGTTCGAACACAGCCAAGAATGCCCAGGGCTCGGTAAGGGTTAACTTTCCAACGCACTCCGCAGGACGCAAAAAGGCTCGCCGCACAAAGTGCGCAGCGAGCCTTTTTGCATGTCCGAGGACGCGTTGGAAAGTTAACCCTTACCGAGCCCGGACCTTATAGAGCCGTCCTTTGACTAGAACATGCCCAAGAAACCGTGCACAAACAGTGCGGCCAGAGCGGCACCGACAAACGGCGCGATGCCAGGAACAAGCAGGCCATACTTCCAGTTGTTGTCAGCCTTGTTCTTAATCGGCAGCACCTGATAGGCCATGCGAGGACCAAGGTCACGGGCCTGGTTCATGGCGAAGCCAGTGATACCTCCCATGCCCATGCCAACAGCCCAAACGATCAGACCGACGCAGATAGCGAGCATCAGGACGTTCTCGCCAGCACGGTTAGCAGCAGCAAGGATGGCGCTGATGAACACAAAGGTGCAGATAGCCTCGCAGAAGAAATTACGGGCATAGTTCGTACCCTCGGTGGTGGGGTTGGTCGAGAAGATGTTGCGCTGAGCAATGGGATCGATGACACCATCGGAAGCCTTGAACTCATCGGCATACATCAACCATGCGATCACGGCACCCGCAAAGCCGCCGAGCATATCGGCAATCATGAAGGGGATGCAGCTGCTCCACGGCACCAGACCGACGATGCACTGGGCAAGCACCATAGCCGGGTTCATGCACACGGCGCCACCAAAGACAAACAGGCAGACCGAGATGCCAAAAGACCAAGTGGTGATGGCAAACATATGGCCGGAGCCCTGATACTTGGTACCCTTAAGCACGGTATCGCAGTGCACGCCCACGCCAAAGATGATCATGAGGGCCGTTGCGCCGAATTCGCAGAGGAGTTTGGTAAGCATAAAACCTTATCTTTCTTGTCGGTTATAAACGATTCGTTTAGGCCGCGTACTAGTGCTGTGCGACGACAACGCCCAGGCCATCGGGAATGACGGCCACCTTGGCATCGGCACCCTTCATCTCAAAGGCGAGCTTGAGCGCCTCATCGAGGGTGTTGACCGGCGTCATGTGCATATCCTTGATCATCTGGTGATCGCACAGGTCGGTGACCATGATCACAGGGTGATGCGCCAGGATGCGGGCAAAGATCTGGCTCGTCCACTGGTCGGGCAGGGTCTCGTCCTTAGGACGGTCGATGCAGGCACGCTCAAACTCCGCCGGATCGTTGTCGGCGATGTTGTGATAGAAGCCCTCGCCACCGTGACCGTCGGCACAGCCGGCGACGTCGATGATCACGCCGCCCTCGGGAAGCGTAGCCTCGGCAGAGCACATGCCCTTCACGGCCTGATAGATGTTCTGGTCGAGCGGGTAGCCGCCGTTGGTGGTAATGGCAATCTCGCACTCGACGGGCTCAACGCCGGCAAGGCTCTTCACGAACTCGCAGCCAGCCTCGTGCGCCTTGTGGATGTCGCCGGCAAAGGAGCCGATGACCTCGTGCTTGCCGTTGAGCACCACGTTGAGCACAAAGGCAAGGTGAGCCATCTCGGCAGCGGCAAACATGTCCTCGCTCACGTGGTTGTGGCACAGGTTGCCGGCACGCGAATGGGAATCGTTCACAAACTGACCGTTGTGGTTGTACATGATGGTCTTGTAGCTGGCGATGCCAGGCAGGACGGACTTGCGGCTACCAGAGAAACCGGCAAAGAAGTGCGGCTCAATAAAGCCCTCGGCAAGCAGCAGATCGCAATCGGCAGCAATCTTGTTGATGATGCACTCGCCGCCAGAAGGCAGGGTGCCGATCTTTTTCATCATGCTGTCATCGGTCGCGACGTGCATAACGATTTCCTCGTTGGCAACGATCTCCTCGCCGTACTTGTTGACGAGTTCCTCATGCGTCGACGGACGATGCATACCCGTAGCAACCAAAATGCGCACGCGAGCCTCGGGCGCAGCGGAATGGATGTGATGCAGCAGAATAGGCATCGTCACACGCGAGGGAACGGGACGCGTATGGTCGGAGCTAATGATGACGATATCCTTCTTGCCAGCACAAAGCTCCTCGAGCGACGGCGAGCCATAAGGGTTGGCAAGCGACTCCCCTACCAGCTCTTCCTGCGATTTCGTGGTCTTAAACTCGTTTTGATGACCTTCCATCACACCCGCGAAGTTCTTATCCTCGAGCTCCAGATGCAACGTCTTGTGGTCAAACGGCAGTTCACATTCAAACAATGACGAGCGCCCTCTTCCTTTTCAACTGACACACTAGATAAACCGTTGGAAGGATACGCCGCTCACCGAAAAACACCACCGTCCACCGACTCATTAACACAACGTTCATATTTGACCCACAACAAAACGGCCGCGATCCCAAACGGGACCGCGGCCGCAACAGTCATAAGGCGAGAAGCGCCAAATGCGCCACCGAGATAAACCCCATCCAAAACGCGCGAAGCGCGCCATTATTCCCCCAGCCAGTAATCCGCCGAAGACCGGACATCGCAGGGCCTGCCATAGGTTTACTTTTAGGCACACTCCGCAGGACGCAAGAAGCCCTCGCCGCACGAAGTGTGCAGCGAGGGCTTCTTGCATGTCCGAGGACGTGCCTAAAAGTAAACCTATGGCGGGCCCGGACGACTACAGGGCTATCGATTACCCCGTGTTCTGCAATCCTGCCGAGACGCCGGTCACAGTCGAAAGAATCAGGCTCATGTACTCGGCCTTCTTCTCCTCGGCCATCTCGTCCTGGTTCATACGCACCTCGCGAAGGGCGCGGACCTGGGCGATGGACAGGGCGTCGACGTAGGGGTTACGCACGCGAACGGCGCAGCCGAGCACGCGACGACGCTGCAGCGGCCATTCATCACCGACGATGGCAAGGACCCACTTACGGGTGAGCTGCATCTCGGTAAAGACCTTCTTGGACAGATCATCGCGGTCGCCCAGATGCAGATACATCTTGGCGATGCGCTGATCGGTCTTAGCAATCGACATCTCGATGTTGTCGATAAAGGTGCGGAAGAACGGCCACTCCTGGTAGGCAGCCTTGAGCTGGTCAAGATCGCCCAGCTGCTCGCAGGCGGTGCCCAGACCGTACCAAGCGGCCAGGTTAATGCGCGCCTGGCTCCAGCTGAAGATCCACGGGATGGTACGCAGGTCATCGAGCGACTTGGCGCCCAGACCGCGCTTGGCGGGACGCGAGCCGATCGGCAGCAGACCGACCTCGGTCAGCGGCGTCACGGTCGAGAACCACGGTGTAAAGTCCTCGGTGTTCAGCAGGTCCAGATAGCGTTCGTGGCTTGCAGTGTTGAGCTTCTCGGCCATATCCCAGAACTTCTGCGTGGTCTCGGTGTTGGTCTTCTCGACACTCGGGGCCGACTGCAAAAGCGTTGCGGCGGCAACGGACTCAACATGGCGCTGAGCCAGCGTGCGGTTGCCGTAACGGGCAAAGATGACTTCGCCCTGCTCGGTAAGCTTAAAGAAGCAGTTGACCGAACCCTTGGGCTGCGCCAGCACGGCCTTGTTGGCCGGGCCGCCGCCACGGCCCACGGCACCGCCGCGACCGTGCATGAGCACCAGGTCGATATCGTTCTTCTCTGCCCACTTGGCGATGCGCTCCTGCGCGGAGTGCAGCGCGAGCATGGCCGTGGTAGGACCGGCATCCTTGGAAGAGTCGGAATAGCCCAGCATGACCTCCATGCGGCGGTTGGTCTGGGCAAGGCGCTTTTGCACCACGGGCAGCGTAAGCATCTGATCGAGCACGTCGACGCAGCCCTCGAGGTCCTCGAGCTGCTCGAACAACGGGATCACGTCGAGCTCGGGGACATCCTCCTCGTGTGCAAAGGACAGGTGCGCCAGCTCAAAGACGTCGGCCACATGCTGGGCGCTCTTGGTAAACGAGATGATGTAGCGGTGCGCCATCTTCTTGCCGTAGCGCTTTTGGATGGAGCCGATAGCGCGGAAGGTATCGATGACCTCGCGCGTCATGGGCTGCAGGTCGCCATGGATACCGTTCTCGTGGATATCCTTAAGGGCGCGGGCATGCACCACGGAGTGCTGACGGAACTCCATCTCGACCATATGGAAGCCGAAGGACTCGACCTGCCAGATGATGGTTTGGACCGGGCCGTAGGCAGCACGGACGGCACCGCAGGCGGCCAGCGAACGCTGGACGACGCGCAGGTCATCCAGGAACTCGTCGGCGCTGTGGTACATGGTGTCGGTGATACGACGGACGGTGGCGTTCAGGCGGTCGGCCATGACGAGCATGACGGCGCGATGCGGCTCGTGCTCGGAGATCAGCTCGGCGCGGGCCGTGTAACGAGGGCTCATCTCGACCTGATGGTTCCACAGGTTAATGAGCTCGGCCGACGGCTTGCTGTAGGTAGCCTCGAGCGTGAGGTTGCGGCCGATGTGGCGGCACTTGTCCTCGAGCTTGAGCACCATGTGCGTAAAGTACTTGGCGGCGACCTCACGGCTCACCTTGGCGGTGACGTTGGGGTTACCGTCGCGGTCGGAACCGATCCAGCTGCCGGGATGGAAGAACGCCGGGCACAGCGGCGGCACAGTACCGGCCTTGTCGCCCAGCACCCAATCGTCAAAACGACGATAGATAACGGGGATAACGTCGAACAGCGTGTTATCGAAGATGTCGATGATGGTATCGGCTTCCTCGACCGGCGTGGGCTTCTTGAGCGCGATGGGACTCGTACGCACCAGGGCGTCGATCTCCTGCAGCATATGGCGCTCGTTCTCCACCAGGTCGGAGCCGCCCAGACGCGGACGCTCCTCCAGCAGGTTGGAGATACGGCGGATCTTGCCCTCGACGGCCTTACGACGGGCCTCGGTGGGATGTGCGGTAAAGACAGGGTGGAACTCGAGCTTGTCGAGCAGCTCGTTGGCACCCTCGACACCCAGCTCATTCACCAGCTGGTGATAGGCAACGGTAAGCTCGTTGGCAGGATCGACCTCGGTATCGGTCGACGCACCGGCCTCGCGCTCGCGCAGCTGCGCCACACGGTAGTTCTCCTCCGACAGGTTTGCCAGATGGAAAAAGCTCGTAAAGGCGCGAACGATGACCTGCTGCTTATCGAGCGGCAGGCTGTCGATCAAATCGACGACCTCACGAAATGCCACGGCAGTGGGCTCGTCGGCGGTGGGCACGCCCTGCTCGTCGACGGCTTCGTCGGCAGCGCAGGTACCGGGGTTGCCGGCATTGACCACAATCTCGGCTGTCAAAATCTTGTCGAACAGGTCCGCGATCTCGGGATCATACTCGCTAAGCACACGGCGCTCCAGGCGCAAGAACAGCGCCAGATTGTCGCGCAGCTCCTCGGGGATCTCGATCTCGGCGAGACGCTCCCTGGACTCGGCATTCGAGCCGATTCGGTTAACGAGGCGGTTGACCACGGCAGCGACGCGCGCCGCGGCTTCGGGTACAGACTGGTTGCTTAGGTTCTCAGCCACGTTTCCTCCCATTCCTCCTTCTATGCACGTAACATGCGGTATTCATTATAGGCGCTTGAGAAATACTTTCGACACTGATTGCGCTTTACCACACAAAAGTATTTTCTGCATTGCAAAGGTTTTTGCCCTAAATGGTCGTATTTCTCGGTGGGCGGCATACGTAAACGGGGGCATTCCGCATAAAAGCGAAACACCCCCGTAACAATCGCTCTCCATGAGCAGGACACGTTAGCAGGCCCGAAGCTCAAAAAGATGCGCTACAGGCGCTCGCGAACCGCCTCGACGACGTTGTCCAGATCGGCGAGCACCTCGTCATGGCTCTGCATGTCGCGCACTTTGACCTTGCCGGCGGCAAGCTCGTCGCCACCCAGGACCAAGATGAGCTTGGCGCCTACCTTATCGGCTTGCTTAAACTGGGCCTTGAGCGAACGACCCTGATAGTCGGCCTCGGCCACGATACCTGCGGCGCGAAGCTCCTGCGTAATGGCAAAGACGTTCTGACGCAGCTCCTTGCCGGCGTTGGCGACATAGACGCACGGGGCCTCATCGGCACCCAAATCGCTGCCAAAGGCCTGCAGGGCCAGCAGGGCGCGCTCAAAACCGACAGCAAAGCCGACGCCCGCCGTGGGCTTGCCACCCTCGAGCTCGACCAGGCCATCGTAGCGGCCGCCGCCGCCGATGGAGCCGACGCCGGCGCCAGGGGCCTCGACCTCAAAGACAGTACGGGTGTAGTAGTCCAGGCCGCGCACCAAGGTGGGATCCTCGACATACTCGATACCGGCGGCATCCAGATAGCGCTTGACCTGCTCGTAGTGCTCGCGGCACTCATCGCACAGGTTGTCACCCATCAGCGGAGCCTCGGCCATGATCTCGCGGCAGTGGTCGTTCTTGCAGTCGAAGGCACGCAGCGGGTTGAGCTCGGCGCGCTCGCGGCACTCATCGCACATCTCGTCGGCGTGATCGAGGATGAACTGCTTAACCTGCTCGCGATAAGCCGGACGGCACTGGGCGTCACCCATCGAGTTGATGAGCAGACGAAGCTTGGAAAGATCGAAGCCCAGGCGCTTGTAGAACTCCATGAGCATGATGATGCACTCGGCGTCTGCCGCCGGATCGGGAGCGCCGAGCCACTCGATGCCCACCTGGTGGAACTGGCGCAGGCGGCCCTTCTGGGGACGCTCGCCGCGGAACATGGCCTCGGCGTAGTAAGCCTTAAACGGCGTGGAGCCCTGGGGCACCAGATTGTTCTCGACGACGGCGCGCACCACGCCGGCCGTGCCCTCGGGACGAAGGGCCAGGCGCTGCTTGGGCTTGAGTTTGGTGTCGGTGCCCTCGGTAAAGACGCGCTCCAGGTTGGCACCGCTGAACACGCGGAACATTTCCTTGCGCACGACGTCGGTCGACTGGCCGATACCGTGGACAAACACGTCAACCTGCTCGATCGCGGGCGTCTCGATGGGTTTAAAACCAAACGGCTCGAACACGCCGGCCGCAATCTGCTGCATCTTTTGCCAGGCGCGCATCTCGGCGCCGATAAGGTCGCGGGTTCCCTCCGCCTTCTGTGCCTGCATGGGCAAACACCTTTCTTTTGTATCGCGTCATAGGTAGTGGACATTATACGGCACAAAGCAGCAACGCGGCGGCGCGCCTGACCGAACGAGGGTATGGGGACTCGTTCGGCCAGACGCGCCGCCGCTGTTTGTGATCCCTTTTCCTCCGTCCCCTTCGGATCACGTGATCCCTTGGGGACGGAGGAATAGGGATCATTTCGTAGGCCCGTGGCCGCCTTGGAAACCGAATGATGGTACGAGCATCCATTCGGCTTCCAAGGCGGCCACGGACAGAACGGGACGAACAGAAAAGAGCGACGGACGCCTACTCCCCCGCCACGCTCGCGCGCAGCTTGGCGGCGATGGGCTCGGATACCAGCAGGAACACGAGCATGACCACGGAGCACGCCAAGCACACGATCCAGGTGCTCGCAAAGGAGCCCGAGACGGCAAAGAGCACGTAGACCTGCCACAGCTCACCGACAAAGCTCATGCCGGCAAGCACCGCCGAGGTAGCGATAACGGTAAGCGAGCCCAATACGCGGCCACTCACCTTATCGGCAACATGACCGATAACGAGCGAACCCACGACACTCACCACGGTGGAGATGGCATTGGAGACGTTGTACTGCGCAAGGGAAATACCCAGGTTGCTGACGATCAGCGGCTGGAACAGGCTCATGCAGTTGACGAAAATCGTGTAACACGTGGCCATGATCACGAAGCCGGAGGCCACCACGAGCCAGCCGGGGAAGAACTTACGCTGCTGGGGCATACTGCTCCTTTTAGACAAACGAATAGCCTGCGCCGGGCGCCGGTAGTGCCCAAGATTGCCTTGAAAGACAAGGGCATAGGCCTTACGGCCATGCCCGCAGGCTTGAAAGGCAAGGTTGGGTGCTACCGGTGGTCGGCGATATAGCCCAAAGCGACGGCGGTATAGGCCGCGGCACCGAGCGGCAGCTCGGCATCGTTAAAACGTGCCTTGGGATGGTGCTGGGCAAAGTGTTCGTCCGTGTCGGTTACGGCCGCGCCCACGGTAAAGTACGCACTTGGGATCTTGCTCGAGATAAGCGCGAAGTCCTCACTCGCCATGGCATGGAAAAGCGGCAAGAAAGCCGTCTTGGGCAGCACTGCGCCCACGTAGCCAAGCGACGCCTGAGTCATATCGCTGTCGAGTACAAGCGGCGGAACATCCGAAAGCGTCTCGATGGTCGCCGGCGTACGATAGGTCGTAGCAACGCCGTTAACGACCTCCGCGATGCGGGTCTTTAGGTGAGCCATGAGCTCAACATCAAAGCCGCGCAGCGTTCCCTCGAGCACGCAGGTGTCGGGGATGACGTTGGCCGCCAAGCCGCCGGCGAACTTACCAACGGTAAGTGCGACTTCCTTGGCCGCCGGCACCTCGCGGGAGATAAGCTCCTGGAGCGCCAGGTGCACGTGGACGCCGGCCGTGATGGGGTCGATGCAGATCTCGGGGCTGGAACCGTGGCCGCCCTTGCCCTGGAGCGTGATGCGGAAACCGTACACACCCGAGAGCGCCGGGCTGCCGTAGAGCACCAGGCCAAGCGGCGACTGGCTGTTGACATGCATGGCAAAGGCCGCCTGAGGGCGCGGGTTCTCGAGCAAGCCGTCGGCGATGGCAGCGCGTGCTCCCTCAAAGGTCTCCTCGCCCGGCTGGAACAGCAACTTGACGGTAGCGTTGGCCTCCACAAGCTCGGCCTCGCGGGCCTTGAGCAGGCGCGCCGCACCAAGCAGGGCCGTCGCGTGCATATCGTGACCGCAAGCATGCATGCAGCCATTGGTGGATGCAAAGGGCTCGCCGGATTCCTCGACAACGGGAAGGGCATCCATATCGCCTCGGAGCATGACGACCGTTCCGGCCTGCTCGTCCTTGCACGTGCCATTGCCCTGAGCGGCCGCACCGGCACCGATCAGGCCAACGGCGCAGGAACCGTCGACTAGCGTGGTATGGGGGATGTCCATCTCGTCCAGACGTGCCTGGATATAGGCAGACGTCTGCGGAAGATTGTTACCCAGCTCGGGCATCTGGTGTAGATCGTGTCGCCATGCAGCGAGCTCGTCTGCAAAAGCCTGAGCTTCTGCGACAAGACCGTCACCGATAGCGGCCTGCGCCGCCGCGGTGGCCTGGGGCGCTGGTTGCGGTTGAAAATCGGACAGAGCTGATGCCATAGAAGCCCTCCAGTAACGTTTTTGCAGCACGCACTTTGATAGCGTAAAGTGCAAGGTACAACTGTAAGGGCATGACATAAAAATGCCGCCCTGGGAGGGCGGCGCAACAAGTTGTTTACAATTGCGGGTGTGATTTTCGGCGCAAGAAATCGAAATGCGTCTCGCTCAAGATAATCGAAAGAAAGATGAGCGCGAAGCCGGCGAGCAGGCGCGAGGTGAGCGCCTCCCCCATCAGCAGCACCGAGAACAGCACGCCCGAAGGCGACTCCATCGAAAGGAGCAGTGAGCCCGTCGAGGCCGAGACATGCGCCAAGCCGACGTTTTGGATGAGCAGAGCCGCGCATGTGCAACCAACCGAGAGAAACGCCATCGCGCTGATAAAGCTCGGCGTCCACACGGACAGAGGCGCTTGGGTCTCGAATAGCAGCGACGTTGCCAGGCTCAGCACGCCGTTGCCCACAAACATCCAAAACGTGATGACGTTGATGTCCATTTTGCGACCGTACTTGGCAGTCACCGCCATCTGGATGGCGAAAAAGACCGCACCCGCCAGCGTAATGACATCACCGATGTTGAATTCAACGCTATCGAGCGCCACCAAGCCAATGCCCGCCAAGCACAGCAGCGCCGCGCCCAGGTTATAGCGGGTGAGTTTTTCGCCGCTCAGAAAATAGCTCGCGAACGGCACAACGATGCAATACGTGCCCGTCAAAAAAGCATTCTTGCCCGCCGTGGTGTGCGCCAGACCGACTGTCTGCAGGGCGTAGGCGGCCCACATAAGTGCGCCCATGCCAAGTCCGACGATAAGGTTGCGGGCGTTGAGGTGCGCGATGATGCGCTTGTGGAAGATGAAAAACATGACCAACGCCGCAGGCAGAAAGCGCACGTAGAGCAGTTCGAACACCGGAATGGTGTCGAGCGCGTCCTTCATGGTCGTAAAGGAGTAGCCCCAGACGACTGCCACCGAAAGCAGCAGGACTTTCCAGAACAGCGGCGAGCGAGCGCCGGCGCCGCGGGAGGTGCCGCCCGCGCCCAGGTCCTCGCGAGCAACAGGGCTATCGGGCATCATTTCGATATTGTCAGTGGCATGCTGGGCCATAGGGCATCCTCGCGCTCAATCTGGGCGTGGTGTCCGCACGCGCATGGCTGCGTGCCGCCTCATGGTCAAATAAAAGCAGGGCGCACCGGACCCCCGGCACGCCCCGCTACTGTAGCAACAACCAAGCAGCCCGTGCAATTCACTACGCTAAAGCATCGGGTTGGAAGATCTCGATGTTCCGACGGCGTTTACGTTGCTGAACTAAATCAATTTGGTTGACTCCAGTTTTTCGATGATCCAGTCGTTGGCTTTGATGACCGGACGGCGGAAGACGACGCCCAGGGCCAGCGACGGAATCAGATAGCTCGCCAGAATGCCTAGCTCAATCCAGTACTCCATATGGTAGGCGCCAGCCATGGCGGCATGCATGGCGTTGATGCCGTGGGTGAACGGCAGGAACGGATAGATCGCCTGGAACACGGGGCCGGTCATCTCGATAGGGAACGTGCCGCCCGAACCGCCGACCTGCATGACCAGCAGCACGACGGCGAGCGCCTTGCCGATATCGCCAAACGACACCGTAAGCGTGTAGACGATATTGGAGAACACGAGACTCGCGACCCAGCCCGCCAGCACAAACTGCAGCGGGTTGTCGCACTGAATGCCAAAGAACAGGATGTCGCCCGCACACACGAGCGTTGCCTGCAGCAGGGCCAGACCGCCAAAGAACAGGTAGCGGCCCAGGTAGATCTCGTGCAGGCGCACGGGGATGAGCTCGTTGATGAGCTCATCGTCAACCGAGACCTTCATCATGGCCGCCAGCACGATCGAGCCGACCCATAGCGACAGAATCGTGTAGAACGGTGCCATGGCAGAGCCGTAGTTACGAATCGGATAGACCGGCTTGCGATCGAGCGCGACGGGGCCGGAAAGCGACACGGCCAAACCCTCGGGATCGTTGCCAATCATCGTCTTGATCGTGGCAAGGTCGTCCGACATCAGGGCGCCATCGAGCTCGTCCTTAAACGCACTGATCTTGTCCGACGCCTCGCCCAGCTGATCAGAAGCCTTGTTGACCAGCTTTGCAGCCTTGGAGAGGCCCTTTGCCAGCGAACCGGATGCGTCGGTCAGGCCGTCTACGGCGCTATCCAGATCGCCCGAGATGCCATCGAGCGAGTCCAGGATGCCCGAAACCGTCTTCTTGAGCTTCTTGGCCTTAACCGAGAACGTGGAATCGTAGTCGGACTTGGCGCCCGAAATGCCCGCCTTGGCATCGGCGATGGCCTGATCGACCTCGGCACGCGTGCTGTTGACCTCTGCCATGCTGTCAGAAAGGGACTTAGCAGTTGCCGTCAGGTCCTTGGCGTTGTTGCGATACTCCACCGCGATCCTGCCCAGCGATGTTGCCACAGATTTAAGGCTCTCCTGGAGCTTTTCGTCACTGACCTGCTCGGCAAAGCCGCGGAGCTGGTCGGCCGTGGCGTCGATATCGTCGGCACGTGTATTGAGCGCCGCCGCGGCATCGTTGAGCTGAGACACCGTAAGGTCGACATGCTGATTCGCGGCATCAAATGCCTTCGCAAGCCCGGCGGACACGTTGTCGAACGAGCCCGCGCTTCCGTCAATCGCGGCGTTGATGGCGTCGTTGGCGGCCTTCAGCGCTTCTTTGGAATCGCTCATGCCGCTCTTGGCATGCTCCATCAACTGCTTGGTCGACTCATCGACCGTACCCGTCTGCTGGAGCATACCGCTCGCCGACGTCAACGAATCGGACGTAGAGCTCAAAATGCCCGCCAGCGACGAAGCATTAGCCTGAACGTCTTGCAGGTCCCCAATCGAATCGCCGAGCGTCGAGGACAGGTTGGCGATAAAGTTGCTGACCTGGTCGGTGCTCATGTAATCGAGCAGGCTGGACACCGTCTTAAGACCGATGCTCGTAATGGTCTCGGTAAAAGATTCGTTAACCTGGTTCTGAACGGCGCTCGAACCCTTCTCGGTCACGATCTGCGCGATGGCGTTGGCCTTCTGATTCTCGTAAAACTCGATATCGGCATGCTTAACGTCGGTCGAAAAGAGCGTCATCATATCGGCACTAAACGTCTTAGGGATAACGACAGCCGCATAGTATGCGCCCGATTTGACGCCCTCGATAGCCTTTTCGCGATTGTTGAGCACAACCCAATCGAAGCTCTCGTTGCCGCGTAGGGTGGCGGTCACGTTTTCGCCCACGTTGACCTCGACGGGGATCAGATCGCTCTCGTAACCCTCATCGGTGTTGACCACGGCGATCTTAAGATTGCCGGTGTTGCCGTACGGATCCCAGCTGCCGGCGATGTTAAACCACGCGTACAGGCACGGTACGATAATGAGGCCCATCACGACAACCAAGCCGATTACGGAGCGAGACACGTTTTGGACATCGCGCTTAAACAGATGCAGGATGTTCTTCATTTATGCCTCACCTCCTTTGGAGTGCTTGCCGAGCGGGGCGTTCTTTTCATTCATCACAAACGTGTCATCCCCGTTCTCGGGCACATGGGCCGCATCGCGATGACCACATTGGTTGACAGCCTGAGTCTTGGGTTCAGACCCCCGCTCGCTCGCATTCAAGCCGAACATGCGACGAGCGGCCGGAATGGCGGCCGTGTGCTCGCGCATCTCGCGGCGCAGGTCCTCATCCGAAAGCGCCGAGATGCGCATCTGGGTGTTGAGGCTCGAGCGGATGTACTCGATATTGATAAGCCAGCCGCAGATGGCAATAACCGAGATGATCCAAATGACAAGCAGGATGATCTTGCCGTTATTGTCGATATCGAGAACCGTCGACAGGACAAAGAGCAGGACCTGAACGCCCACCACGGCGGCAAAACCGCCCTTGATGTAGTACGGGTAGCGATGTTCAAAGGCGACCGCATGATCGAGCAGTTCGCGACGGTACGAATCGGAATCGAGCATGACACGCATGGCCGTGCGCAGCGAGTAGCGCTGGCGCGGCAGGTCGTTGGACTCGCAAATCATCATACCGGTCGTGGAGAGCTGTTTATCAAAGAGCAGGTTAAGGTTGAGCAGCAGCGGACGCAGCTGCAGACCGATAAAGAGCGCCACGATCAAGAACACGCCCAGAATGCACAGGTTAAACAGGTAGTTGAACGAATACATGCCGCCGACCGTCTCGCGCAGCAGATTGATGCCGTAGGTAAAGGGCAGCAGCGGGTGCAGCCACTGGAAGAAGCCGGGCATCATCTCGATGGGGTACATGCCCGACGAACCCGGGATCTGCACGATGACGAGAATGACGCCGATAGCCTTGCCGATATGCTTAAACGTGGTGGACAGCGCATAGATGATATTGACGTAGGTGAACGAAATGGCGATGCCGCCCAGCACGAACAGCAGCGGGCTGACGCACTGCACGCCAATCACCAGATCGCCTACCGTAACGATGATGGCCTGCAACGCGCCCAGGATCACCATGAGCAACCAGCGGCCAAAGTAGCCTTGGCGCGCCGTAAAGCTGCCAACACCTTCACGGTCGACCTCGAGCTTGTAAATGGCGATGAGCACATAGCCGCCCACCCAAAGCGCCAGATTGGTGTAGAAGGGAGCGATGCCCGAGCCAAAGCTCTTGACCGGATAGATTGACTTGGACGTCAACTCAACCGGAGACGCCATGAAATCTGCCACGTCATTGACATCGACGCCCATCAGATCGGCCAGCTCGCCCATGGACTCGGAGGTCTGCAGCGCCGCGATGTCATTGGCGGCGGTTGCAAGCTTGTCCTGGACCTTGGCAAGCGAGGAATCGGTCTGGGACAGCGTGGTCTTGGCCTGGCCGAGCGTAGCGCTAAGCTGCGCCAACGTGCCGCGCGCATTTGCAAGTGTAGGTGTCATACCCGAGACGATACCGGTCAGGTCGCCCGAAACGGCAGCAAAAGAGTCGAGCGCGCTCGAGGCCTTCGGCAGCGCGTTTTGGCCCAAGTCCGTCTGGGCTTGGCCAAGGTTGGTCGCACCGGTATGAATTGCGTTATTGATAGCGTCACTGGCACCCGAAACAGCCGCTGCGTCATTCGCCATGGCGCTCGACTGCGCGGACAGACCGTCCTTGATGCTCTGAAGCTTTTCATTCTGCTCTCGAAGCAAATCGATGGTCGATACAATGCGCGCGTCAATTTCCTCGGAACCTGTCGACGTGTCATTGGCGAGAATCTCCAAGTGCCCGATAACGGCCTTATTGTGGTCGATCGTCGCTTGAAGAGACTCGAGCGAGTTGTCGATACGGGTGGTCGTAGATGTGACCGCGCCCGTCAGCTTGCCGATGGCAGCGTTCGCAGAGGCCGACGTCTTGGTGAGCGCAAGGCTGCCTTCCGAGAGCGCCTTGGAGAGCGAGGTGATGGAGTTGCCCGCCGTGGTGCGAGCTTCGCTCAGCAGGTCGTTGCCCTGGGAGATCGCCTGCGTCAGCGACGGTGCCTGGCCTTGCAAGCCGGCAAGTGCCGCATCAGCCGAGGCGATAGCGCCACTCGTCTTATCGATGGCGGCATTCATATCGCCAATCGAATCGCGCACCTCGCCCAAGGTGTCGGACGCCTCGGACACCGAACTTGCCAGCGAGTCCTGAGTCTGGGTTGCCTTGTCCTTTAAATCGACACCGGCATCCTTGGCGATACCGGCAACAGTCTTGCCTACCGTAGAGACAAATTCCGAGTTGATCTGCTCCTCGATGGTGTTTGCACCGGTATCGGTAACCTTGGGCGCAATGGCGCTCTTCTTCTCATTGACGTAGTACGTGAGCTTGGGCTGATGGTAGTTGCCGTCGAGCATCGAAACCAGGTTATCCGAGAAGTTCTTGGGAATCACGATAGCGGCATAGTACTCGCCGCTCTCGACGCCCTCCTTGGCATCGGCCGTCGAGTCGACGAACGTCCAGCCCAACTGATGATTCTCCTTGAGCTGGTCGACCACTTTGTCGCCAGCGTTGAGCTCACCCACCAAGTCGTTTTGGGTGCCTCGATCGTTGTTGGCGATAGCAATCTTGATGCCTTGGGTGTTTCCATACGGATCCCAGTTTGCCACGATGTTATACCAGGCATACAGCGAGGGAATAACGCACACGCCTAGGGTAACCACCAGGGCGACGGGGTTCACAAGCAGTCGCTTAATGTCGCGCTTAAATATCGCAAAGGACACCTTTGCATTGGATAGTTTGCTGCCGAGACTCACGCTTGGACCATCCATCCTGTCGTTGAATCGAATCGTACTATCGATAACCATTGTACGTAAGCGCTTTAGCGTCTCAGAGCACAATGGTATTGAGTTTTGCGGGTAGCAATATACTACGAAGACGAATTAGCGTACAGTTGTACAGTATCTTTAATTTCAGCAGGTCACAAAACCACAACCCGCACAAATTAGCAATTCAAATAGTCATCGGGGACGTTCTTAAACGA
>CABRZC010000044.1 GCA_902475375.1 uncultured Collinsella sp. | reverse complement strand
GGGTCCACCTTTGAGTGAGATTCAGAACTCGTCCATTTTCTCTCTTGACGATGTCAACGAGGAGGAGATGAACAACCTCATCGACGGTACGATTACCGACTTTGATGAGGGCGATCTCGTTAACGGCACTGTCGTTAAGATCGAGCATGACGAGGTGCTCGTTGACATCGGATTCAAGTCCGAGGGCGTTATCCCGGTCCGCGAGCTGTCCATCCGCAAGGACGCTAACCCTGCAGACATCGTTGCACTCGGTGATCCCATCGAGGCTCTGGTTCTCCAGAAGGAGGACAAGGACGGTCGTCTGGTCCTGTCCAAGAAGCGTGCCGAGTACGAGCGTGCTTGGAACCGCATCGAGGAGAAGTTCAACTCCGGCGAGAACGTCGAGGGCGAGGTTATCGAGGTTGTCAAGGGCGGCCTGATCCTCGACATCGGCCTGCGTGGCTTCCTGCCCGCTTCCCTCGTCGACCTCCGTCGCGTCAAGGACCTCACCTCCTACATGGGCACCCGCATCGAGGCCCGCGTTATCGAGATGGACCGCAACCGCAACAACGTCGTCCTCTCCCGTCGCGTCGTGCTTGAGGAGTCCCGTAAGGCCGAGCGCTCCGAGATCCTGTCCAAGCTCAAGTCTGGCATGCGTCTCCAGGGCACCGTTTCTTCTATCGTCGACTTCGGCGCCTTCGTCGACCTCGGCGGTATCGACGGCCTCATCCACATTTCCGAGCTCTCCTGGAACCACGTCAACCATCCTTCCGAGGTTGTCAAGGTCGGCCAGGAGGTCGAGGTCGAGGTTCTCGACGTCGATCTCAACCGCGAGCGCATCTCCCTGGGTCTCAAGCAGACCACCGAGGATCCGTGGCGCGCACTGGTCAAGAAGTACCCCGTCGGCGCTATCGTCGAGGGCACTGTGACCAAGCTTGTCCCGTTCGGCGCTTTCGTCGACCTGGGCGAGGGCATCGAGGGTCTGGTGCACATCTCCGAGATGGCCAACAAGCACGTCGATCAGCCTTCTCAGGTCACCCACGTGGGCGACAAGGTTCAGGTCAAGGTCATGGAGATCGACCTCGACCGTCGTCGTATCTCCCTGTCCATGAAGTCCGCTGCTGAGACTCTGGGCGTCGAGATCGAGGTTACCCCGCTGCCTTCCGAGAAGAAGGACGAGGAGACCGACGCCGAGTAAATCGGTTTGACGATCACTTCTTTTAAGGGATCCGTCCGCAATGGACGGGTCCCTTTTTTGTATTTGCTGCTGATGTGCGCGATGCTACCCGTGCGCAATGCTGCCCGTGCTGTCCACACGCTATTTGGTTGTCGGTGCATGTAAAATGCCGACATCCCGCCTCGGGGAGGAGGCGGGAACACACCGAGTAGACGGAGGGGTGCGGAGCGCGGTCGCGTCTCGACTGACGACGTTGCCCATCGACAACCCTATTGTACTGCATGGCGTGGTTCTTGGTTTATCGTGTCGAACGCTTGTGTTGTGCCATTGCCTGCGGCAACGGTGTGCTACACTCTTGCACTGCTGAGTGGGCCAGACGGTCGCGCGATGTGCTGCTTGCAGCACGCGTGAGGAAAGTCCGGGCTCCAGAGGGCGGGATGCCGGCTAACGGCCGGGCGGAGTGATCCGACGGAAAGCGCCGCAGAAAAGAAGACTCCCACCTGCGCCGCAAGGCGTAAAGGGAAAAGCTGAAACGGTGGTGTAAGAGACCACCAGCGTCGTGGCAACACGGCGGCTTGGCAAGCCCCATCCGGAGCAAGCGCGAATAGGAACGCTATGGGCCGGCCCGGTCCGCGTTCGGGTAGCGTGCGTGGAGCTGCACGGTAACGTGCAGACAAGATAAATGACCGTTCACGACAGAACCCGGCTTATAGGCCCACTTGGCACTTTGTTGACGCTGCGAACCCGTCAGCGCGGCAATCTGCCTTTCAAGCCTTCGGGCATGACCATAAGGTCAATGCCCTCGGCTTTTAAGGCACCTTGCTCGCGCTGACGGGTTCTCGCTGTTGGCGACGGCATCATTGGTGTTTCCGTTCTTGTTGGCGACGGCAACGGTACACCCTTTGCCGTATTATTGAGGCTGTTTTTGCTTTGCTTGTTATCTGAGGGGCTTTGTTGGACAGCTATTTTACTCTGCAATCGAATATTGAGGCTTCGGGCGAGTTTGTGGACCGCAAGAGCCGGTTTATTGCCCAGCTGGTCCATATTGAGTCCGAGGATGAGGCGAATGCCTTTATCGAGATGGTTCGCAAACGTCATTACGACGCTCGACACAATGTTCCCGCGTGGATTTTGGTCGATGGACGCGAGCGTCAGAGCGATGACGGTGAGCCGAGCCGCACGAGCGGTATGCCGACGCTCGAGGTGTTGCGCGGCGCGGAGCTCAAAAATGTTTGCTGCGTAGTGACGCGCTATTTTGGCGGCACGCTGTTGGGTCCTGGTGGCTTGGTACGCGCCTATACCGCGGCGACGCAGGCGGCGGTGGCCGCGGCTCAGGAGGCCGGGCAGATCGTCGAGATGACGAGTGTCGTGTCGGTTGACGTGCATGTGGCCTATCCGCAGTATGAGCAGGTGCTTCGTTTGGCGCAGGATTCGGGTGCCAAGGTTTCGGATACCGATTACGCGGATGCCGTGACACTTCATTTGGTGTTTAAAGCGGGGGAGCAGGAGCCGTTTTGCGCTAAGATGCGCGAGCTTATGGCGGGGCGCGAGGAGATCGAGGCCGGCGCTCCCGAATTTGCCGAGTTCTAACGGCGACGGTCGGCGTGCTTTTGGATGGATCCCAAGCGCGCCGGCCGTCGTTTTATGTTGCTACCGTTTACTCGGCGAGCTGCTTTAGCACATCGCAGGCGATCTCGATGGCATCGTCGATGCAGCCGGGGCAGCTGCGGAGCGGACCCCTATCCGATCCGGCACCCTTGAGCGTGCCGCAGACGGTCGTCGTGTTCTTCTCGCCAAAACGCTTGGCGATCTCGCGCGACAGCTTGTAGGTCTGGCCTTTGGTCTTGGGGTTTTCCATGCCGTCGCTCATTACAAAGCCCATGATGGCCACGGAGCCCGAGATGGCGCCGCAGGTTTCGGTCATGCCGCCCATGCCGGCACCAAAGCCCTCGGTGAGGGTAAAGGCGATCTGGGGGTCGAGCCCGACGGCGGGCGCGAGCGTGCAGGCGACGGCCTGGGCGCAGTTAAAGCCACGGGCGTGGTATTCGGCAGCTTGGGCCTGACAGGCGGTGATGTCGAGCTGGGCCGTATCGATTTGCTTCATCGTTGTCTCCTTGGTCACGGTGTACCCGCCTATGGTACCCGTGACGGTGCACGTAATCATCGAGAGCTTCATGTATGCCTCATTTTTATCTATCGAGCAAATGCCCAAGGCTTGAGATAAATACCCTGATCAATTTGTCTCATAACCCACCTTGGGGATGGGTTGAGAGGGGTGCAGGGTAGCGGTATCGTGAACCGAATAAACGTAACCCAGGCAAGGGAGCAAGATATGAGCGAGCAGACTATCGGTACCACATGTGTTCAGGGCGGCTATCGCCCGGGCGACGCGGAGCCGCGCCAGGTGCCTATCTACCAGTCCACCACGTGGAAGTACGACACGTCGGAGCACATGGGCAAGCTGTTTGACCTGGAGGAGTCGGGCTACTTCTACAGCCGTCTGCAGAACCCCACGTGCGATCTGGTTGCCGCCAAGATCTGCGAGATGGAGGGCGGCACCGCTGCGATGCTCACGAGCTCGGGCATGGCTGCGAACTTCCTTGCGATCTTTAACGTTGCCGGTGCCGGCGATCACGTGGTCGCGAGCTCTGCCATCTACGGCGGTACCTATAACCTGCTCGCCCATACCATGGAGCGCATGGGTCTGACCTGCACGTTCGTTGCCCCCGACTGCACCGACGAGGAGCTCGAGGCAGCCTTTGAGCCCAATACAAAGCTCGTCTTTGGCGAGACGATCGCCAACCCCGCCCTTGCCGTGCTCGATATTGAGCGCTTTGCCAAGGCCGCACATGACCACGGCGTGCCGCTGATGGTCGACAACACCTTCCCGACACCCGTGATGTGCCGTCCCTTTGAGTGGGGCGCCGACATCGTTACGCACTCCACCACCAAGTACATGGATGGACATGCTGCCTACCTGGGCGGCGTGATCGTCGATCACGGTCAGTTTGACTGGATGGCCCATGCGGACAAGTTCCCGGGTCTCACCACGCCCGACGAGAGCTACCACGGCGTGACCTATGCCGAGAAGTTCGGTCGCGAGGGCGCCTTCATTACCAAGGCCACCGCGCAGCTCATGCGCGACCTTGGCCCCATGCAGAACCCGCAGGCGGCGTTCTTCCTGAACAGCTCGCTCGAGAGTCTGCATGTGCGCATGCCGCGTCATTGTGAGAACGGCCTGGCCGTTGCCAAGTTCCTGCAGGGTCATCCCAAGGTACGCTTCGTGAGCTATCCGGGCCTGGAGGGCGATAAGTACTATGACCTGGCTCAGAAGTACATGCCCAACGGTACCTGCGGTGTTGTGAGCTTTGGCTTTAACGGTGGTCGCGCGGCGGCCGAGACCTTTATGAAGAGCCTCAAGCTCGCCCAGATCGCCACGCACGTGGCAGATGCCCGCACTTGCTGCCTGCATCCCGCTAATGCCACGCACCGCCAGATGAACGATGAGGAGCTCATCGCCTGTGGCATCTCCGCCGACATGGTGCGCCTGTCGTGCGGCCTCGAGGACACGGCCGACCTGATTGCCGACCTTGAGCGGGCGCTCGAGCAGTGCTAGGCTAGCGTTCGTGCAAGGTGCCGATGCTGGCAGAAAGCTTCGGTGACCTTTCGTTCCGATTCCGTAGGCGGGACCCCAATCGCGGCTGTTTGCAGGCGATTGGGGCCCCGTTTTTTGCGTTGCGCCACTCGAAAGGATGGATATGGAGAAAACCGCAGAGCAGCTGCGCCGTGAGCACATTGCTCTAGAGGGCGACACCCATGGCAAGAACAAATGGGCGATTCTGTTTACCGTGCTCATCATGACGTTTATGTCGTGTCTGGATTCGACCGTCGTGACCGTGGCGCTGCCCGTGATGCAAAAGGAGCTGGGCGTGGGCCTCGATCGCATTCAGCTGGTGAGCTCGGTGTATCTGCTTGCGACGTGCGTGGCTATGCTGCCGTTTGGCCGCCTGGGCGACGTGCGCGGCAAGGTCGGCGTATTCCAGCTGGGCGTAATCGTCTTTACGGCCGGTTCGCTGCTTTGCGGCCTTTCGGCCTCGCTCGAAGTTCTTATTCTGGCGCGCATCGTTCAAGGCGTCGGTTGCGCGGCGGCCATGGCTAACAACATGGGTATCATCACCGAGTCGTTCCCGGCGCGCGAACGAGGCCGTGCCATGGGTATTCTTGCGACCTTCGTGGCCCTCGGCATGATGTGTGGCCCCGTGCTCGGTGGCATGCTGGTGGCAAGCTTTCCCTGGGAGAGTATCTTCCTCATCAACCTGCCCATCGGCGTCATCTCGTTTATCGTGGGGCTCTACACGCTGCCGCATGTTAAGCCGGAGGCCGGCGAGCGCCCCATGTCCCTGATCGAGGCTGCTCGTCGCTGCTTTGCAAATTCGGCCTTCACTATCAACCTTGCCTGCATGCTCATCGTGTTCGTTGGCATTGGCGCATCCGAGTTTATTCTGCCGTTCTATTTTCAGGACGCCCACGGCTTTGGTTCTGACATTTCCGGACTGCTCTTTTTGGCACTGCCGATGGTGAATGCCTTTATCGGACCGCTTTCGGGTACGGTTTCGGACCGTGTTGGCTGCGAGGGCCCCACGGCGGTCGGCCTGGGCGTGTACGTATGCGGTCTTTTTGCGGTAAGCACGCTCGATGAGCACTCTTCTATCCCTGTGATCGTGTGCTGTGTCGCGTTTATGTCGTGCGGTACGTCGATTTTCCAGAGCCCCAACAACTCGCTGTATATGGGTTCGGCCCCGCGCGAGGCGCTCGGTTTTGCAGGCAGCCTGGGTAGCCTGGCGCGCTATGCGGGTATGGCAGCGGGCATTACGGCGGCGTCGCATATCCTGTATGGGCAGATGAGCGTGGCGATGGGCGAGGCCGTGACCAGTTTTGTTGCAGGCCGTCCGGATGTGTTCCTGTTTGGTTTCCGTTCGGTGTTCTACGTGCTCATGGCTGTGGCCGCCGTGGGCTTTGCGCTTGCCATGGTGCGTTTGGTGAGGGTGCGCGCCCGCCATTAGCTTGTGGAGGCAGGCTTGCCACGAATCGGCCCATCTACTGGTCTTGCGGCTTTATGGTGCGATGCGGCTTGTGGGACGGGCGGGGGTCGGTCCGTGGTAGACTATCGAACAACGTTTATTAATCGCGCGGTATCGTTGCCGCGAGAAGGGGTTGCGCCATGCAGGAGCTTGAGGATCGTATTCGCCATGACGGCATCGTAAAGGCCGGTAACGTCCTTAAGGTTGACGCCTTCCTCAACCACCAGTGCGACGTTGAGCTGTTCGACCGCATGGGTGCCGAGTGGGCCCGTCTGTTCGAGGGTGTCGAGATCAACAAGATCCTGACGATCGAGGCTTCGGGCATTGGCATGGCTTGCATCGCGGCTCAGCATTTTGGCGGCGTGCCGGTGGTCTTTGCCAAGAAGGCGCAGTCTATCAACCTTGACGGCGAGCAGTATGCCACGACCATCTACTCCTTTACCAAGCAGAAGGAGTACCCGGTCATCGTCGGCAAGCGCTTCCTGTCCGAGGGCGACAAGGTCCTGATTATCGACGACTTCCTGGCCAACGGCTGCGCGCTTGAGGGCCTTATTAAGATCTGCGAGGCTGCGGGCGCCGAAGTTGCCGGCATTGGCATCGCCGTTGAGAAGGGCTTCCAGGGCGGCGGCGATAAGCTCCGTAAGCGCGGCTTCCGCGTTGAGAGCCTGGCCCGTATCGCCGATATGGACTGCGAGAACGGCGAGATCACCTTCGCCTAAGCGCGCAACACAAGCGATTGGTATGCGATGTGACAAAGGGACTGTCCCTTTGTCACATTTTTTTTGTATGAGGGGAGGTGCTGATATGGACGAGAACAAGATGGAATGGCGCGAGTATGCGCGCTATGCCGAGATGTCGGCCGAGGAGTTGGCGCGCGATTGCGAGGTGCAGGTGTTTCATGCGACGGGTCCGGGCGGGCAGGGCGTGAACACGACGGACTCGGCGGTGCGTATGAAGCATGGGCCCACGGGGATTGTTGTGACGGCGCGCGAGAGCCGTAGTCAGTTTCAGAATCGCGCGAGCTGCCTGCGTAAGCTGCGCGCAGAGCTTGAGCGTCGTGGCCGTCCGCCGCGCCGTCGCGTCAAGACCAAAGTGCCCCAGCGATCGCGCCAGCGCAGGCTCAACGACAAGCACTTCAATGCGATTAAAAAGGCTAACCGTCGCAAGCCGGGCGGGGAGGAATGATCTTCTCAATAAGTTGCGGTGAAATAGGGACTGTTTGCGGCTTTAACTGCATAAACAGTCCCTATTTCACCGCAACTTAGGTGGGGTTAGCGGGTTGGGTGCCAGACTTGGAGGGCGCCGGGTAGGATGTCGACTTCGATGCGCGAGGCGACGATGGGCTCGCCGTCGGCCTGGATGGGGTAGTCGGGCTCCTCAAAAGTTAGCTCGGCATGGCGGCAGCGGCGCATGCGAACCGGTGGCAACTTGGTATGGTGGCCGTCCTTGGCCGAAAGGAACATAGGCAGGGCTACCGCGCGAGGGACGGGGCCGCAGGCGTAGCAGACGTCGAGCATGCCGTCGCAGGGGTCGGCATCGGGGCAGATGCGATAGCCCGAGCCATAGGTAGGACCAAGCTGAATCGCCATGATGATCGCCCTCACGCGCTCGGCGGGCGCGCCGTCAAAGCTGACTGTCATGGGGTAGTTGCGATAGCGCAGGCCAAACTGCTCAAGTCCCGAAAGGGTGTAGAGCGGAGCACCCGTCAAGCCGGTCTTTTTGCGCAGCTCGGTGGTGCCAAGGCCGATGGCGGCATCAATACCGACGGAGAGCGTCTGGTCGTAATGCTCGACGATCGCCTCGCCGCTGCCGCTTGCGGGGTTCCATGAGCGAATCCGCCCGATGTCCTGACGCTGCAGCTCACAGGTGAGTAGCGCGCCAAAATCCTTGCCGGAGAAATCTTCGATATCGAGCGTCTGGGCAAAATCGTTGCCGGAGCCCACGGGCAGGACGGCAAGAGCGGGGTGGGCGTCCTCCTTTTGCGTCATAAGCCCGTTGACGACTTCGTGGATCACGCCGTCGCCGCCGAGTGCGATAACGGTGCGATAGCCCTGAGACTGTGCGGCAAGCTCCTTGGCGTGTCCCATGTGCTCGGTTAGCACCAGGTCAAACTGGGATGCGCGCGCGGTCATATCCAAAAAGCGTTGCAGGCGCTCGGCAACTTCGCGCGCCGCACCCGACTGGGCGGCTGGGTTGGCGATGATGAGCGTGCGACCAAAATCAGTTGCGTGCATGGGGTGACTCCCGGCGTATAACGTGACGGTGCGGTCGCGCTCGGGTCGAATTGCCCCCGATTGTGGCTGCACGGCGAATACTAACGTCTACTCTATCAGGTCGTTGTGGCGCTCGATAGCATCCGCTACCGTACCGCCCTCATCCACAATAAGCGAACGGCGCTTGGGTGAGATGATGCGCTGGGCGGGGTACACGCCGCGGTGTCCGCCGGTTAGGTAGCTGATAAAGGCCACGATGGCAAAGAACCCGGCGGCCGTGCCGTGGAACAGGTCGATGGCCATCATGCAGGTGGTGATGGGCACGTTGAGACCGGCGCAGAACACGCCGAGCATGCCGAGAGCCGCCAGAAAACTGGGGTCGAGCCCGGTAAGGCAACCAATCCAGCCACCGAGTGCCGCACCGATGCCAAACAGGGGCGTGACCTCGCCGCCTTGGAAGCCCGCGCCCAGGGTAAGCGCTGTGACGACCAACTTGATGACTGCGTCCGCCAGGGTGGTGTTGCCTGCAAATCCGGCGCCGGAAAGCCACGTGGAAAGGCCGGCGTAGTCCCAGGCGTCGAGGAGGGCATAGGCGGCCAAAACCACGAGTGCGCCTATAAGTGCGCGAACGAGGTAATTGGTGATAAAGCGACCGTACAGGTTCTTGACTGTTCGAACCGACCAGGCAAAGAGGCGTGCCGTCAGGCCGAAGAAAATTGCGCTGATAACAACGATAACGACCGTTTTGGGCGTCATGTTGGGAACGTTGGCAATGACATTCGCTTCGTACTCGGTACCCAGGGCGAGTGATGTAAAGTAGCCGGTAAACGAGGCGACCAGGCAGTAGATGCCCGCGGTGTAGTCGATCTTGCCGATAAAGCACATCTCCATGCCAAAGAAAGCTCCGGCAAGGGGCGAACCGAATACGGCGCCAAAGGCCGACGAGATGCCGGCGAGCATGAGGTCGTGGTGGTCATGCTTTTTGAGGTGGGCGAGGTTCGAGATGTTGCTGGCGATGGTGCCGCCAATCTGCACCGCGGCTCCCTCGCGACCGGCCGATCCGCCCGTTAGGTGCGTGAGCGTGGAACAGACGAAGGTGAGGACGGCCATGCGCATATGGATGAGGCGTGTGCCCAGAGCGGAGTCGATGACCAGGTTGTTGCCACGCTTGGCGGCGAGGCCGTGGTTTTTGTACACCCATGCGGTGGCAACGCCCACAACGGGAAGCAGCGCGTAAATCCACTCATGGTGCTCGCGATAGTCGGTCGCGATATTCAGCGAGGCCAAAAACGCCCAAGCGGCAACGCCCATGGCGAGCGAGACGATAACTACGAGCACGAGCAGCTTGGCGCTCGCGAGTAGGTTGCGGGCGTTGCGGCGCGTGTCGGCAGCCAAGAGATGCTCGGAGCGGGTGAGCTGTTGCCTGCCTGCCGTGATGACGTCGTTAAGGGAGAAAAGGCCGCCGTCGTCGAGCGGCTGGGAATGATCCTGCGCCTCGTTTGCGCTTTCGGGTTTGTCGGTAAAAGCCATACGTTCCTCTTTTGGGTTGCAACACGAGCATTATAAAACGCGGTAAACGCGACGAGCCGGTGGGTTGGTTTCCATTCTGTTTCGCGGCTTGCAACCGACAGGTGTATTTGCGGGTACAGGCCGAGTCGCGGTCGTGCGTCGGGGGATTATACTGAGACAAGCATAAAGAATCGGCGCTCCTGTTGTGCGCCGTGGCATTAAGAGGTGCATATGGCTGAGAAACTCATTCCGTTGGAGGACGCACAGGCGATCGTCTTGTCGCACGTGAATCGCACCGAAGTTGTCGAGATTCCCGTGTGGCAGGCCGCCGGTCTTCCCTTGGCAGAGGACGCGGTGGCCGATATCGACATTTCGCCGTTTGCCAACAGCGCTATGGACGGATATGCCGTGCGCTCGGCGGACTTGGCGCAGACATCTGGCGAGGCGCCGGTGACGCTCGACGTTATCGGACACGAGGCCGCGGGCCATGTGTTTGAGGGCACAATTGGCGCGGGCGAGACCGTCCGCATCATGACGGGCGCGCCGGTACCCGAAGGTGCCGATGCCGTGGTGAAATACGAGATCGTCGAGGTGCTTGACGGCGACGGCAACGAGGGCTCGCACGTGAGCTTTTCGGCGCCTGCTAAAGTGGGGGAGAACGTTCGCTCTGCCGCCGAGGAGGCCCATGCCGGCGATGTTGTGATGCACGCCGGCGAGGTTGTGGCCCCGGCCGGCGCTGGCCTGCTGGCAAGCGCCGGTTGCGCGAGCGTGAAGGTCCATGCCGCTCCGCGCGTGGGCATTATCTCGCTGGGCACGGAGCTGGTCGCGCCGGGTGAGCTGCCGGCACGCGGGCAGATTCGCGACTCCAACTCGTCGGCGTTGATGGCCGAGGCACTCGATGCCGGCGCCGACCCGGTGTTCTATGGCATTGCGCCCGATGATGAGCAGGCGATTGCCGAGCTGGTGCATCGCGCCGTGCAGGAGTGCGATTTTGTCATTACGAGCGGCGGTGCCTCGGCGGGCGATTACGACTACGTGACGGCGCTGGTCAAGCGCGAGGGCGAGGTGCTCTTCGACCGCATTTCGATGCGTCCCGGCAAAGCCATCACGTTTGGCCTGCTTGGGGGCAAGCCGTATTTGGGGCTTTCGGGCAATCCCGCGGCGGCGTATGTGGGCTTTGAGATGCTCGCCCGCCCCGCGATCCGCAAGATGCGCGGCTTTGCCGAGGGTGCGCGTCCCGTGCAGCAGGCGATATTGACGCACGGCGTAAAGAAGCGCCAGGACCGACGCTTCTTCGATCGCGCCACGGTTTTGCGCGACCCCGAGACCGGTGAGCTGTTGGTGACCGAGGCCAAGACGCAGAATTCGGCGCTGCTCGGCACGATGCAGCGGGCCAACTGTCTACTGCGTATTGACGAAGGACCGTGCGAGCTCAAGGCGGGAGATGTCGTGGACGTTGTTCGCGTCGACCTGCCCGAGGGCGCCGTGTTGTAGGAGGAATGCTATGGAGTTGAAGATTTCGATTGTGACGTGCTCGGATACGCGCGATCTTGCCCAGGACGAGGCCGGAGCCGCACTCGAGGAACTTATCGAGGCACAGGGCTGGACGGTCGCCTCACATGTGGTCGTGCGCGATGACGTCAGCGAGATTGGTGATGCCATTGTGGAAGCCGCCGATGAGTGCCACGCCCATGTCGTGCTCACCTGCGGCGGCACGGGGCTTTCGATGCGCGATGTGACGCCCGAGGCGACGCGTGCCGTCTGCGATCGCGACGTGCCGGGTATTGCCGAGGCGATCCGTGCGTACTCGATGACCAAGACGCGCCGCGCCATGCTCTCGCGCGCCGCGTGCATGCAGCGTGGGCATACGCTTGTCATCAACTTTCCGGGATCCACGAAAGCGGCCCGCGAAAGCTGGGAGGCCGTGAGCGATCAACTGGAGCATGCGGCCCAAATGACGGCGGGCGGCGGGCACGCCAAATAATCGCACTACCTGCGGCGGAGCGACTTTACGAGTCGCTCCGCCTTTTTATGCAGCGACAGCGCGGAACGTCCTGAGACTATCGGCAAAAGAAAATTATCAGACGAGAAATCTTTATCACTTACATTATTCGCGTGAAAGTATAATCTGATTGCAGATTATAGCTCGCGGTGGGGTACCCGGGCACAAGGTCCGAAAGGGTTGAACATGTTCGATATGGTTTCTCGCCGCGGATTCGTCTCGCTCTCTACTGTCGCCGCTGCCGGCCTTGGGCTTGCCGGCTGCTCCGGCAACAAGGAGCCTGAGGCGACCGGCTCCGATGCCGGCTCCGCCAAGGCCTCTTCCAAGAAGGAAACCGTCGAGCTGCAGGTCTTTGCTGCCAACTCGCTCGAGAAGGCTTTGCCCGAGGTTCAGAAGCTCTACACCGAGCAGACCGGTACCACCTTTGCCGACACGCAGTTTAAGGCGTCCGGCGACCTCGTTGAGCAGATGCGTGCCGGTGCCACGGTCGACGTGCTCATCACCGCTTCCAAGGGCACCATGGATGACGCTGAGACCGTCGAGCTCGTCGATGCCGACACGCGTGAGGATATGTTCGTCAACGACCTCGTGATCATTCGTGCCGAGGGCTCCGACACCAAGGTCGAGGCCATCGCCGACGTCGCGAATCTGGACGGCAAGATCGCCATCGGCGACGCCAAGACCGTCCCCGCCGGCAAGTACGCCAACCAGGCGTTGGCTTCCGTGGGCCTCTACACCGGCACCGAAGGCGACGACGGCGAGTATGCTCCCGAGATCGCCGACAAGGTCGCACTGGCCGACAAAGTTGGTACCGCTGCCGCCTATGTGTCCACAGGCGACTGCGTGGCCGGTTTTGTCTACAGCTCCGATATCTTCCGCTACGACGGCATCGAGGAGGCGTTCGTGTGTCCCGAGGACTCGCACAAGCCCATCGTGTATCCGGGCGCCGTTGCCGAGAGCTCCGAACATGCCGACGAGGCTAAGGCGTTCATCGACTTTTGCCTGTCCAACAAGAAGGCTCAGAAGATTTGGGCTAAGTACGGCTTTGAGCTTTCCGCGTAGTGCGGCTTGGCGCGATAATTCCATCGTTTTGTGTTTCACTCCGTCCTTGTATTCGCTTGGAGCTTTTCGTGCTTAATAGATTCCGCATGCTTGTCGCCTGTGCTTTGACCTTCGCGCTTTGCTGGGTGCCGGGATTTGCGTTTGCTGGGGACGCTGAGGACGGGGCCCAGGTTGCTGCGACCGCTCATGGGCTTTCCTATGGGATCGAGGGTTTTGAGCGGTTGGCCAAGGGGACCGCTCGTGCCATGGAGGGCCAGCCTGAGGGCTTCCGGTTTCCCGTTGACGAGGACGTGGACCTTGTAGTGGCGCCTGCTGCCGATCGCGTTGTGGTGTGGATATCGCCCAAGGCGGTCGAGAAGTTTGGATTGGATCCGCAGGACAACGAGTGCGTATCGGGTCTCAAGGCCCTCGTCTGCGAGCTCGACAGCGCAAACTCCATGGGAGGTGCGCAGCTAGGGGACGTTGATCTTCCTTGGTATGTTACGGCGGAAACAACGTTTGATGCCGGCGGTTATACCTATGGCTTTGACGAGCGCGGTGCGGATGGGGACCGCTATGTGGTGATTGCATCGGCCTCGGGTGATGCCAAGGGCGGCGCGCGTTGGCTTGATAGCGCTCAAATGGTAGAGGCATCGTCTGTCGTGTTGCGGGATGAGCAGGGGCCCTTGACCTCTCTGGCCTCCTTTTTAGGCGGCATCGACTACCGCCCGTTTTGGGTGTCTATCAAAACGAGCGGCCTTGCCCTGCTGATCTCCTTTGCGCTGGGCTTGTTTGCCGCGTGGAAGACTATGGGTACCTCGAGTCGCATCAAGGGCCTGCTCGATTCGGTCTTTACGATTCCTATGGTGCTGCCGCCCACGGTCTGCGGCTTTCTGCTCCTCATGCTGTTTGGCCGCTCGACCGGGGTGGGCCAGTGGCTGATCGCGCGCGGCATCTCGATCGTCTTTACCTGGCCCGCGGCGGTTATTTCGGCCGTCGTTGTGTCGTTTCCGCTGGTCTACCGCACAGCGCTCGGAGCCTTCGAGAGCCTCGACACGCAGATGCTCGACGCCGCACGAACCCTGGGATGGTCCGAGCTTCGCATCTTCACCAAGCTTATGATGCCGCTCGGCTGGCCCTCAATCGCGGCGGGCACGGTGCTCGCCTTCGCTCGCGCGATGGGCGAGTTCGGCTGCACGCTGTTCTTTGCGGGCAACTACGCCGGCATTACGCAGACCATTCCCATTGCGATTTACTTTGAGTGGATGGGCGGCAATACGTCGGTGGCTCTCTTTTGGGTCGTGGTCGTAATAGCGTTCAGCTTCCTGGTCATCCTATTCATCAACATGTACACGGCGCATTCTCAAAAGTATCGCGAGCGGGGCCTTTCCCGTGCGGAGCGCAAGCAGGCCAAAGAGCTCGCCGGACAGGGCGATTCGCTTGACCCGGTGGGCGGTGATGCCTTGCGTATCGATCGCGAGGCGCTGGCCGAGCTTATGCGCGATGGCGCGGTCGCAAAGGGAGGTCGATAAGCCATGTCGCTCGTTCTGGATATCAAAAAGCGCTATCCGGGCTTTACCCTCGACATTCAGCTCGATGCCGGCGAGGAGCGTGTGGCGCTGCTGGGCGCCTCGGGTTGCGGCAAGAGCTGCACGTTGCGCTGCATTGCCGGCGTGGAGACACCCGACGAGGGCAAGATCGTCGTCAACGGCGTGACCTTTTTTGACTCGGCGGCGGGTATCAACCTGTCGCCCCAGGAGCGAAAATGCGCCCTGCTGTTCCAAAACTATCAGCTGTTTCCCAACATGACGGTGGCCGATAACGTGTGCGCCGGTGTTAAGGATGCGGGTGACGCCGCCGCGCGCAAAAAGCTCGCCGAGCGTTATCTGGGCATTTTCGGTCTGGCCGATTTTGTCGACCGCTACCCCGTGCGCCTCTCGGGCGGTCAGCAGCAACGCGTGGCGCTTGCGCGCATGGTGGCGGCGCATCCGGGCATCTTTATGTTCGATGAGCCCATGAGCGCGCTCGACGCGTATCTCAAGAGCGCGCTCGAACAGAACATGCTCGACCTGTTCGATGTGTGCAACCGTACCGTGCTCTACGTGAGCCACGACATCGACGAAGCGTGCCGCCTGTGCCGGCGCATTTGTGTGATGCACGACGGGCATATGGAGGAGATCGGCTCCGTCGAGGACGTGGTCCGCCGGCCGCAAACCTTGGCTGCGCTGCGTCTGACGGGCTGCAAGAATACGAGCCGCGCGCGCAAGATCGAGCTTCAGGAAGTTGAAGCCCTGGACTGGGGCATGACCTTCAACGTGGGCCGTGAGGTTCCCGATAATGTGGCGTACCTGGGTATTCGTGCGAGCTATTTCCATGTGGACAACCGCGCTGAGCGCGGTCGTAACAGCTACGATCTGCATGTGGCCCGCGTGAGCGATTCGCGTTTTGAGCGCCTGGTGCTGCTGGATGTGCCGCGTGCCGATGCGCCGACGCGCCTGCAGTGGAAGGTCAACAAAGTGGGCATGCCTGTCGACGAGCTGCCGCAAGCAGGCGAGACGCTGCGCATGCATTTTGATGCCAGCAGGATCCATTTGGTTTGTCGTTGATGCGGTGGGCGATGCGGGCGAGGAGGTAGTCCTCGACCGCTTTGTTTCCACTTTACCGCTCGCCGATTTCTATATGACAAAATCTTATCAATCTGATAATTATTTATCAGACAGCGAGGTGTTCGCATCCCGCAGCTGTCGTACGATTGTCAACGGTGTTCGCATGGTCGATGACCGTTGATATAGTTGACCTCAACTGGTTA
>CABRZC010000043.1 GCA_902475375.1 uncultured Collinsella sp. | reverse complement strand
TGGCCCGTTCGTCTAGCGGTTTAGGACGCCGCCCTCTCAAGGCGGAGATCACCAGTTCGAATCTGGTACGGGCTACCATGTTTTAGATACCCGGTCTTTCGTAAGAAGGCCGGGTTTTTTATTGCAAGTGGTCTGGTCTGTTAATCCCATTTGCCTCATAGCTTTACGTTTTGCTCATCTCCCATACGGGTACAATAGGCCAGGTACTTTGACGGTCAGAAGGAGCCTCATGACGGAGTCCTCTCAGCATAGCCCAAAGCCCCAGGTCGAGGTTTCTGGCGGCGATGACAACAAGAGCGCGCGTCGCGGCGCTATCTTCATCGGCGTTGTGCTAATCGGCTACATCGTCTATCTGGTCGTGACTGGGCAGATGGGGCAGTTTTGGGCCGCTATGTCCAGCGTTCAGATGCCCTGGCTCTTTGCTGCGTGCTTTTGTATGTTTCTGTATCTTGTTTTTGGCATCGTGGCGTACGCGATCGCCGTTTGGCTCGACCCCGAATCGCCCGTCGGTATCCGCGACCTCATTTCGGTCGAGGCGAGCGGCATCTTCTTTGGCAACCTGACGCCCATGATGATGGGCTCTACGCCTGCCCAGATTTACCGCCTGACCAAAGCCGGTCAAAACGTGGGCGAAGCAGGCGCCACACAGTTCACGCGCTTTATCGTGTACCAATTTGGTTTGGTGGCATGGGGCGCCATCCTGCTGCTCGCCCGCATGCCGTTTTTCGCCGAGCGTTATGGCGACATGACGCTGTTGTGCGTCTTTAGTTTTGGCGGCCACTGCTGCATCCTGCTCGGCATCTTTGCCGTGGCGTTGATGCCCAAGACCGTCACACGCGTCGCTCATTGCATCATCAATTGGCTCGAGCGCGTGGGCGTCTCGGCCACAAAGATCGAGGGCTGGCGCACCTTTGTCGATGGCGAGATCTACTCGTTTTCCGAGAAATTCAAACTTTCTGCCGGCCATTTTTCGTCCATGCTGCTCACGGTCGTTATCACTATGCTGCAACTGGCGTTTTTCTACCTGGTTCCGTACTTTTTGATGCTTTCGTTTGGCCACCACGAAGTTGACTTTTTCTCGGTCATGGCTGCGAGTGCCTTTGTCCAGCTGCTGAGCTCCGCCGTTCCGCTGCCCGGCGGCACTGGTGGTGCCGAGGGCGGCTTTGCACTGTTCCTGGGACACTTTTTTGGCACGGCATCGACCGCCGGCTATCTGCTGTGGCGTTTGATCACCTTTATCGCGCCGACCATTTTGGCCGCGCCCCTGCTGGGCCTTAAGAGTGCTCACAACGAGAGTATTCATGCGCGCTGGGACCGTGTGATGCGAAAGCTCGGACGCACTCCTCAGACGCCCTCTGTGCCCGTTAAGGCACATCCTGCGTGCCAGGTTACCGTGGATCCCAATCAGCGTGCTCAAAAGGCTGCTGTGGCCTCTAAGCCAGCTCGCAAGACCTACGTTCGTCAGACTGGCGACGGCATTCGCGTTTCCCCTGCGGCGCTCAATAAAAAGAAGCGGTCCTAGGGCCCGGTCGGCGAGTCGTGCGTTCTTGATGACGCTCGTCATTGCGATGTGAGATGTAGGATAATCCTCTTACGTTGATTATCTCCCACATGTAGAGGACTTACTGGTGGGCAGTTGACATGAAGGGGACACGTCTATGGCTACCACTAAACCGCGCCTTGACCGTCGCATCGTCCGCAGCCGCAATGCGATTCTTTCGGCGTTTGAGCGACTGCTCATGGAAAAGCCCCTGGCCAATATTACGGTTAGCGCCATCGCACGCGAGGCAAACGTCGACCGTAAGACCTTCTACGTGCACTTTGGCACGGTCGACGGTTTGCTCGATGCCATTGCCGTCGATGTGGTCGAGATGATCGTCGATTCGGTCGAAAAGACGCTTTCCTCCATGGGTGGCGACACCAACGAGCGCGCACTTGGCGCTGCGGCGTCCTTTTTCAAGACCGTTAACGAGGCTCTGTGCAACAACCTGGTGCTCAATCGCCAGTTGATCGAAAACATTCCGCTCGATGACTTTATGGCTCGCCTGCGCGTGCCGCTCGAGCACGAGATCGCCGAGCGCGATCTGCTGCCCCAGGGTCTAAAGGACGAGATGTTCGATTTCTACCTGGCGTTTTTGCTGTCCGGCATTATCGGCATCTATCGTACGTGGGCGTTGTCGGACGGCTCGGTTCCCATTGAGCGCGTCTCGGCGGTCGCCAACGATCTGACTCTTAATGGCCTGTCGAGTTTGGAATCTAAGCTCGGATAGCTTAGCCTGCATCACTGGCAACAATTTGGGCCCGTGACCTTGCGAAGTAACGCAGGTCCGGGCCCAAATTGTTGCGCGCGTAAGGTCACGGCTTACTGATAGCGCAGGCACTCGACTGGATCGAGCTTTGCGGCGCGGCGAGCGGGGTAGAAGCCAAAGATTACGCCGATGCCAACCGATACGGCAAACGCGATCAACACGGTCGTAATGGAGAAGCTCGGCGTAATCGTCCCAGTGGCTCCAAACTCGCTCATAATGCCCGAGTTGGCGGCAAAGAACGTGAGTCCCCAGGCCAGCAGATAGCCAATCACGACACCTAGAATGCCGCCGGTGATGCACAGCGCCGAGGATTCGGCCAAAAACTGGGCGGTGATATCACGTCGGCTTGCGCCCAGAGCGCGGCGAATACCAATTTCGCGAATGCGCTCAGTCACGTTGGTTAGCATCATGTTCATGATGCCGATGCCGCCCACTAAAAGTGAGATGCCCGCAACAGCGCCCATGATGAGCGAGAAGGCGCCCATAAAGGAGTTGAGGGCATCGATAGCGCTCTTCATGGAGCTTGCCGACACGCTTTCATACTCGTCGTCCTCCGAGATACCCTTCATGCTGCGTACCTTGGATTCGATCGTCTTGCAGAGCTTGTCCATATCGGTGCCCTCGGCGGCGAGTGCCGTCACGCTGGGAAACGACGGATTGTCGTCGCCGTAGAGCTCGGCGATCGTTGCTCGGGGCATGTACAGGCTCAGTGAGCCCATGGAGTCGTTGCCGCCGTCGATGACGCCAATGATCTGCACGTCTCCGCTTGAAACCTTGATGGTCTTGCCAATCGCGTCCTGTTCGTTGCCGTACAGTTGATCGGCGCCGCCGCGGCCGATGAGCGCCACGCGCGCGCCGGATTTGGACTCGATGTCGCTATAGGTGCGACCGGCGACGATCTTGCTGGCGCCCACGGCGTCGAGCATGTCGCTATCGACACCCTGGGCCATGACGGTATAGCTTTTATCTCCAACTTTGTACTCTGAATAGGCGCTGTCGACGATGCCGATCTGCTCAATTTGCGGCACCATTTTTCGTAGCTTCTCGACGTCCGAATCGGTGAGCTCTTGGGACGAGTAGATCTGCACCATGCGGGCTGCGTTGAGGCCCAAGCTGTTGACCAAGCTGTTTTGGATGCCGCCGATGAGCGAGGTCATGGCTATGACCGAGGCGATGCCAATGACGATACCTAGGATGGTGAGCAGACTACGACCCTTGTTGGCCTCGAGCGAGTGCAGGGCTTCTTGGATAAGATCGCGGGTGCTCATGCCTCTGCTCCTTTCGGCGGTGTAGAAAGTGCACAAATCGCGGGTAGCTCGTTGACGGCGCAACGTAGATTGTTCGCTGCATGCGCGATATATGCGCCGTCATGGATTCGCCCGTCGCGGATGGTCACGGCTCGGTCGGCCTCGGCGGCAATGCCCGGGTCGTGCGTGATGAGCACGATGGTCTTGCCGCGCTCCTGGAGCTTGTGGAAGGTTTCCATGACGAGTGCACCGGTTGCCGAGTCCAGGTTTCCCGTGGGCTCGTCGGCCAAGATGATGGGCGGATCGTTGACGAGTGCGCGCGCGATGGCGACGCGCTGCATTTGTCCACCCGAGAGTTCTGATATGCGGTGGTCCCAATGGTCGACCGGTAGCGTGACGGCTTGCAGCGCGTGCACGGCGCGCATCTCGCGCTGGTTGCGCGGCACATTGGTGTAGGACAGCGGCAGCATGACGTTTTCGATAACCGACAGACGCGGCAGCAGGTTGAAACTCTGAAAGACAAAGCCGATGCTCAGCGCACGCACCTCGGTGAGCTCATCATCGTCGAGTTCGGCCACGTTGAGCCCTTGCAGGTAATAGTCGCCCGCCGTCGGTTTGTCCAGGCAGCCCAGGATGTTCATGAGCGTCGACTTGCCTGAGCCCGAGGGACCGGTGATGGCGACGAACTCACCGGGGTCTACCGCCAGGCTCACGTTGTGCAGGATGTGGGCGCAACCGGCTTCGCTCTCAAAGATGCGGTGCACGTTGCGGATGTCGATGACGGGGCGCATTACATGCCCTCATCGGCAGGCATACTGTCGCCGCCGTCTGCCGTTATGCCCGCGTCGGTATCCACCACGATGGTGTCTCCATCGCGCAGCTTGGTAACCGGCACGTCGGGGTTGATCTCGTTGCCCTGGTCGTCGCGCTTAACCTGTGTCTTGCCGACCACGGCGTCGTTGTCGTTTTGCGTCACGACGGTCACCTTCACGCGGCGCGTTTCCTTGCCTTCGTTATCGGTTGCCACGTTGACGTAATAGTGTTCGCCGTCCTCGGTCATCAGCGCCATAGTGGGCACCATGACCACGTCGTCAAGCTGCTCGGTCACCACCGAGACCTCGGCAGTCATACCGGGCTTAAGGCGGCTATCGGGTGCCTCGATGAGGATGTCCACGTTAAAGGTCACGCTTCCGCCACCACCGTTGGCGGCGTCAGAGTTTGCCACCGATGCGATAGCCGTGACGGTGCCCTGGCTCACGATATCGGGAAACGCGGGATAGGTAACGTTGGCGCTCTGGCCCACGGCGATCTTGGCGATGTCCTTTTCGCCCACCTGAACCGTCACCTTCATCTTGGAGAGGTCGGCTATCTGCATGCACTGCTTGCCGCCGCTCGTGTCGCCTTCGCCCATGACCATGCCTCCGGTCACCGTAGCGCCCACTTTGGCGTTGAGCTCAACGATGCTACCCGAGCTGGGGGCCTTTACGGTGCGTTCGGCCGCCTTGGCGTTTGCCTGGTCCAGGGTTGCCTGGGCCGAGGCGAGATTGCGCTGGGCGCTCGTGACGGCGCTGACGTTGGCGGTTACATCCGTCGAGGCGGTTGCTCCATCGGCATCCGATGTCGCTGCTGCCTGTGCGGCGGCGAACGCCGCCTGGGCGTTTTTCAGGTCTTCCTGGGCGGCCGCGACCGCACGCTGTGCCTCGGCAACGGCGTTATCGAGCTCGTCGTTTTTGATCGTCATGAGCACGTCGCCCTCGTTGACGCTCTGACCGGCCTGCACGTTGATCGATGCTACCGTACCGTCGACAGAAGGGGAGACGACTGAGGCCGAAATAGGCTTGAGCTGTCCTTTTGCCTCGACGGTCGTGGTAAAGGTGCCTTCCATGACCATGTCGGTAACAGGTCCACCTGCAGATTGCGGCTGCGAGGTGAGGACAACGCTCACAATAATGGCTATCAGAATCATGCCGCCCACGATGCCGGCAGCGATGCCGCGTCGGATGAGCTTTTTGCGCCGACGCTCGGCACGCTTCGCCTTGAGCTCGGCGTAGGCCTCATCGTCGGATATCCCGGCGCCGCCTTGCTCGTTGTTGTGTTGACGTGCCGTGGGAGCGCTTGTGATAAGCGGCAGCGTTTGGGTTGCGCCTTCCGGCACGCGCCCGGTATCGTTGGGGCCCGGGGTGATGGTGGGGACATTCGACATAGCGTCTCCTTTATAGAACATACCGCGATAAGTATATGCGCCCACCGGTTGGAGCGGGCGCATAGGCGCGTTTCTTTCAGCAATGAAAGGTAGGCGGCGCTGGACTATATTGTGTCGCGTGTGATGCGCTATGAGTGCACGACCACGCACAGACCGACTTTGATGCAATCGTGCAGTGCCTTGGCATCGGCCAGGCGCAGATTGATGCAGCCGTGGCTACCGCACCACTTGTACGATTCGGCACTATCGAAACTCGAATCGTTTTGCCAGGTGGCGTCGTGGAAGCCAACCATGTTGCCCTCAAACGGCATCCAATAGCTCACCGGGCTCTCGTATTTGGGCTTACCGGTCTTGGGGTCCTTGGCGCCGATAAGCTTGGTGGCGCCGTCGTTGCTGTTGATCTGCCACACGCCCTCGGGGGTGGCGTCTTCACCCGGTTTGCCGGAAATAAAGTTGGCCTCCCAAACGATATTGCCGCTCTCGTCATAGTAGCGCGCGTGCTGCTCGGACAGGTCGACGTCGATATACGCCTTCCAATCGGGCTCGCCCTTGGCGGTAAAGGTGTCGGCCTTCTGGGAGTAATTGATCTCAATCTCGCCGGTCTGCTTGTTGTTAATAGCATCCTCGACCTGCTTTGCAAGCGTGCTGCTATCGATAGACCAACCAAAGTCACCGCCTTCGACGGCACATTGCTTGCCATCGGCGCGCGTCCACCAACGAGTGGAGCCCACGGTGTTAAAGCCATTGGCGAGGTCTGCTGCCCAGTTGCTGATCTGGGAGGTGTCGAGTGTGGGGTTTGCAGGGTCGGCAAAGCTGATCCACTGCAGCACCGAGCTGCCGTCGACCTTGCCGGCATCGTTGCCGTTGAGCTTAAGGGTCACGTTAACGCCCAGGAAGTTGTTGGCGGCGTCGCATGCGGCCTGGATCTGGTCGTTGGTGAGCGTGCCGTTGAGCGGCTCGTAGGCATCGTTGCCGAGCTTCGTAAGATCGACGGTCTCGGCCAGCGACGCGAGCTCGATCTCCGCATACTTAATGACATGCTCGCGGTTGAGCTTTTCGTTGGAGCGGGCCTTCTCGATCGTGAACTTGCCTGCCTTCTCGTCGTAGGAGCTCGATGCCTCAAAGGTGCCCGAGCGGCCTTCGTTGAATGCGTCGATGGCGGCACCCAGATCCTCTTCGAACTGCTTTTGATCAAAGGCGTCCGAGAGCATGGACAGGTCGACGTCCTGTTCCAGGTCGATGGTACCGTGTTTGGTCGCGCTAACGTTCTTGCCACTGAGCGAGGCAATCAGGCGCGAGGGCCACAGCAGCGGCTCGTTGCTGCCGATAATCTCGTGGGCAGCCTCCTCGCCGTCGACGATTGGCTCGTCGGATTCAGGCTGATAGGTCCAGCTAAAGTTGTCACCCGACACGGTGAGCTTGTAGTGCTTCCAGGCCGAGTTGACCTTGGTGGCGGCGGAAGAGGCGTTGGAAAACGAGATATCGACGCCAGCGATGGTGGTGTTGGGGTAGGCAATCTGCGAAAACGCTACGACGCCCACGATATAGACGATAGCGACAAGGCCGAGGACGACGAAGAGCGCCGTCTTGCCGCCTGTCTTATTGCCCTTTGCGGAGCGATTGTCGGCGGGGCCGCGGTTGTTGGAAACTCGAGTGTGCGAAGGGCCCTGGTTGTGACCGGCGCCACGTGCGGAACGCTGCTGGTGCTGCTGATATTGCTGACGCTGCTGATGCTGGCCCTGATTGGGGCGTGGGGAGGTGTTTGCCGCGCCGTGCTGTTGGCCATGGGCTGGCGCGATGGGACGCGGCGATTGGATTCCTCCGGGCTGCCTGCTGGGCTGTTGCGGATTGGGAATCAGTTGGCTGCGGTCGATTTGCGACATCGTGTATATTTCCTTCGAGTTTCGCCTTGAGGCTCATCGTGTTTTAACTGGGCTTGAATTATAGCGATTACGCAGTTGCTTGTGTTATGAAAACAGTGGCGATAAACGATAGGTGGGACATATGTCCCACCTATCGTTCGCTTTTGCTCGCTATCCGCATATTCCGCATTTTGCGCACGCCGAGAGTGCCGCCGGAGCCTGCGCGATGCCGCCCTTGGCTGTCTCGCGTAACGTGGCAGGCAGGGCGTGGCCCACTGAGAGCATCACGTGCGCCATCTGGTCAAACGGCACCAGGCTCTTGATGCCGGCGAGGGCGAGTTGCGCCGAGCTAAAGGCCGCGGCCACGCCGATGGCGTTGCGGTTTTGGCAGGGCACCTCGACAAGGCCGCCCACAGGGTCGCAAACGAGGCCCAACAGGTTGCTCAGCGCGATGGAGCTGGCGTCGAGCGCCTGCTCGGGCGTGCCGCCCATCATCTGGACCAGCGCGGCGGCGGCCATGGCGGCAGCGCTTCCAACCTCGGCCTGGCATCCGCCCTCGGCACCGGCGACGCAGGCACTCGTGGTGAGGTTGAGGCCGATGGCGGCGGCGCAGTAGAGGGCATTCATGACCTGTTCGTCGTCGAGTTGCAGGTGATCGGCGAGCGCCAGCACGCAGCCGGGGACGACGCCCGCGGAGCCTGCCGTGGGGGCGGCGACGATCACGCCCATGGTAGCGGAGCGCTCGAGCACGGCCATCGCGCGGGCCACGGCATCGGTCTGAACGGGGCCCATCAGGCTTGTGCTCAAATCGTTGTGGCAGGTGGCGTCGACGAGTTTGGCCTCGCCGCCGATAAGACCGCCGAGCGATCGCTGCGGATTGGCGATAGGGGCCGTGGTCTCCTCGCGCATGACATCGAGCACGCGGCGCATGGCTGCGATAGCATGGGCTTCGCCGGTAAGACGCGCCTCACGCACGGCCATGACGGCGCCGATATTCAAACCGAGTTCGGCGCACGCATCGAGCATCTGCTCGCCGTCGTCGAAGATCTCCTTGGCCGAGACGCCGGGGGAGAGCGACGAGGCCGAGCCCGGGAGCTCGATAAACGTGGCGTAATCGACATTGTCGAGCTTGCGCAGCATGGGGACGACGGTGTCGTCGGGAGCGCCGTCGGTCTCAAAGACGGAATAGGCCTGGCCGCCCACCTCGGTGCGGTAGGTGCGGCAGAAGGCGATGTTGACGTGTGCGTAGGCAAGCAGGTTTGTGAGCGCTGCGAGCACGCCGGGAACGTCCTGGTGCGCCACGAACAGCGTGGAATACATGCCCGAGATATCGACGCCGACGCCGTTGATGCGGCTGATGCGCATCTTGCCGCCGCCAAGGCTCTCGCCGCGGACCTGTGCCGTGGCGCCCGTGTCGTCGACCATGTCGATGTCGACGGTGTTGGGGTGGATGGAGGCGTCGTCGCCCTTAATTTCAAAGTGATAGTCGAGGCCCTGCTCGCGTGCGAGGTCAAAGGCCTGCTTGATGTTCTCGTCGTCGGTATCGAGGCCCAAGATACCCGCGACGAGCGCGCGGTCGGTGCCGTGGCCGCGGTAGGTGTGCGCGAAGGAGTTCCACAGGCCAAAGGTGACCTTGGTGATGCGGCCTTCCAGCAGGCTGGCTGCTACCTGGGCGCACCGCAGGGCGCCGGCGGTATGTGACGAGCTGGGGCCGACCATGACGGGGCCCAAGATCTCGAATGCCGAGGTCGTAGCTAGTGTTTGCGGCTTGCCTGCCATGGCTGCTCCTTCTTTATCTCGTCGTCCCGAGGGGCGGGGCATAAGGTCGCCTGCTCGGGCAGTCCTGCTCGCACGGAGAGCACATTAAGTGCTCTCCGGCTCGTGCGGAACTCGCGATCGACCAAATACTAAAGCCCTCGGAACTTAGGATACATGGTAGAGGCGCTCGTGCTACGAAATTCATGAGCTGGTGACGTGTCTTACCCTGCATATCGAAACTTCTTCACCACCGTTTAAATAAAAAAGAAGTACCGCTTGGGAGCGGTACTTCTTTTGTGCGTTGTTATTTGGCTGTGGCTTTCCTCGTTAGCTTACAGGCCGCAGGCTGCTTTGAGTTCTTCGACTCGGTCGGTCTTTTCCCAGGTGAAGTCGGGGTCTTCGCGGCCGAAGTGGCCGTAGGCTGCCGTCTTTTCGTAGATGGGGCGACGCAGGTCCAGGTCGCGGATGATGGCGCCCGGGCGCAGGTCGAAGGTCTTCTCCACGGCCTCGACGATCTTGTCCTCGGCGACATGCGCGGTGCCAAAGGTATCGACCATGATCGAAAGCGGCTTGGACACGCCGATGGCGTATGCCAGCTCGACCTCGCAGCGATCGGCCAGGCCGGCGGCCACCACGTTCTTGGCGACCCAGCGCGCGGCGTATGCGGCGGAGCGGTCGACCTTGGTGCAGTCCTTGCCGCTAAAGGCGCCGCCGCCGTGACGGCCGTAGCCGCCATAGGTGTCGACGATGATCTTGCGGCCGGTCAGGCCCGTGTCGCCCATGGGGCCGCCCACGACAAAGCGACCGGTGGGGTTCACGTAGATGTCGGCACCATCCCACGGCATGTTCTCGGCAGCCATGACAGGCGAGATGACATGCTCGATGAGGTCGTCCTTGATCTTGCCCATGTCTTCGATCTCGGCTGCGTGCTGCGTGGAGATGACGACGGTCGTGACCTCGACGGGCTTGCCGTCCTCGTAGCGCACGGTGACCTGGGTCTTGCCGTCGGGGCGCAGATAGGGCAGGGTACCGTCGTGGCGCACGGCGGCCAGGCGCTCGGCCAGGCGGCTCGCCAGGTAGTGCGGCATGGGCATGAGGGTCTTGGTTTCGTTGGAGGCATAGCCAAACATCATGCCCTGGTCGCCGGCGCCGATCAGGTCGATCGGGTCGGTGGTGGCGCCGGTCTGGGTCTCGAAGGACTCGTCGACGCCCTGGGCGATATCGGGGGACTGCTCGTGGATGAGGCTCATGACGCCGCAGGTATCGCAGTCAAAACCGAACTTTGCACGGTTGTAGCCAATGCGGCGGATGACGCCACGGGCAATTTCCTGCACGTCGACGTATGCCTGGGTGCGGATCTCGCCGGCGACGATGACGGTGCCGGTGGTCACGAGGGTCTCGCAGGCGCAGCGGACGTTTTCCACGTTGGCGGGCACGCCGTTGGGCGCAATGTAGCCCTGCTCCTGCAGCTCTATTTCTTTGGCGAGGATTGCGTCGAGGACGGCGTCGCTGATCTGGTCGGCGATCTTATCGGGATGGCCTTCGGTCACCGACTCCGACGTAAATACAAAGGACCCGTGTTGGGGCGGGATGGAACGAAGTTCTTCTGACATGATTGTCCTTTCGAAAAACGTGTCCCGGCGACCGTTACCATTCCGCCGGGCTCTGTATGCAAGGGCACATCATAGCGCGTAAATCCAACATTCACACCCTTTCCGCACCTATTCATTGGGGACAGACTTAAATGAGTAGCCGGGTGCTCATTGGGTAGTCATTTAAGCCTGTCCCCAATGAGTAGGTCGGTGCCCGTTGTGCGGAGGTCGCATTGTTGCTTTATACTGATGCAGTTAGACATCCATCCTGCAATCGAGGAGATTTCCATGGCATCAGACGTTCGCGTCCGCTTTGCACCCTCACCGACGGGCAAGCTGCACATAGGCGGCGCCCGCACCGCTATCTATAACTGGGCTTTTGCCCGCGCAAACGGCGGCACGTTCATCCTGCGCATCGACGACACCGACCCCACCCGTTCCACCGACGAGAACACGCAGATCATCCTGCGCGCCATGCGTTGGCTGGGTCTTGACTGGGACGAGGGTCCCGAGGTGGGCGGCGACTATGGCCCCTACGCCCAGACCGAGCGCCTGGACCTGTACAAGCAGGTCGCTCAGAAGCTCTGGGACGAGGGCAAGGCCTATCCCTGCTTCTGCACCAAGGAGCAGCTCGAGGCCGACCGCAAGGCCGCCCAGGAGCGCAAGGACCCCTTCCAGGGCTATCAGCGCCGCTGCCGCGATCTCGATCCCGAGGAGGCACGCCGCCGCATCGAGGCCGGCGAGCCCTACGTCCTGCGCATCAAGGTGCCCGAGAACCGCGGCGACGTCGTCATCCACGATGCCGTCCATGGCGAGGTGACCTTCGATGCCAAGGAGCTCGACGACTTTGTCATCTTCCGCTCCGACGGCACGCCCACGTACAACTTCGCGACCGTCGTCGACGACGCCATGATGAAGATCACCCACGTCATCCGCGGCGACGACCACCTTTCCAACACCCCGCGTCAGGTCATGGTCTACGAGGCCCTCGGTGCGCCCGTGCCCACGTTTGCCCACATCTCCATGATCCTGGGTGCCGACGGCAAGAAGCTCTCCAAGCGCCACGGCGCCACCTCGGTGGAGGAGTACCGCGATGCCGGCTACCTGCCTGACGCGTTCGTCAACTACCTGGCGCTGCTCGGCTGGTCGCTCGACGGCGAGACCACGATCATCCCGCGCGATGTCCTGGCCAGCAAGTTCTCGCTCGACCGCATTTCCAAGAACCCGGCGACCTTCGATCCCAAGAAGCTCGACTGGGTCAATGCCGAGTACATCAACGGCATGTCCGATGCCCAGTTTGCCGACGAGATCATGGTCCCCGAGCTGCACGAGGCGGGTCTCATCGAGGGTAATGTCGAGTACGGCGAGGATTGGATCGACGCGCTTGCCGCCATCGTCAAGCCGCGCACTAAGATGCCGGCCGACGCCGTGACCGTCGCTGCCCCCATCTTTGCCACGGCCGAGACGCTCGAGTATGACGAGAAGTCCGTCAACAAGGGCCTGGCCAAGGAGGGCATGGGCGCCATTCTGGATGCCGCCAAGGCCGCGCTCGAGGGTGTGGACGAGTGGACCGCCGAGGCCATTGACGCCGCGCTTGAGCCGCTGCCCGAGCAGATGGACCTCAAGAAGCGCGTGGTGTTCCAGGCCGTGCGCGTCGCCGTCTGCGGCAACATGGTGAGCCCTCCGCTGGGCGAGACCATGGCGCTCGTCGGCCGCGACGACTGCCTGGCGCGCATCGACCGCGCCCGCACGATGGCGCTGTAACAGTCGCGTAAACGCATGTATCCGAGCCCCGCTCACCACGAGTGGGGCTCTTGTTTCTAAAGACGTAAGGGATGGGAGGTACAGAGACCATGGCCGAGCAACTATCGCTGTTTGGTTCGCCTGAGCCTAAGCAAGCTCCCGTGAAGTATGCCCGCACGGCCGAGCAGGCCAAGCCCGAGCCTGCACCCGAGCCCATTGCCGCCTACGCGAGCGTGGTCCTCGACATTCCCACCCGTGCGCTGTCCGAGCCGTTTGCCTACGGCATTCCGCAGTCTCTTGCCAACGAGGCCCAGATCGGCTCCACCGTCCTAGTTCATTTTGGCAATCGTGCGGCCGCGGGCTATATCGTCGACATTGCGTCTGGGCTGGGCGAGCTGCAAGGCAACAACGCCCTCGACCCCTCGCGCGTCAAGCCCATCGAGGCCATCCTCAGCAAACCGCTCTTTGGCGCCGAGGCCGCCCGCATTGCACGTTGGATGAGCCGCGAGTATGTCGCGACGCTTTCCGAGTGCCTGCGCCTGTTTTTGCCTCCGGGTGGCAGCCCGCGGGTCGTCAAGGGCGACGACGGGGCGTGGACGGTCGAACGTCCTGCCGTCAAGCCTATCCAAAACCGCTGGGTGATGCTTACGCCTGAGGGCTTTGACTATACGCCGTCTAAGACCGCAGTTCGCCAGCGCCAGCTCATCGAGGCGCTCCAGTGCGGACCGGTCACGACGCGCGACCTCAACCTGCTCTACAACAGTATGTCGGCGACCATCAAGGCGCTCGAAAAACGCGGCGTCGTGGTGGTGGAGGAGCGCCGTGCCTGGCGTGGCTGCAGCGAGCAGACCACGCTGTCCTCGGCAAGCGGTAAGGCGCCGGTCGCGCTCACGAGCGGCCAGCAACAGGCACTCGCTCAGATCGAGCGCGCCCGCCTTGACGCCCACGGCGATGTGGTCCTTGTCGACGGCGTCACCGGATCCGGTAAAACCGAGGTCTATCTCTCTGCCATCGAGCGCGTGCTCGCGGCTGGCCGCTCTGCTTGCGTGCTTGTGCCCGAGATCTCGCTGACGGCCCAGACCGTCGGCCGCTTCCGCTCGCGCTTTGGCGAGACGGTCGCGGTCTTCCACTCGCGCCTTTCGGCCGGCGAGCGCCTAGACCAGTGGGACATGGTCGCCAGCGGTGCCGCCCGCGTTGTCGTCGGTGCACGTTCGGCGCTCTTTTGTCCGCTCAGCGACCTGGGTCTCATCATTATCGACGAGGAGCACGAGACCAGCTATAAGCAGGGTTCCAGTCCGCGCTACCATGCGCGTGAGGTGGCGGCCGAGATGGCGCGCCGCTATCGTTGTCCACTCGTGCTGGGCTCGGCGACGCCTTCTGCCGAGGCCCTCGACCGCTGCCGCCGCGGCACGTACAACGGTGCCACCTGGACGCGTGTCGAGATGCCCGAGCGCCCGGGACACGCCGTGCTGCCCACGGTCCGCATTGCCGACCTACGCCGTGAGTTTTCGCACGGCAGCCGCTCCATGTTCTCAAAACCGCTGATGGAAGGTTTGGAACGCGTGGTCGAGCGTCGCGAGAAGGCCGTGCTGCTGCACAACCGCCGCGGCTTTGCGCCGTTTTTGATGTGCCGCGAGTGCGGCTGCGTCCCCACCTGCAACCACTGCTCAACCGCGCTCACGTATCACGAGCGCACGCATACGTTGCAGTGCCACACCTGTGGTTCGTCCTGGCGTGTGCAGCCCTATCCGGCGCCCACGAGCCGCTGTCCCAAATGCGGCAGCCGCTATCTGGCAAAAATGGGCCTGGGCACGCAGCAGATCGAGGACGCCCTGCACCAGATGCTGCCCGACGATGTCGCCATCATTCGCATGGACGCCGATTCCACGCGTGGCAAGGATGCGCACAAAAAACTGCTCGAGCAGTTCGATGCCGCCGATTGCGCGGTGCTGCTGGGCACCCAGATGATCGCCAAGGGCCTCGACTTCCCCGAGGTCACGCTTGTGGGCGTGGTCAATGCCGACTTTGCCCTCAAGCTGCCAGATTTTCGCGCGGGGGAGCGCGCCTACGATTTGCTGGAGCAGGTCGCAGGCCGCGCCGGTCGCGGCGATCGCCCTGGCGAGGTCATCATCCAGACCTACTTGCCCGAGGACCCGGTCATTCGCGCCGTTGCCGAGCACGACCGTTCAATCTTTACCGACTACGACCTGGGCCAGCGCCGCGACGCGCTGTATCCGCCCTTCGTGCGCCTGGTCAACATCTTGGTATGGTCATCGAACGCGGATGACGCGCGGGACTACATCGGCCGCATCGCAAAGCTGCTCAAGCGCCGCTGGCATGCGGCCGCGCCCGACTTTTTACGGGCGGGGAGCGCGGTGCCGCAGGTGCTGGGCCCGGCTTCGTGTGTAATCGAGAGAGCTAAGGACCGTTACCGCTTCCATCTGCTTGTGAAGTCGCCGGTAGGGTACCATGTCTCTGATGATATCGATGCCTGCCTCAAAGAGGCGGGCTCCGTGCGCGGCGTGAGCGTGAGCGTTGACGTCGACGCCTATGATTTGATGTAACAACCCGAAAGGATGGCCATGGAAGCCAACGGAATCGTACTGTCGCCCGACCCTCGCCTACGCCAGGAGTGCGCCGTCATCGAGGAGATCACCCCGGCGATCGAGGCGCTTGCCGAGAAGATGAAGAAGATGATGTTCGACAACGGCGGTTGCGGCCTGGCCGCCCCGCAGATCGGCGAGCTCATTCAGCTTGTCACCATCGACTGCGACTACAGCGACAAGAATGACTACGACCCCTACGTGCTCATCAACCCTGTCATTGTTGAGCAGAGCGACCATCTGGTGCCGTTTAGCGAGGGCTGCCTTTCCATCCCTGGCATTAGCTGCGAGATCGAGCGTCCCGACCATGTCGTCGTCGAGGCTTATGACCTGGACGCCAACCTGATTCGCTACGAGGCCTCGGGCGATCTGTTCTGCGTGTGCCTGCAGCACGAGATTGACCACCTGCACGGCAACACCATGTTCGAGCGACTCAAGCCGATGCAGAGGATCAAGGCCGTCAAGGAGTACCAGGACGCCCTGGCCCGCGGCGCTCGACCGGGCGAGACGGAGTAGGTTTGTCCATCCCCGGGGCTCCCGCCTATATCATCCCGTGCTCAAACATTCTCGCTGCGCTGCGAAACTGCGCGCGGGACGATATAGGCGGGCGTCCCGGGGACTACGTTGACGCTGCCTGTCTCGCTCGGGTGCCATCGGGCCAGGGAGGGACGTCTTCGCTGATAGGTGCTTTGTTGAGAGAGCTGCTTTTATTGCGGCTCTTTCTTTGGTTTTGGGTATATTTGTTCTTGTTGAATTGTTATTGCGGATGGGCTGTGTACTTGGCTTTCTGCCGTTATTTGTAGCTGTCTCGG
>CABRZC010000042.1 GCA_902475375.1 uncultured Collinsella sp. | reverse complement strand
TTGTTCGTTTTGCTGTTGGCAAGCATAGTAGACAGTAAAGCCTAGTAACGCAATAGGAAATAGAAGATTATTACGAGTCGATTAACCATCTTGACGGGAATAGGTATTTTCAAAACCAATATTTCGGCTAGAATTTCTACGAATTAAAAGACCGAAAGGCAGCAATATATATGTTGGTTTCCACAAAGGGCAGATATGCCCTGCGCGTTATGGTCGATCTGGCCGAGCACCAGGCGGCCGGTCGCATCCCGCTCAAAGAGATTGCGGCGCGACAGGGGATTTCCGAGAAATATCTCGAGAACATCTTGGCTACGCTCGTGCGCGCCAACATGCTTTCGGGCATGCGTGGCAAGGGCGGTGGCTATGTGCTCACGCGCCCGCCCGAGCAGTACACGGTGGGCGAGATCCTGCGCCTGACCGAGGGTAGTCTGGCGCCGGTCGCATGTCTAGACGGCGACTGCAAGGGCTGCTCGCGTTCGGATGAGTGCCCCACGCTCGACGTGTGGAAGAACCTGGACAAGCTCATTAACGACTACCTCGACGGCGTGACGCTCGATACGCTCGTCGCCCCCAACGAGGGCTACGACTACGTCATCTAGCCCCACCTGCCATTTGGGGACGGGGTGGAAATGGTAGATTTTTCTGCCCTCTGAGGCTCGACAAATGACAAGGCCGCCCATCGTTGCGATGGACGGCCTTCGTTTTGGCGTGTTGTGGCGGTCCGTATCCGGTCGCTTTAGTTCCTGGCGATGCTGTCGAGAATGCTGCGCATGATGGATACCAGGATGCTGCCCATAAAGGCCGATCCAAAGCCGGCAATGGAGATACCCGCGCCCAGCAGATTGACCGACAGGTAGCTGGCCAGCTCGAGCATAAAGCTGTTGACTACGAGCTGAAAAATACCAAGCGTGATAATAGTGAGCGGCAGCGAGATGACCGTCAGGAACGGCTTTACGAGCGAGTCGACGATGTTGAGGAACAGTCCCACGAAGGCAAAGCAGACCCAGGCATCGGCCGTGCCGAAGGGCTGAATGCCGGGGACGAGAAACGTTGCAATCGCGATGGCGATTGAGGTCAAAAGCCAGTTGAGCAAAAAGCGCATGGTGGAGATCCTTTCTTGCGCAAGACGTGGCAAAGAGGCGTGAGGGGCACATGCCTTTGCAACTTGGATGGGTGCGGGGCACGGCCTTGTTTGGGCGCCCATTGTCTCAGATATTCGTGTAGCTTGCGTGCGCATTCGGTTTCAAAACGGCGCTCGTCCTAAAAAATGCGCCGCTGGCAGAGAGTCTTGTCGCTTTAGTTTGGTGGTGTGCTAAACTGCTACGGGCAAAAGCCACAGGCGTTGCCCTATTGCATAGAACGGGCGAACGATGCCCGATGTCAGTATCAACTTCGATGCCTTTTGGCGGGTTTGGCGGTGATCGATGAATATCGAGAACATGTTTGACAAGCCTGATGTCAAGCAGCTGGTCCACGCATTTAGTCTTTTGGACGACGAGAACGATATCCAAGCGTTTTTGACCGATATCTGCACGCCGCGCGAGATCTGCGATCTTTCTCAGCGCCTGCAGGTTGCGCGCTATCTGGACGAGGGCGAGCCCTATGTCGAGGTTCAGGCCCGCACCGGCGCTTCGTCCACCACGGTGAGCCGCGTGTCCAAGGCGCTTAATGGCGAGTACGGTGGCTATCGCAAGATCCTCATCAAACTGGAGGATGGCGAGTAGGCCAGCGGCAAAAACGAATTGCGCAGAACCGTCCCTTCGGGGGCGGTTTTTTGATCCCTTGGGGACGGAGGAAAACGGATCATCGGGTTAGACTGACCCCTCGGTGATCCGTTTTCCTCCGTCCCCAAGGGATCAAATCTGTTGGCGTGGGGCAAATCTGTCCGCGTGGGCGGGTAGGATGGATGCATTGATTATTGCGAACGGTTTGAGTGGAGGACCATGCCTGTTCGAATCTATACCACCAATACCGGTACGGACTTGAGCGATGCCGAGGCGGCGTTGCTCGCCGACCTGGTCGCCCGCCACGGGCGTGCCGTTTTGCTGGCGCCCTCGTTTGTCGAGCTCGACCTGTGCCGTCACGATGCTGCGGTTGCTGGCGCTTCGCTGGGCGTTGACTACAAAACCCCCGCATCGTGGCTTCGTTCGCTGTGGGAGCTTATGGGCGATGGCCGCAGCTTTGTCGACAACATGCAACGCCAGATGCTGTTCTCGGACATGATCGCCCGTCGCGACGATGCCGACCTGCAGCCGCTTTCGCGCAGTCAGGGCACGGTACGCATGCTTGCACGCATGGCCCGCGATGTGCTGCCGGGCGTAGCGGGAACGGGTGCCGAGCGCTGCTGCGGCGACGTTTGCCGGCCCGATCCCAAGAGCGACGCCGAGGCTCGCGTGTTCGAGCTGTTGAGTGCCTATGCGAGCGGCTTGGACCGTCGAGACATGGTCGAGCCCTGCGAGGCGGCTGACCTTATGGCCGAGGTGCTGGTCGACAACCTTCCGACGTGCGCTCGCGCGGTATGTGTGCGCGGCATCACGTCGTTTACGCACGGCCTGCTCGATCTGCTGTCGGCCGTGGCGAACAATGGGGGAGAGGTCGTTGTGCTGCTTGCCCGCGAGCAGGCGGCAATGCGCGAGGACCTGGCTGCCGCCTTTGATGCCCGCGGTGTGCTGTTTGAGGCCGCGCCGCTGGGGGAGGGTGCCGCCGCGCCCCAGACTGCCTCCAAGTCTGCCACTCAGCCTACCTTTGTAGAGGTTGCCGGCCCTCACGCCCGCGCCCACGCCTATGTGGATGCAATCGATAAGCTGGTAAAAACGTGTGAGGACGCCGCGGTCGACGGCGGTGTCACGGCGTCCGTGGACCCCGTGCGCGTGCTCGTGGTGTCTGCCCGGGCTCCCCAGCTGTTCGGTGAACTCGCTGCTCGTTTGGCGGCACGTCATATTGCGGCCGAGACAACCGAGTTCACGGCGTTTTCCCAGTCCATCGCGGGCAGGCAGTTTACGGCGCTCGCCAACCTGATCGAGCGTATGAAAGCCGCCGACGAGGGCACCGCCTCCAAGACCGAGTGGTGGCCCGCGCCGGAGCTTACCGACTGGATTTATAGCCCGCTTTCGGGTGCCGATGCCGCCAGCGCGCGCACCTTCGACAAGAACATGCGTCTGTCGCGCGGCAAGACCACCACGGCCGTCAAGAGCCTGCTGCAGAGCGTGCAGGGCCAGGTCAGGGGCACGCGCAAGGCTGCCAGTGATGATAACTGGTTTAAGAACGTGCCGTGCGTGGTCTCGGACGTGTTCCAAGCGCTGTGGCGCGACAAACCCGTGACGGCGCTCAAGGCAATGCTCGCCGTCGCCGAGGCACTGCCCGATCGCGCCCTTGGAGGCCTTGACGGTCAGGCTCGTCGCCAGGCGGAGACCGCCCTGCTGCGCCATGCCATCGACATCCTTATGAACGACGCCCGCGCGCTCGACGTGTCGCAGGCGGCGACCGTGCCCGTGCTCGACGGCGTTCGTACCAAGGTGGACAAGCGCAGCACCGCATACGATTACGGGACCTACGAGGTCGACCGCACGCCGCGCGCCCAGGTGCGCTTTGCGTCGCTTGCCGATGCGGCAGCCCTGCGCCCCGCCAGCTACGATGCCGTGCTGTTTGCCGACGTCGACCTGGACAGTTATCCGCTTTCGCACGAAGAGGGACCGCTGGCTACGCTGACGGCAGAGTTAGATCGCAGCGGTGTGACGCTTGAGCCCGCGGCCCTGCTGCGCGTACGCTTTGGCCGCGCGATGCAGGCGGCGCACGGCCCCGTTGTGCTCGCCCGCGTGACGCACGATCGCCAGGCGCGCGAGTGCTACCCGGCAGCCGTTTGGACCGAGCTGCGAGCGCACGCCGAGGCCGCTGGCGCCGCCAAGGTTGCGTGCGTGGGCGAGGGCGGTATCGTCGCCGATTTTGATCCAGCGGCCGGCGAGGGCATCGAGTGCAAGCGTGTTGCGTGCGAGGCTCCTCAGCATTTGAGTGAGGCGGCTGTGCCGTACCTGGTCCTGCGTCGCCGCGATGGCGAGGGCGAGAACGCGCCGCTCGTGCCGCGTCTGACGTCCGCCTCGCAGATTGAGGCGTATTCGACGTGCCCGCTGTGCTGGTTCGTGTCGTATCGCGTGAAGCCCCAGTCCATCGACGCGGGCTTTGGAAATATGGAGAAGGGCAACTTTGTCCACGACGTGCTGGAGCACCTGCATGCCCGCCTGCCCCAGGAGGGCATGGAGCGCGTGACGCCCGAGAATCTGCCGCGCGCTCAGGAACTGCTGCGCGAGGTCTTTGACGAGACCTTGGTCGAGCATGCCTCCAAGCGTGGCAACGAGGGCCCGCTGGTGCCACTCTCTGCGGTGGAGGAGCGCCAGGTGGCCGAGATCTTGCCCCAGCTGGAGGGTGTGCTTGCCTATGAAGCCGAGGCACTTGCCCCCTTTGCTCCGCGCTACCTGGAGTTCGCCTTCAACGAGCTCAAGGTCGAGTATGCCGGTTGGCCGCTTGGCGGGCGTATCGACCGCGTGGACGTGGACGCCGAGAATCGTGCCGTGGTGATCGACTACAAGCATCGCACGGGCGTTGAGGAGTTTAAGCTCGCCGACCCTACGGTGCGCGACGAGGAATCGGGCACGGCGCCCATCGACGATCCGCGGTGGCTACCGCCCCACACTCAGACGCTCATCTACGCCCAGGCCATGCGCCGGGCGCTGGATTTGGACACCCGCGCGGCGCTCTACTTTTCGACCAAGGGCGGCAAGCCGGCGTTGCGCGGTGCCGCGAGCGCCGAGCTGCTCGAGGAAGGGCGGGGCGACGGTCGCATCCCGGGCCTTAAGAAAGGTTTCCCCGGCGAGGGTGGCAGCATGGACTTCGACGCTCTGCTCGATCGCGTGGAGGCCGGCATCGCCGAGCGCCTGCGCGAGCTCGAGGCAGGCAACGTTGCCGCCGTCGACCCGGCGTCGGCGCAGGCCGCGCATGCGCGCTGCTCGTATAACCACGAAGGTACGTTTGTAAGGAGGGACGTGTAGACCATGGATCTTTCGACCTTGATGCCGCAACAGCTGCAGATCGTCAAGACGCTCGACCGTCCGCTGTTTGTCTCGGCGGGCGCCGGCTCGGGCAAGACCTTTACCCTCACGCGCCGCATCGTCTACGCGCTCTCGCCCGAATCCGGTCCGTTCGTTGAGCATCTGGACCAGGTGCTCGCCATTACCTTTACCAAAGATGCCGCGGCCGAGATCCGTGACCGCGTGCGCCGCGCGCTCATCGACGAGGGCATGGACGAGGAAGCACTGACCGTCGACGATGCGTGGATCTCGACCATTCACGGCATGTGCTCGCGTATCCTGCGCGCACACGCGCTGGAGCTGGGCATCGACCCCGAGTTCACGGTGCTCACCGATACCGACGAACTTATGGACCAGGCTGTTGAGCATGTGCTGGCCCGCGCGACGGCGCCCGATGCCGCCCCCGAGCTCGCCGCCTCGCTCAAGGCCCTCTACGCCTGGTATCCCATGGCGGGTGAGGGCGGCCCCTTTGGCGCCGGCACCACCATCAAGGGCCTGGTGCGCGAGCTGCTGGAGCTCTCGAGCCAGCTGCCGGGCGGCATGGACGACGTGCGCGTGGCACGCGGCCAGGCCGACACCTCGGCGCTTGCCGATGCCTATCGCGCAGCGCTGGGTGCGAGCAAGGCCGCGACCGAGAAGGCACAGGTGGCGCTCGACGCCATCGATGCATTCGAGGCCAGTGGCAAGACCATGGCCGATGCGGCGCGACTCATGATGTCGTGCACCATGCCGCGTGCGAGCAAGGCATTCCCTAAGGAGCAGGTCGAGCTGCTCAAGGCCGAGGCCGCCGATGCGTTTATCAATATCGTGCTTGCCTGCGGTGGCCCGGCGCTCGATGCGCTGGTGGGCCTGGCCCGTTCCGTGGAGGCCGAGTATCGCGCGCTCAAGGCCGGCCAGTCCGCCCTCGATAATAACGACCTGCTGCGCATGGCCTACGAGGCCCTGCGCGATTACCCTGCCATTCGTGCTGCGTACGAGGGCCGCTTTAAGATGGTCATGATCGACGAGTTTCAGGATACCGACCAGATGCAGGTCGATCTGATCCGCTACCTGACGGGTGCGGGGGAGCGCGCGCTGTGTACCGTGGGCGATGCACAGCAGTCGATCTATCGCTTCCGCGGCGCTGAGGTCGAGGTGTTCCGTCGCCAGGAGCGCAAGGTGGGCTCGTCTGCCGCGCCCGAGGCGACTGCCGTGACCGACGCCCCCGCCGGCGAGCTCGTCAAGCTCGTGCGCAACTTCCGCAGCCACGACGAAGTGCTGCGTTACGTGGCACGCGTCTTCGACGGCGATGACGGCGGCCTGATGCAGGGCTTTTTGGATCTTGAGGCGAGTGACGGACGCAAGGACACGCTGGTGGCAGATGCCTCGCGTCGCCAGGCCCTCTTTGTTGCCGGCGGCAGCACGCAGGAGCGCACACAGGCCAAGGCCCGTGCGATCGCTGAGCGATTCCGCGCGCTTGCCGATGCCGGCCAGCCTCAGGGCGGCATGGTGCTGCTGCTGGGCCGCATGACCAACGCAGACGTCTACGCACAGGCCTTCCGCGACCAGGGGCTCGACTGCGTCATCGCGGGCGGCTCGGTCTTTGCGCAGGCTGCCGAGGTGCAGACGGTGCGTGCCCTGGTTTGTGCGCTCGCCAATCCGGCCGATACGGCGCAGGGCCTTATGCCGCTGCTGGCCTCGCCGATGTTTGCACTCGGCGCCCAGGAGTTTCTGGCGCTGGCGACCAAGCTCGATAGCGAGACGGGGGAGACCTCGCGTCGCAACATCGATGCGGGCATCATGAGCGATTCCGATGTGCCGGGCCTGCAAGACTTGCCGCTCGTGACGCGCGCCCGCGAGGTGCTGCGCTATGCGCTTCGTCGCGTGGGCCGCGATTCGTTCGCGGCGATCGCGCGCGACGTGGTCAACGCTTCGGGCTGGTTCGTGCGTCTGACGCAGCGTGGTCCCGAGGGCAAGGCCATTGCCGCCAACGTGCTCAAGGCGCTCGACGCCGTGGCTGAGGCGGAGGCCGAGTTCGGCAACTCGCCGCGTTCCATCGCGCTTGCCTTCGATCGCTTCTTGGCGGGCAAGGAAGCCCCGGGTGCCCTCAACGAGGAAGGCGACGGTGCGGTACGCATCATGACGGTGCACGCCTCCAAGGGTCTGGAATATCCGGTCGTGGCGGTCTCCGAGTGCTTTGGCGTGCGTAAGTCCTCGGGTGCGGCACAGATGGGTCGCGTCGAGGGCGGAGCGCAGGTCGTGGCGCTGCCGGCACGCTTCGACGGCGTTAAGCTCGCCGACGGAACCTTTGTGAAGGGCGACGACGTTAAAAAGCAGTTTGAGCATGCGTTTAAGGGCAAGGGCACGTCGCTGTGGCTGCCGCCGGAGCTCATGGAGGACGTCTGCGCGACGGGTTCTCCCGCCGAGGCATTTGCTCGCCTGCGCAACGACGACCTGCAGCTTTCGCTCGAAGAGCGGGCTCGTTTGCTCTATGTCGCCATGACGCGTGCGCGCGAGCTGGTGATCTTGGCGATGGATGCCGGCGTGAGCCGTGGCAAGGTGACGGCGCCGACCTTCGACGTCGAGACCGATTTGACCTATGACGTGCTGCGCCGTATTTTGCCGACCGACGCTCTGGACATGCCGCAGCTCGATACCGACCGCCTGGTGTTCGACAACTCCCGGCCGGGCGACTACGAGCTCATTTCGCTCGCGAACTTTACCTTTGGCGAGCAGGCGTTTGAGGCCAACGCTTCGCTGGATGCCGAGGGCAGGCTTGTCCGCGGCGATGCGGAGCCGGAGGGTGCCGGTGCAGATGCCCGCGCCGCCGTTCCCGGTCCTGCCGAACCCGAGCCCGATGCGTTTGAGCTCGTGTATCCCCAGGCGGTGGGCGTGCGCATGGGTATCTGTCCGTATCCGGCGCGCGATTCGTACAGCTACTCGTCAATTGCCGCGGCGCTGCATGCCGAGTCCGAGGACCGTGCCGCCGAGGCACACGTGCCCATGGACGAGGCCGGCGATGATGCGGAGTCGGATGGTTCCGAGATGACGGATGCAGACGTGGCTGCCGTTGAGCCTACCGGCAACCCCATGGCGCTGGGCTCGGCCTTCCACGCTGCCTGCCAGTGGCTCATCGAGATGGGTGCCGATGCGCTGCCCGCCACGCGTGCCGATGCGCTGGCGCGCCTGTGGCGCCTGACGCCGGAGCAGCGCGAACGCTTCGACGTTGCCCTGGACCGCTGGCTCAAGTCGGCTGTTCGTGCCGACCTGCTCGCGTGGCCGTGCGTTCGCGCCGAGGTGCCGTTCTTTTCGCTGGGCTGCGAGGACGAGGACATCGCCCGCTACGGTGCCTATGCCGAAGGCGCCATCGACGCTTTGGCGACGAACCCGGCGGATTCGTCACGCGCGCTGGTCATCGACTACAAGACGGGTGGCACGCCGGATGAGACGCCGGACCAGCTGCTCGAGAAGCACGCCCTGCAGGCGCGCGTCTACACCGATGTTCTGCACAAGGCGGGCTTTGAGGCCGTGACCGTCAAGTTCGTCCGCGTGGAGCAGGCCGATCCGACTCTCTTCGTCAATCCCGCCGAGCCCCAAGTAGTCACCTACAATCTCTAGCCCTCAGATAACTTGCGGTGGAATAGTTCCTGTATTGCGGCCCAGGTGGCCCAAGCGGGAACTATTCCACCGCAACTGCAAGAGGAGCCGTGTGGGTTTGGCTAGGTTCGGGTGCTGTCCGTGCCGTGGGGTAAAATCGTTCAGTCAGAACACGAACCCGCATCGGAGCTCATCACATGGCATTCGTCCATCTGCACAATCACACTGTTTTCTCCATGCTCGACGGCGCAACCCGTATCCAGGATATGGTCAACCGTGCCGTTGAGTTGGGCATGCCCGCCGTGGCCATTACCGACCACGGCTACATGTATGGCGTGCCCGACCTGGCGCTGGCCTGCGACGCCGTCAACCACAACACGCCCGAGTACAAAACGTGGAGCCACGACAAGGCCTTCTTGGAAAAGGACCGCCGCGACGAGCTGGTGGAGCCCGATCCCGAGGCAAACCCGCGCGAGCACGCCCAGTACGTCAAGGACATGGCCATGTGGGACGAGAAGGGCAACATCGACGAGCTCAAGCCGCCCCTGGTCATTAAGCCCATCTTTGGCTGCGAGGTTTACTTTACGCCGGACGAGACACTCGCCCGCGACCACAAGCCCGAGCTCTACCACATGATCCTCCTGGCCAAGGACCAGGAGGGTTACGTCAACCTGATGCAGACGGTCTCCGAGGCCGCCGTGCAGGGCTTTTACTATAAGCCCCGCGTGACGCTCGACAACCTGCGCCGCCACGCCAAGGGCATGATCTGCACGAGTGCCTGCATCGCGGGCATCATCCCCAAGTACATCGACCGCGGTGACATGGAGGGCGCCATCAAGTGGGCCGAGACCTTCCGTGACACCTTCGAGCCCGGCGACTTCTACATCGAGATCCAGGAACACGGCATCACCACCGACAACGGCCTGACCGACGAGCAGATGGACCGCACACTCATCGACATCGCCAAGCAGGTGGGCGTCAAGGTCATCGCCACCAACGACTTCCACTACCTGCGCCGCGAGGACGCGCCCGTGCAGGACGTCATCATGTGTATTGGCATGAACGCCAAGGTCGACGACCCCAACCGCATGCGCATGACCGGCTCGGAGTTTTACATGAAGACCGAGGAGGAGATGCGGGCGATGTTCCCGTATTGCCCCGAGGCCTGCGACAACACGCTTGAGATCGCCGATAAGTGCTACGTCGAGCTCGACTGGGACTCCATCATCCTGCCGCGCTTCCCGCTACTCGATCCCGGTGAGACGCATGAGAGCCAGTTCCGCCGCGAGTGCGAGAAGGGCCTGCGCCAGCACTACGGTGACGACTGGGCCACGCGCGAGATCGGCGGCGTCAACATCAAAGAGCGCTTTGAGTACGAATACAAGGTCATCTGCGACAAGGGCTTCGCTGCCTACTTTTTGATCGTTGCCGAGTACGTGCAATGGGCCAAGGACAACGGCATCGGCGTCGGCCCCGGCCGTGGTTCGGCCGCCGGCGCTATCGTCGCCTACGCCATGAACATCACCGCGTTCGACCCGCTCGAGAACGGCCTGATGTTCGAGAGGTTCCTGTCCCCGCAGCGTACCGAGATGCCCGATATCGATATGGACTTCGACGATGAGCGGCGCCTCGAGGTCGTGGAGCACGTTCGCCAGCTCTACGGCCCCGAGAAGGTCACCCACGTCATCACCTACTCGACCATCAAGGCCAAGCAGGCCATCAACGATGCCGCGCGCGTTTTGGACTACCCGGTCTACATGGGCCAGCGCCTGTCCAAGATGGTCTCGAGCGACCCCAAGGTCAAGCTCAAGCAGGTGCTCGACAAACAACCCGGCAAAGAGGATCTGTTTAACCCCGATTTTGCCGAGGCCTATAAAAAGGACGACGACGCTCGCCGCATCATCGACACGGCGCTCTCGATCGAGGGCCTCACCCGTGGCGAGGGCGTGCACGCGTGCGCCGTTCTGATCTGCCGCGACCCCGTCAACGAGCACGTGCCCACCAAGCTCGACACCAAGGGCGGCGTCGAGATTACCCAGTACGAGGGCCATACCGTTGCCGACATGGGCCTGCTCAAGATGGACTTCCTGGGCCTGCGTACGCTGACGGTTATCTCCAAGGCCAAGGCAAACATCAAAAAGAACTTTGGCATCGACATCAAAGAGGAAGAGATTCCCTTTGACGATCCCGAGATCTTTAAGCTCATGGGTTCCGGCCACACCGCCGGCGTCTTCCAGGTCGAGTCTGCCGGCATGACGGCCACGATCAAGAACATGAAGCCCACCGAGTACAAGCACGTCGTAGCATTGATCGCCCTGTACCGCCCGGGCCCGCTGGGCGCCGGCATGGTTTCGTCCTACATCAACCGTATGAACGGCAAGGAGCCGGCCGTCTCCTACGACGACCGCCTGGACGACATCCTGGGCGAAACCTACGGCACCATGGTCTACCAGGAGCAGGTTATGCTCATCTCCGTCGAGATGTGCGGCTTCTCCAAGGGCGAATCGGACTCGCGTATCCGTAAGCCCGTGGCTAAGAAAAAGATTAAGCTGCTCACGTCGACGGTGCTCCACTGGGAGGATGGCTCGGACGAGACCACCTACGACCACTGGATGAATGGCGCTATCAAGAACAACTACACGCGCGAGGTCGCCCAGAAGATTTGGGACGATGTTCTCGAGTTCGCGTCCTACGCCTTTAACAAGTCGCACTCCGCTGGCTACGCCATCTTGGTTATGCAGACGGCGTGGCTCAAGGCGCATTATCCGCACGAGTACATGGCGGCCGTTCTGACGTCCTATACGGGCAAGACCGACAAGATCGTGCACTACGTCTCGGCGTGCCGCCACGACGGCATCCCCGTGCTTTCGCCAGATGTCAACGAGTCCGGTACCGAGTTCACGGCTACCAAGGAAGGCGTGCGCTTTGGTTTGGCTGGCATCCGCGGCGTGGGCACCGGCGTGGCGCAGGCGATTATCGCCGAGCGCGAGGCGGGCGGTCCGTTTAAGACGCTGCACGACTTTGTCGAGCGCGTGGACTCGGGCCAGGCCAACCGTCGCGTGATCGAATCGCTCATCAAGGCAGGCGCCTTCGACTCCACGGGGTATCCGCGTCGCCAGATGATGCACTTTGTGGATAAGAACAACCCCGAGAACATCATCGATGCCGCGGTAAAGCGCCAGAAAGATCGCGCGAGCGGCCAGACGTCGTTCTTCGATATGTTTGGCGACGTTGAGGGCTCGGGCTTTGAGGTGAGCGTGCCCGATCCGGATGGCCAGGAGTGGGACCGCCACCTTAAGCTAAGCCAGGAGAAGGAGGTTCTGGGCATCTATGTCTCGGACCACCCGCTGCGCCCGTTTGAGTATGCGCTAGCCAAGGCACGCGACTTCTCGTTCTCGCAGATCGATACCGGCTACGAGGTGCAAAACCCCACGGGCGGTACCATCAACCAGGAGATTCCCGAGGGCAAGGCGCTGTGGTGGGCCGGCATGGTCTCGAGCGTGTCCAAGCGCGTGACCAAAAACGGCGACCCCATGGGCATCGTGCAGCTCGAGGACATGGAAGGCGAGGCCACGGTCGTGGTGTTCCCCAAGACCTACAAGGAGGCCGAGGGGTACCTGTACGGCGAGGTCGATCCCGAGACCGGTGCGCAGCTGTCCGATGCGTTTGTGCGCATTAAGGGCAAGCTCGAGCGTTCGGACCGCGGCGACCAGATCATCGCGCAGGAGATTGTGCCGCTTGAGCTTAACGAGGAGAGCAACAAGCCCAAGGTGTTTGAGGTCATGGTGCCCAACAGCCGCTTTAGCCAGGGCAATATGGCGCGTCTTGCCACGGTGCTTACCGCCAACCCGGGCGGCGACCGCGTGGAGATCTTTATCGAGCAGGTGGACGGGCGCGTACTGCGTGCCGAGGTGCCGGCCAAGGTCAACGCACGCTCGATTCCGCTGCTGGCAGAGGCCAAGGCCATCGTCGGCAACCAAGGCCGCGTGACGGTGATCTAGGGACGGCGTTGCTGGTCCGCGCGAGATTGGAGGAAGTGATGGAGCAGGGGACGTTTGCGCAGGCGCTTCGTAAGGAGGCGGCGCTCAGCAGTACCTTTATGAAGGGGCGCTCGCTCATGCTCAACGGCGCCGTGCTGTCGTTTGAGGACTCCGGCTCGCGCTTCTCCAAAAATGTGACTATTGAGGGCACGGTGCGCGGCTCGCGCGGCGACCTGTACAAGACGCACGTGGCGCTCGACATGGACGAGCACGAGGTTGTCGACTACGACTGCGATTGCCCCGCCGCCTTCCGCTATTCCGGCATGTGCAAGCACGCTATCGCCACGGCGCTGGCGTATCTGGATGCCAGTGGCGCCGAGCCCGTCGAGGGCTTGCGTACGCCGGTCCGCACGTTTACGGCACCGCCCGCACAGTCAAAGCAGCCCACACACCCCGCGCCCACCGCATCTGCGGTCAACCCCAATTTTCCCTTCCCGGCACCCGTCCCCACGAGCCCGAGCCTTGTGGCGGCGCTTTCCGATCTTTCGGACGCGCGCATGGACGAGCTCGTGGCCATGCGTCGCAAGCTCGCCGGCACCATCGACCCCGATGCGCCCAAAGCGGTGCTGGAGCCCTCGCTGGTGCCGTACTACAATCCGCTGTTTGCCGATCGCTTTAACTGGGCGCTCGAGTTTCGCATTCGCTGCGGTTCGGTGTCCTACGTGGTTAAGGATATCGACGGCATGGCCGATGCCTATGTGCGCGGTGGTACGTTCTCCTATGGCAAGAAGCTCACGTTTGCCCATGTGTCCGAGGCTTTCGATGACGTGTCGACAAAGCTGCTCGACTTTATCGCAATGACGGTCGCCTACCTAGGCGATATTACGAGCTCGCGCTCGGCATCGTATGACTTTGCCCGCAGCGGCTTTGTCGCCGAGCGTCAGTTGCCGGTATCCGAGTATTCCGTCGTGTCCGTGCTGGACCTGCTGTGTGGCAGGTCCATGTCCTTTGAGCCCGCTTGGTCGCGGGGGATGACGACGCATCGCTCCTACGAGGTGGAAGTCGAGCCGTCGCCGCAGGGGGAGGGCGAAGTCCCGGCTAAGCGCCCGCCGCTCCTTGCCGCCAAGATTGCACCGGCGGCGGGAGGCAGCTACGACTTGCGCCTTCCGGCCGATACGTATTGCTTTGTCGCGAGCGACGCAGCCTATCTGGTCGATACGCGCCGCGCGCGCCGTACCGACACGGCGTTTGCCCAACATGCGGCGCCGTTCCTTTCGCACTTGTTGCCCTGCCGCACACCGGTCCATATCGCCGCCGACCAGGTGGGCGAGTTCTGCCGCATGGCGCTGCCTATCTTGCGCGACTACACCGACCTGACCGCCCCCGCCGCACTCGATGCCGTGGCGCCCGAGCCGAGTTTTGCCGTGGCGATTGGCGTCGACGATGGCCTTGTGACCTGCAAGATTACGGTATCCTACGGTGATTGGTCGGCAGATCTCTTTAGTCTTGGTGCTCCGGGCAGTCCTTTCGAAGAGCAACGCCCCGGCGTTCCGCCCCGCGATACGCTGGCGGAGTTTCGCGTTATGGACACGGCTGCCCTGTACTTTGATTTCCGCGAGGGCGGCCTGGCGTTTGAGGAGCGCGATGACGAGAGCCTGTTCCACTTGCTGACCGAGGGCCTGTCTGCCCTGTCCGAGCTTGGAGAGGTCATGCTCAGCGACCGCCTGCGCCAGATCTCGGTACGCCCTGCGCCCAAGCTTTCGGTGCGCGCCACCGTCAAGAGCAACTTGCTCGACGTCGAACTGGGTGCGAGCGGGCTTTCGGCGGCCGACCTTGCCATCTATCTCGATTCGTATAAGCGCCACCAGACATTTGCGCGTCTCACGTCGGGTGACATCGTGCGCCTGGACGAGGGCGCTCGTGCCGCGTTTGGCCTTGCCGAGGACCTGGGCGTCGATGCCGTCGACCTGCTCGACGGCGTGTCGCTTCCCGCGTCGAGCACCCTTTTTGTCGATAGCATGCTCGCGCGCACGCCAGCGCTCGAGGCCGATCGCGACGCCGCGTTCCGCCGCACCGTCGAGCGCCTGGACACGCTCGGCAAGATGGACTTTACGGTACCCGCCTCACTCAAGGCCACACTGCGTGGCTACCAGGTCGACGGCTATCAGTGGCTCGGCTCGCTTGAGCACCTGGGCCTTGGCGGCATCTTGGCCGACGATATGGGCCTGGGCAAAACACTGCAGATGATCGTGCACATTCTAGCGCGCGTGGAGGCGGGGGATACCAAGCCCACGCTCGTGGTATGCCCCGCGTCGCTCGTGTACAACTGGGCTGCCGAGCTGGAGCGCTTCGCCCCCTCGCTTGATGTGTGTGCCATCGTGGGCGCCAAGGCCCAGCGTCGCGTGCAAATTGCCGGTGCCGCCGAGCACAACGTGGTTGTGACGTCGTATGATCTCATGCGCCGCGACATCGACGAATACGTCGAGCAGGACTTTGCCCGCGTGGTACTCGACGAGGCCCAGTACATTAAAAACCCGCTCACCCAGGTGGCCCGTGCTGCCAAGCGCCTGCCGGCCGGCGTGCGCTTTGCCTTGACGGGAACGCCCATCGAAAACCGCCTGTCCGAGCTCTGGAGTATCTTCGACTTTTTGATGCCGGGCCTTCTGGGCACGCGCGACTCATTTGCCAAGCGCTTTGAAAGTCCCGTCGAGCATGCCGAGGGCGACAGCGCCGCTCGTCTGCAGGCGCTCGTGTCGCCGTTTGTGCTGCGTCGCGTCAAGGAAGACGTGGTGGCCGACCTGCCCGAGAAGATCGAAGACACGGTGATGGCGCAGCTTGCTGGCGAGCAGCGCAAGCTCTACCTGGCCAACCAGGACCGCATCGCCCAGCAAGTCCAGCACCGCGAGGCCGGGGAGTTTAAGAAAGACAAGCTCAAGGTGCTCGCCGAGCTCACCAAGCTGCGCCAGATCTGTTGCGACCCGCGCCTACACTACGAGGATTACAAGGCGGGGAGCGCCAAGCTCGATACATGCATGGAAATCGTCCACGGAGCGCTCGACGGCGGTCACCGCATCTTGCTGTTCAGCCAGTTTACGGGCATGCTCGATATCATCGGCAAGCGCCTGGCCAAGGAGGACATCGCCTTCCTTAAGCTCACGGGCGCATCGTCTAAGGAGAGCCGTGCCAAGATGGTTGCACAGTTCCAAGCGGGCGAGGTGCCGGTGTTCTTGATTTCGCTCAAGGCGGGCGGCGTGGGCCTTAATTTGACGGCTGCCGACGTGGTCATCCACTACGACCCGTGGTGGAACGTGGCGGCGCAGGACCAGGCGACCGACCGCGCCCACCGCATTGGCCAACAGCACACCGTGACCGTGTACAAGCTCATTGCCAAGGACACGATCGAGGAACGCATCATGCAGATGCAGGAGTCCAAGCGCGATCTGGTCAACAGCGTGCTCGGCGGCGACGGCATCTCATCGGCGCTGTTCACGCGCGAGGATGTTCTGGCGCTGCTCGGCGGCGACGGGCGCTAACCCGCTCGGGTGGGGCCGCCAGGGCGGATAGTACGCGCCGCCCCACCGTTCCCGCCCGTTATGTGTTCATTTGCAATGCCATGGATGGCCCGGCGCTCTTTGGGCATAAGAAGGATCAAGTACATTGGCACATCAGCAAAGGAGAACATCATGGCGAAATTCTTTAAGGACTCCGATGGCAAGCTTATCGCTGCCATTGGCGACGGCGTTGCGACCCCTGCCGGCTGCACGGAGCTGACGGCGAACACCGAGGATGCGGCGCACGAGAAGCATGTGCCTGTTGTCGAGATCGAGCGCGACGGCCACGTCATTCGCGCACGTGTGGGCTCGACGGAGCACCCCATGCTGCCCGAGCACTACATCGAGTGGATCGCGCTTGAGGCCGAGGGCCGCCTGGAGGTCCATTACCTTGAGCCCGGCATGAAGCCCACGACGTTTTTCGCTGGCGGCTCCAAGACTGGTACCGTCTATGCCTACTGCAACCTGCATGGGCTGTGGTCCGCGACGTTCTAGGAGCGCGCCCCCGCTCGGGGTATCATAGCTAGCATATGCACATGCGAGCGCCGGCTGCATTATGCGGCCGGCGCTTTTACTACGGCAACGACGATTTACGACGGAAAGGGCTGGGCCATGAAGCTCGCACTTGCACAGATCGATATGCGCCTGGGTGATATTGAGGGCATTTGCGGCCGCATCGAGGACCAGGCTCGCCTGGCTCATGAGCGCGGCGCGCGCGTGCTGTGCGTTCCGGCTCCGCTCTTTATGGGC
>CABRZC010000041.1 GCA_902475375.1 uncultured Collinsella sp. | reverse complement strand
CAGGTTGAGCATAAGTCAGCGAAAACGCGGTTTGTCAAAACCGCGTAACTATTAAAGTTGACGTAAGCCCTCTCCAGGCCGGTCTTGCTGTCGGTCTTTTCGTCGCGCATCTTGATGACGCGGGCGGGGACACCGGCCACGACCGCACCGGCGGGGACGTCCTCGACGCACACGGCGCCGGCGGCAACGACAGCGCCCTTGCCTACGTGCACGCCCTCCAGAACCACGGCGTTGGCGCCGATCATGACATCGTCCTCGATGATGACGGGCGTGGCGCTGGCGGGCTCCACGACGCCTGCCAGCACGGTGCCGGCGCCGATGTGGCAGTTCTTACCCACGGTGGCGCGACCGCCCAGCACGGCGCCCATATCGATCATGGAACCCTCGCCGATAACGGAGCCGATGTTGATGATGGCGCCCATCATGATGACGGCACGGTCGCCAATCTCGACGCGGTCGCGGATGATCGCGCCCGGCTCGATGCGGGCGTTGATGCCCTTAAGGTCGAGCATGGGCACGGCGGAGTTGCGGCAATCGTTTTCAACGTCGTAGTAATCGATGGAGTCGGCGTTGGCGTCCAGGATGGCCTTAAGCTCATCCCAGTCGCCAAAGACGGTCTTGCCACGACGACCGCCGTAGACATGTGCGTCGCCCCAGGCAACCTTCATGCCCGGCTTCTCGCGCACGTACAGCTTGACGGGCGTCTTTTTGGGCGCGGTGGCGATGTAGTTGATAATCTCCTGTGCATCCATCTCGGCTGCGTTGCTCATTTGCTATCTCTCCTTTGGGTGGATTCGGTTGATACCTGGTTAGGCAAACATGACCTGGTCGAACGTATAGAAGCCGGGTTCGCGGGCGACGAGCTTCTGCGCGGCTGCCAGGGCGCCGTTGACAAAGATCTGACGGCTCGTGGCGCGGTGGGTGAGCGTGACTTCCTCGTCCTGGCCAAAGAAACCCACCTCGTGCACGCCGGCTACGGTGCCGCCGCGCAGCGAGTGCATACCGATTTCCTTGGGGTCGCGCGCGCCGCACATGCCCTCGCGGCCATAGACGGGGTGGTAGCCTGCCTCGGGCTCGGCCTCGACGACGGCGTCGAGCAACAACTTGGCAGTGCCGCTGGGGGCGTCGACCTTTTGGTTGTGGTGCGTCTCGACGATCTCGCAGTCAAAGCCGGGCAGCTCGCGTGTGGCCTGGGCCACCAGATGACGCAGGGCGGCGATGCCGATGGAGTAGTTGCCCGAGTGCATGACGCGGGCGTTCTGACCCAGCTCGCGCAGGCGGTCCATCTGCTCGGGGGTGTAGCCTGTGGTGCCTGAGACCAACGCCGCGCCCGTGCGCTCGACATAGGCGACGACGGCATCGAAGGTCACGACGTTCGAGAAGTCGATAATCACATCGGCTGCCGGGGCGCTCTCGAGCCCGGACAGATCAAAACCGATCTGGGCGACGATATCAAAAACGGGCTGCCCGCCGGCGTCGACAATGCCTTCGGCGGTAGTGCGGATGAGCGAGCCCATGCGGCCCGTTCCCATAATGACGGTCTTAATCAAGCAGACCAGCTCCCTTCAGAGCATCGGTAAGTGCGGCTCGCGTGTCGTCTGCCATGGGGCACAGCGGCATACGGTAGTTTGCCTCGATCATGCCCATCTGGGCGAGCGCTTCCTTGACGGGGATGGGGTTGACCTCGCTAAAGAGGGCGTTGATGAGCGGCTGGCCGGCAATCTGGATATCGCGGGCGCGCGCTACGTCGCCGTCCAGATAAGCGCGGCACATGTCGTGTACGAGCTGCGGCTGCACGTCGGCCCACACGCTGATGGTGCCCGAAGCGCCCAGGCTCATGAGCGGCACTGTGAGTGCATCCTCGCCCGAGTACATGCGGAAGTCATCGGACAGCAGGTGGGCGATCTTGGCCGCGTAGGCGACGTTGCCCGAGGCCTCCTTGATGCCCATGATGTTGGGGTGCGCGGCTAGGCGCTCTACGTTGCGCTCGCTGATACCGCAGCCGCAGCGGCCGGGGATGTTGTACAGGATGCAGGGGATGTCAACGGCATCGGCGACGGTCTTAAAGTGCTGATAGATACCCTCTTCATTGGACTTGTTGTAGTAGGGGGTGATGAGCAGCAGACCGTCGGCGCCCAGGCCCTGATAGGTGAGCGACTTGGTGAGCATGGTCTGCGTGGAGTTGGAGCCCGAGCCGGCGATGACGGGGACGCGTCCTGCAACATGCTTGACCACGGCGGCGACGACGGAGTTGTCCTCGTCATCGGTCATCGTGGCACTCTCACCGGTGGTGCCCAGGGTGAGGATGGCGTCGGTGCCGTTTTGCAGGTGGAAATCGATAAGGCGCTCGAGCGCGTCAAAGTCGACGCTGCCGTCCTTTTTAAACGGCGTAACTAGGGCGACGATTGAGCCCTCGAGAGTGCGGATGTCCATGTTCTTCTCCTTCGCCTTCGCGATCTGGATGCGTTTGTTCCATTGAGCTGCGACTGCTAGGCGCTCGTCTTGGGCGCGACGGCGGGCACTTTCGGCGCGCGACTTGGCCAGCAGCTCTCGGCCGCACGGCAGCACGTCGAGCGTGGCAAAGTAATCGCCCGGGCGCTCAGAGCGTCGAATGAGGTCGGCCGAGCCATCGGGGCGCAGCAGGACCTCGGCGGAGCGCAGGCGGCCGTTGTAGTTGTAGCCCATAGAGTAGCCATGCGCACCGGTGTCGTGAATCACGAGCAGGTCGCCCATTTCGATATGCGGCAGCTCGCGGTCGATGGCGAACTTGTCATTGTTCTCGCACAGATTGCCCGTGATGTCGTAGGTGTCTGTGACGGGCGCTGTGGTCTTGTCGTCGCCACCCGGCTGGCCCATCACCGTAATGTGGTGGTAAGCGCCGTACATGGCAGGGCGGATCAGGTCGACGGCGCTTGCATCGACACCGATATAGTCCTTGTAAATCTGCTTCTCGTGAATGGCCTTGGTGACCAGGCAGCCGTAGGGACCCATCATAAAGCGACCCATCTCGGTGCAGATGGCCACATCGCCCATGCCGGCAGGAACCAGGATCTCGTCGTAGGCAGCGTGTACCCCCTCGCCGATGGCGTGAATGTTGTTGGCCTGTTGCTCGGGCTGATAGGGAATGCCGACGCCGCCGGACAGATTGATGAAGGCGACGTGCGCGCCGGTCTCGCGCTCCAGGCGTGCGGCAAGCTCAAAGAGGATGCGTGCGAGCTTGGGGTAGTAGTCGTTGGTGACGGTGTTGCTGGCAAGGAATGCGTGGATGCCAAAGTTTTCGGCGCCCTTGGCCTTGAGCATGCGGAAGGCCTCGAAGAGCTGCTCGGTGGTCATGCCATATTTGGAGTCGCCCGGGTTGTCCATGATGCCGTTGGAGAGCTGGAACAGACCGCCTGGATTAAAGCGGCAGCTGACCGTTTTGGGGATGGGCCCCGCAACGCGCTCAAAGAACTCGATGTGGCTGATGTCGTCAAAGTTGACGATGGCGCCCAGCTTGTCGGCGAGCTCAAAGTCGGCAGCCGGCGTATCGTTGGACGAGAACATGATGTCGTGTCCCGTGATACCCAGCGAGCGGGCGATCATGAGCTCGGTATAGCTCGAGCAATCGCAGCCGCAGCCGTATTTGTTGAGAATGGAGATGAGCGCCGGGTTGGGGTTGGCCTTGACGGCAAAGTATTCCTTAAAGCCCGGGTTCCATGCAAAGGCGTCGCACACTTCTTGCATGTTGCGGCGGATGCCCGCCTCGTCGTATAGATGAAACGGCGTGGGGAACTGCTCGACGATATGCTCGAGTGTCTCCTTGTCCACAAACGGCTGCTTGGCCGCATATGCCTCGTTGGGGGTCAATGCCATGTCCCGTAAACCTCGCTATCCAGACGGCGCCATCTGCGCATCGAATCCGCATAGCGTGGACCCAATGTCCGGATAGCGCTCCCGCATTGCTGCAGACAGTCCTGTGGGTGTTTCCCACAGGCCCACCAGGTTGTTCGTGCCCGAAAAACCCAGTTCGGCGGGTTTCGCCTCCCCACGGGGTCAAAGCCTGCTGGCTCGCCCGCGGCTCTTCGTGCCCGCGCCTCTATCAAGTGGTAAAGACCCTATCACGTTGCACTTTACCAAACAAGAGTATTCGTATATAACGTTTAAAAAATGCAAGGATATGCTGGAAACATGTGCGCCACAATCCTGTATCACAATAAGTTGCAACAGATGTGCCTCACGAAGGGATCCTCTATGACCGAGCTCCAAGAACTCCGTCGCTATCGCCGCGATCTCCATCGCATTCCGGAGCTCGATTTCGATCTTCCGCAAACCATTGCCTATATCGAGGGCGTGTTGGCACCGCTCGCTTGCGAGGTGACCCATCCGTGCCCCAGCTGCGTCTGCGCTTTCTTCGACGCCGGCGTTGGTGCCGCGCATGCCACGGCGATTCGCGCCGATATGGATGCGCTGCCCATTGCCGAGGCAACAGGGGCAGCGTTCGCCTCGACACATCCCGGCAAGATGCACGCTTGCGGACATGACGGACACATGGCCATGGCACTTGCCGCCGCGACGTATGTCGACCGTACGATTCGCGAGCAGCCGGGCGCCATTAGGCGCAACGTACTCTTTGTGTTCCAGCCGGCCGAGGAAACGACAGGTGGTGCCAAGACGGTATGCGAGAGTGGTGTGTTCGAGCGCTATGGGGCCGACCGCATTTTTGGCTTCCATGTGTGGCCCGATCTGCCTGCCGGCACGTTGGCGAGTTGTTCCGGTCCGCTGCTGGCGCGTTCGAGCGAGACGCATATCCATATTCACGGTACGAGCATCCACATCGCTAAGACCTATGGTGTGCCGGTTGGGGAGTCGCACGATGCCGCGTTGGCGGCAGCGAAGTTTTTGGTTGCCGAGCGCGAGCTGATGGACGAGCTGGGCACCGACGAGCCCTGTATCGGTAAGTTTGGTCTGCTGCAGGCCGGTACCGTCTGCAACGCGGTGGCGGGGGAGGCCCATGTTGCCGGCAGCCTGCGTGTGTTTACGGACGACATGTTCGACCGTGCGCGTGAGGGTGTGCGCCGCGCGCTTGATGAGGCATGCGCCGCAACGGGCTGCGCATATGACCTCGATTTTGCCGAGGGCTATCCGCCGGTCGACAACGACCCCGAGCTGTTTGCCAACATCATGCCTGCCTTGCCCGAGCTGCAACTTGTGGACGAGCCGCTGCTGATCGCCGAGGATTTCGCGTTCTATCAGCGCCATCTGCCGGGCGTGTTTTTCCTGCTGGGTACGGGTATGCCAGAGGACCAAGACAACCCGAGTGATTCGGATGGCTGCCCCGCTTATGCCACAAGCGCTCTGCATACCGATAGCATGCTCTTCGACGAGGAGATTCTTCTCAAAGGCTTCGATGTCTACAAACGATTACTTTCGCTTGACTAAGGCGTGAAGGACTATTTGTTCTAGAAAACACGAACAAACGTACGATATAATAGAGATGTAAGTCTATAGAAACGTTTGACGTTACTAACGTAAGGCGATACTATGATTGCATCGTATAAAGATGAGGATACCGAACGCTTTGCCATGGGTGTGCGGGTCAGGAGGTTCGTGCCCTTTGAGCGCGTTGCGCTGAGGAAGATTCGCCAACTGCAGGTTTGTGCTTCGCTTGATGATCTTCGCGTTCCGCCGGGCAACCGCCTGGAAGCTTTGAAGGGCGATCGTGCCGGTCAATATAGCATCCGTGTTAACGAGCGCTATCGGGTCTGTTTTGAGTGGAGACAGGAGATGGCTTGGAATGTCGAAATCGTCGATTATCACAAGTGATGAGACATCGGCCGATTTGCTGTCGCCGGTGACCCCTGGTGAGCTTCTCAAAGAGGAGTTTCATGTTCCCATGGGCATTTCTCAATATCGCCTTGCGAAAGAGACCGGGATTCCGGCTCAGCGTATCGGGCAGATTGTCTTGGGAAAACGTCGCGTGACGGCCGACACCGACCTCCGTCTTTGCCGTTATTTTGGCCTGACGGATGGTTATTGGCTGCGCGCTCAGGTGGCGTTTGACCTTGAGGTCGAGAAAAGGCGGATCGAACCGGAACTCGATAAGATCGTTCCTGTTCAGCAGGCCATCGCACTGTAGTGCTCAGAGATGATGGGGTGGCGCGGCGATGAAGCGACGCCGACAGTCTGCTGTATATAGTCCGGGCGGTTGCGGGTGCGGCTTGCTGCTGCTCCCGGTCATCGCTGTGAGCATTGGCGTAATGTTTGCGCTTGCCGGGTTGGCAGCAGCGGCACTCGTGTTGCTGATTGTGGCCATTGGCGTGACGATTTGGCTTTGCCGCAATCGCGAGCAACGCCGTGCCGACGGTAAAACCACTGTCGGCTGGGTCGTCTTCCTGATTATTGCGTACCCGCTGAGTGCCAGCTACCTGGTGTTCTTTGTCCTGTTGATGATCAGCGCCTTTACTGGGGAATCCGTAACGGTGGGTTGACGCGCTGCCAGCAGACGGTTGCGCAAAGTGCGTTTGCTCGGCGTTTGGATAACTGCATTGGCCGTTTACTGCAGCCTTAGCTCTCAGCTAATGAATTCAAGTTCAATCCTTTCTACGATGTGCTGTGTGCCGGCGCGGTAGCCGGATCGTAGGAAGGATGAATAATGGCAAAAGAGGGAAAGAAGCCGATCGGCAAGATTGTCCTAGGCGTCATCGTGGTGCTGGTTATCGTCGGTGCCGTGGGCTCTATGGGTGGCAATTCAACCGATTCGTCTGCGAGCGATTCGGCAAAACCTGCCGAGGCGACACAGCAGGCTGAGGAGCAAAAAGAACCGCAAGAACCGTATACCATTGCTGATGAGGCTGAAGACACCTCCAATCAGTTTGCCTATAAGATCACGGGCACGCTGACCAATAACACGGACAAGGAAAAGAGCTACATTCAGATTGAGTATGTTCTGTATGATGCCGATGGCAACCAGGTTGGAACGGCTCTTGCAAACACCAATCATCTGAAGGCGGGCGGCTCCTGGAAGTTCGAGGCGCTGGGTACAGTGTCTCCCGACCAGGTTGCTAGCTGGGAGCGTTCGGACGTAAGTGGTTTCTAGCATGTTGCATGCACTGGGGGAGGTGAAGCCGTATGCCCGATAAAAAGCTGACCGAGGAGTTGCTCAATGAGCTTCTCGATGCGCCGAACATCGATGGCTATATCAGGGAGCACGACTTTGCCGCCCCGTCGCTTTCGGACTACCTGAAGCAGCTACTGCAGGAAAAGGGCTTGGAGCGTTCGCGCGTGGTTCGCATGGCCGATCTCAATGAGACCTTTGGCTATCAGATCTTTACCGGCGCGCGTCATCCGAGTCGCAATAAGGTGCTGCAGATTGCCTTTGCGATGGCGCTGACGCTCAAAGAGACCAACCGTGCGCTGACGGCTGCCGGGGTAAGCGTCCTTAACTGCAAGGACCACCGCGATGCGATTATCATCTTTTGCATCGATCGCGGGTGCAGCCTCCAAAAGGTCAACGAGGAGCTGTATCGCTTTGGCGAGGAGACGGTGAGTTAGCGGCTGATATCTGAGCCGGTGGAGCTGTCGAACAACGATGCAAACGAACGGGGCGCGGATGCCATGGGGTGTCTGCGCCCTGCGCTATGATGGAGGCTATGGATACTCAGACCCCAACATATTCCAATGACGAGCTGACCGCAGCGCTTGCCGAGCACCTGGCGTCGCTCGATCGCGACGACAGCTATCGCGTGGAGCGTGTACTTAAGCGCTCGTCCGTTGAAACAACCGAGCTCGTGTACTTTGAAGGAACCGGCGGTGGTTCGCTCGGCCCCTTTGTCCGTAAGCGCATCGATGCTTCGGCTCAAATCGGTGGGGCATACGGGCGTCTGTTTGCCGCTCAGCGGGCAGGTAGGCGTTTTGAGCACCTGCCCAGAATCGTCGATTGTCGTCGTGCGGGCGACGAGCTCAACGTGGTTATGGAATACATCGAAGGGGAGACACTCGGGGCGCTGGTGGACCGTCTGGGAGCCACCCCCGATTATGCGCACGAATTGTATCCTGCCCTATGCGATGCCGTGGGCGAGCTCCACGCCGGTTTTGCGATGGCGGGGGAGACGTCGGCGCCGGTGATCCATCGCGACCTCAAGCCGTCGAATATCATCATGACAGGTGCCAACTATACGCCTGATGACGGTCTGACGTTTTCGTCGCTGGTGATTATCGACTTGGGGATCGCGCGCGTATGGCGCGATGGCGCCGATGCCGACACCATCAAGTTTGGGACACGGCCCTATGCGCCGCCCGAGCAGTATGGGTTTGGGCAGACGAGCGTGCGAAGCGACGTCTACGCACTTGGCGCCCTGTTGTTCTTCTGCTTGACGGGAGTCGACCCTAAACCAGGGCTCGACATGCGCGAGCAATGCGAGGCGCGTGGCATTCCCACCCCACTTGCCGATGTCATCTGCATGTCGATGGCGCTCGACCCGGCCAAGCGTTTTGCGAGCGCGGAAGCGTTGGGACGGGCGACGCGCGCGGCATACGATCTGAGTCGCCCCGTGCGGCCTCCTGCGCCTGCGCCTGTCCGTACTCCGGCCTCGGAGACGGTGTTGACGCCCCAAGGGCTCCAGAACCCCACAGGGCTTCCTAGGCCTGCCGCCTCCGCTGCATGCGGTTTGCTCTCTCGCGTTCCGGAGTCTCTGGGGCGTATTTGGAATACGCTCGTCTGCTTCTCGCTGCTTGTGTTCTTTGCCGGAAGTCACTTTGCCGTCTTTCACCCCACGGGAGCAAACCAAAGCTACCCGACGTGGCTTCTCATAATCGAGTATTTTTTCTTTGTCGATGGCCTTATGGTGCTTATGCATTTTGCGCTGCTCGATAAGCGCCGTCTTCGTCGGCGATTCGCACTGCTCGACAGCTATCGCGGCAAGAAACTCGCGAAACTCTGGCTCAAGGCATTGGGTGTGCTGCTCCTATGCATGATCGTCATAGTCGCGGTTGCCAATGCGACCGGCGTTGTCGATACCTCCGCTACCTAAAAGAAAAGGGCCCCATTGGGGCCCTTTGCAGTTGCACTTAGATGCGGTTCATCTGAGCGGCGACTTTGTTGTACCAGTCCTGCCACGTGGGCGGGCAGTACTTTTTGGCCGCAGCCGGGGTAAGGGTGGAGCCGTAGTTGGCGCCCAGATAGGCAACGTGAGCGGAGATGCCCTCGCTCCAGCTGCCAAAGCTGCGCCAACCGCCGCCACGTGCACTCCAGCCCCAGGCGTTATAAGAATTGGCGCAATAAGCACCCTTGGTGCTCTCGATGCAGGCGATGGCGGGGGACCAACGGGGGTCGACACCGGTATTCCAAGCGGCGACGGCAAAGTTATAGCCCTGGCCTGCCATAGGGGAGCCGGCGAGATAATTGTCGATGCGGCTCGTCCACTCATTAATGAACGAATCGTAATCGGAGCTACCGGTATTGGAGTTGTTCACCGTGGTGTCGATGGTGGTGTTGGTGTTGGTGGCCTGGCTGCTGGAATTGCTGCCGCTTACGCCCTCGCCCGAGAGCTTCTCGGCGGCAGCGGCCTTATCGGCCTCAAGCTTGGCAAGCTCGGCGGCATTTTCCTGCTCGGCTTTTGCCTGTGCCTCGCTGCGGAGCTGCTGGGCCTGTGCCAGCGCATCCTCGGCGTTTTTCTGCTCCGCCTCAAGCTGAGACTTGGCCTGCTGGAGCTCGGCCTTGTTCTGCTCGAGTTCGGTTTGCATGCTATTGAGCTCTTCGATCTCGTCGACGCTCGAGCTCGTGATCTGGTTGGTGTATTTGCAGGTCGTGATGAACTCACCCAGGCTCTGCGCGTTGACCAGGAAGCTCACGATGGGATTGGTGCCCTTCTGATACTTGTACAGATCGCGCATGGCAGAGCTTGCCTTGGCCTGCTGCTCGGGAAGCTTAGCCTCGATTTCCTCGATGCTTGCCTCATTGGAGTCAATCTGCTTTTGCAGGTCATCGAGTTTGGTGCGGGCGTCGTTGTAGGCGCTCGTGGCGGCTTCGATCTTCTGCTGGGCTGCGGAAAGCTGGTCCTGCGTTGCCTGCGAGGCGGCATACGCCGCAACGGGGGAGAGCATCGGCGAGGCCGTCAGCGCAACGGCGAGCGCGGCGCTCGTGATGATACGAGCCGGCTTCGACGCAATGAGCGCTGCGGTGCGATGATTCGAATGCTGCATCCAGTCCCTCTGCAATCAATCGTAGGTTATGGTTCGAACGGTATTCTACTACTGCTTTCGACCTCAACTTGAACCTTAAAGGTTCCAAAGGGTCAAGTTGAACTTGAGGCTTTGGCTTTGACCTGCAGTTATGATGAATTGTTGAGAAACCATAGAGTTCAACTTTAACGTTACGGGGGCCTGTTTAAGAGGAACTTTGGGCTGTAAAAGCTATCTCAACGTGGGGTTTTACAACTACAGCGTGCCCTCCTGGCGAGCCTGCTCAATCTCTTCGAGCGCCTCGGCGGGGGTGAACGAGCAAGTGCCGTCGCCGAGCTTGACCACCTGGATTTCGTCGCCGGTATGGACCTCTCCGCCCTTTAGTACCACGCCGAAAACGCCCTCGTGGGGAAAGATGCAGTCGCCGGCGAGATAGTAGATGGCACAGCGGGTATGGCAGACTTTGCCGATCTGACTGATTTCGACGAGTACTTCGCTGCCGAGCTTGAGCTGCGTGCCCAAGGGGAGTGAGAGCAGGTTGATACCCTGGGTGGTGAAGTTCTCGCCAAAGTCGCCCTCGTGCACATCGAGCCCGCGCGCCTGCGCCGTCTGGATGGACTCCGCGGCTAAAAAAGAGACCTGGCGGTGTCAATGTCCGGCGTGCGCATCGGTAGCGAGGCCAAATTGCTCGATGACGGTGTCGCGTCCATCGGCGACGGGCGACTTGCGAGTGCCTTTGTGCTCCGACGTGTTGATTGAGACGATACGGGCAGGCCCGTTGTAAGCATCGTTTGCGGTGCGTAGGGGAGCTGCCGTCTGGGCACGATCCGCAAGTTCGCGCTTGGCGGCGTCAATGATGGGGTTGTTGATCGGATGAGCCTGGGGCACGGTGCACCTTTCGACGGGGCGGGCAACATGTTGAATCCTACAACAATGGTAGGTTCATTGCCCATTGTCATACAACGGTGAGCGCCGTCTTTGTGCTGGCCTTCGTGCTGGACGATTACGTCGATTGCCATAGATACGGTGGAGCTTTGGGCGTCGGCGGCTTGGCACGCTAGAATAAATCAGATGCGCAAAGACCGCCCGTTGTGTGGGCAGTTCATGATAGGAAGTTTCCATGGCATTGCAATTTACAGAGCGCGAGTTCATTCCCGTGCTGCTCGGTGGCGACATCAACGCCTATTCGGTGGCGCGCGCCTTCTACGAGGAGTACCAGGTCAAGAGTCTGGTCTTTGGCAAGTACCAGACGGGTCCCGCGTACCGCAGCCAGATTATCGACTACACGCCCAACGTGGATATCGATACCATGCCCGTGATGCTCAAAACCGTCAACGGCATTGCCCAAGCGCATGCCGATAAGACGATTGTCCTTGTGGGCTGTGGCGATAACTATGTTGCCCTCGTGGCTCAGGCCAAGGATGCCCATGAGTTGGCGGATAACATCGTCGCGCCTTACGCTCCCTACAGCATGCTCGAGCAGTGCCAGAAGAAGGAGATCTTCTACGAGCTGTGCGAGAAGCATGGCGTGCCTTATCCGCATACCTTTACCTTCACCATGGCGATGCTGAACGACCAAGGCGAGGCACCTGCCGAGGTGCTCGACCAGATCGATTTTCCTTACCCGATGATTCTGAAGCCTTCTGACGGCATCATGTGGTGGCAGCACGAGTTCGAGGGCCAGAAGAAGGCCTATGAGATTGCCGACCGCGCCGAGCTGGAACAGGTCATTCGCGATTCGTATGCCAGCGGCTACACTGACGACCTGATCTTGCAGGACCGCGTGCCCGGTAACGACGAGTACATGCGCGTGCTCACCAGCTATTCCGACCGCAACGGCAAGGTGCGCATGATGTGCCTGGGCCATGTGCTGCTCGAGGAGCATCAGCCCCACGGTGTCGGCAACCATGCCTGTATCATTACCGAGCCCAACGACGAGCTCATGGACGGCGTGCGCAAGTTGCTCGAGGACCTTCACTTTGTGGGCTATTCCAACTTTGACGTTAAGTACGACGAGCGCGACGGCTCGTTTAAGTTCTTCGATTTCAACACGCGCCAGGGCCGCAGCAACTACTACGTCACTAACAGTGGCTTTAACGTTGCCAAGTATGTGGTGGACGAGTATGTGTTCAACCGTCCATTTGAGCCGGAGTTTGTGACGGCTCAGGACGAGGCCCTGTGGATGGTCGTCCCCATGGGCGTCGTCGACAAGTACGTCAAGGATCCCGAGCTGCGCGCTAAGGTGCATCGTCTGGACAAGGAGGGCAAGGGCGCCGACCCTTCGTTTATGAAGGGCGACTTTGTCTTTAACCGCTGGCTGCGCATGTGGCACACCAAGCTGCGCCACTTCAAGCTGTTCAAGACGTATTACAAGTAGATGAGCGCGGCGCCCGTCCGGTTTGCATCGGGCGGGCGCGGGTATGATACGCGCAATTGCGCAAGCGTCACCAAGGAGGCGGCGATGGAAAAGCTGGGAGTTATCGGCGGCATGGGCGCCGAGGCCACGTCGTATTACTACGACCAGGTGGTGCGCCACACGGCTGCTGCCTGCGATCAGGAACATATCGACATGGTGGTGCTCTCCAAGTCGACCATGCCCGACCGCACGTTGGCCATTAAGACCGGCGAGCATGCCAAGCTGCTGGCGACCATGAAAGAGTGTGCCCAGGCACTCGAGTCGCTGGGCTGCGCGCACATTGCCATTCCCTGCAACACGTCACACTACTTCTACGATCAGATCCAGTCGTTTACGAAGGTGCCGATTATCCACATGCCGCGTGAGTCGGTGCGCTATGCTCTGGCCGGTGCGGTGATGGGGGAGTGCGAGTTCGACCCCAACCTGAGTATGCCGGCCGAGCCGGTGCACAAGATTGGCATCATGGGCACCGACGGAACCGTGGGCGCGGGCGTCTACGGCCGCGAATGTAAGGCTGCGGGTGTTGAGGTCGTCTATCCCAGCGAGAAACGTCAGAACGATGTGATGTCGCTTATCTACGATGATGTGAAGGCCGGACGTGAGCCCGATATGGATAAGTTCGACCGCGTGATGTGGGAGTTCGCCCGTAGCGGCTGCGACCGCGTCATTCTGGCCTGCACCGAGCTCTCGGTGCTGCAAAAGTACCGAGAGATGCCCGAGATCACCCTCGACGCCATGGATGTCCTGGTGCGCGAATCCATCATCCGCAGCGGCGCCCCCTACCGCCTCTAGCTTCCGACCCGCCAAAAAGGGACAGGTTAATTTTGGTAGGTTTTATCTGGTGAAACAGTAAAGGCCTCGGCTCGTTTGGTGCGAGCCGAGGCCTTTTGCGTTGGGCGGTTGCTGTCGGTGGTGAACTAGAACAGGAAGCCGATGGCGATGAGGGCGATGCTGACGATGAGCACGGCGATGTCCAGGCCCTTGATGGGGTAGCGCTTGTACGAGCTGGCGCGCGTACGCAGATAGAAGCCGCGCTGTTCTGCCGCCAAGGCTGTGGCATCGGTCTTGCCCACGCTTGAGATGAGCAGCGGCACGCACAGTGGCAACATGAGCTTAAGCTTCTTGATGGGGTTCTTGGTGTCGTACTCGACGCCGCGTGCGGTCTGCGCCTCCATGATGGCATTCATCTCCTGACCAAACACCGGCACAAAGCGCAGCGCCGTGGTAAAGGTGAAGGCATAGCGATACGGCACGTGCAGCACCTCGACGCAGGCGTTGGCAAGGTCGTTGAGCTTGGTCACCATGAGCATGAGGATGAGTGGTAACGCCACACCCAGCAGGCGCAGGCAGGCCTTCGATCCTGTGATGAGGCCCGTGTCGGTGATAAAACCCCACACCACGTTGCCATCGCGCATAAAGGCCAGCTGGAGCACCAGCATGATAAGCGCGAGCGGAATCAGCAACTTGAGCAGCGAGAACAGACGGTCGACGACGCCGGCATAGGCACCCAGTGCAAGGGTGAGTGCCAAAAAGCCCAGCAGCGCTACGTAGGTGTCGGACAAGAAGATGCCGACGATGATGGCAGCGGCGAGGCCCAGTTTGACGACGGGGTTCAGGCGATGCAGCAGCGTATCGCCCGGCATGTAGTCGATGACGTTAACCACGGTGGACCATCTCCTTGGTAATTCGAACGACATCGGTGACCTCGCTCACCTGCGCAAAAGCGGGCGAGACGGAAGATGCCAGACGGCGCGAGAGTTCAATAACCTGGGGAGGCTCCACGTAGGCATGCTGCATGAGTTCGATGTTCGAGAATAGCTCGTGCGTGCGGCCGCGGTCGAGGATGCGACCGTCGGCCATCACCACAATGCGCTCGGCAAAATCCGAGACGACTTCCATATCGTGGCAGACCATGATAACGGCGCAACCGCGCTCGGCCATGGTGCGCACCGTTTCCATGACGGTCATGCACTCGCGGTAATCAAGGCCGCTCGTGGGCTCATCGAGTACGACGATCTTGGGCTCAACCACTACGACGGAGGCAAGCGCCACCATTTGTCGCTGGCCACGCGAAAGCGAGAACGGCGCCTCATCGGCAGGCAGGCCAAAGCGGTCGATGACGAGTTGGGCACGACGCAGAGCCTCGGCACGGTCCATGCCGCCAAGCTCCAGGCCAAAGGCGACCTCGTCGAGCACGGTGTCCTTGCAGATCTGGCGGTCGGGGTTTTGGAAGAGGGTCGCGACCTCGCGAGCGATGCGGCTCGTGGGAACGGCTGCGGTATCCAGTCCCGTGACGCGCACGCTGCCCGAGGCGGGCTTAAGCAGGCCTATGAGCAGTTTGGTGAGCGTGGTCTTGCCGGCGCCGTTTTGGCCGACGATGCCCACGAGCTCGCCAGGATAGAGCGTCAGGCTAAGGTCGCGTACGGCGGCTCCGCCATTGGGATAGGCAAACTCAACATGGTCGAAGGTGAGTACGGGTTCGGCGTCCTTGGCATGAGGACGCAACGACGGTGCATGCGGGGAACCGGCGGGCGCCTGGGCTTCGATAGCCGCGTGTGCGGGGTCGACGATGCCCGAAATCAGGCGCTCGGCCTCATCGACATCCAAGCAGGGGGTGCCGCTTACCAGGCCATCGGCCTCGAGGCTATTGAAGATACGCGTGACGCGAGGGCAGTCGACGCCGATGGCACGGAGCTCGTCGGTATGCGCGAAGACCTCGTGTGGCTCGCCCTGCAGCGCGATTTCGCCATGGTTGAGCACGAGCACGCGGTTGCAGTACTCCGAGAGCAGGGCGACCTTTTGCTCAACGACGACGATGGTGATTCCAAGTGCGCGGTTTGCCTCACGCAGCGTCTCGAAGACCAACGTGGAGCTAGCGGGGTCGAGTGCCGCGGTGGGCTCGTCGAGAACCAAGACGCGCGGACGCATGGCGAGGATGGCGGCGATGGCTACCTTTTGCTTCTGTCCGCCCGAGAGGGTGGCGATCTCGCGGTCGCGCAGGTCGCTGATGCCGACGGTCTCGAGCGTTTCGCTCACGCGCCGCTCGATCTGGTCGTGGGGAACGCCAAAGTTCTCGAGGCCAAAGAGCATCTCGTCCTCGACGACCGAGGCGACCATCTGCGTGTCGATATCCTGCAGCACACTGCCGACGATTTGCGACACGTCGGTCAGCGAGACCTCGCAGGTGTCGTGGCCGTCAACCATGACGGACCCAAAGAACGTGCCGGTGTAGTGGTGGGGCACGGCACCCGACAGGCAGGCGGCAAGCGTGGACTTGCCGGCGCCCGAGGGCCCGATGATGCCGATGAAATCTCCCTTGTTCACGCTGAGCGAGATGTGGCTGAGCGCCTGCTCGGTCTGCGTGCCATAGGAGAACGAGACATCGTCGACGTTGATGATCGTTTCCATGGATACCTTTCATAGTCATTGGGGACGTTCTTAAATGACCAGTCGTTTAAGAACGTCCCCAAGAGCTCGTTGTTTGGGACAGTCTTTACCGATGGGGCACTGTGGGTTAGTTGAGCCTAAGGGCCTTCTGGATGGGCAAGTAGAGGGCGCCGACCAGAATGGCGTTAAAGACGGCGGTCATGGCGACGACGGGCAACATGGCGGCGGCGAGCTCGCCGACCACGCCGAGCATGGCCATCTTGATGACCATGAAGATGACGCCGGAGACAAAGGTGGTCAGGAAGGTTGCGACAATGGCGATCGCGGGCTTGACCTGACCGTTCTTGCCGGCGGCGTTGACGATGCCGGCCATGAGCATGGCGGCGATGCCCTCAGCGGCAAAATCGACGAACGGCGAAGCGGTGGTGATCTGGATTACGGCAGCCGAGATGAGGCCAATGACGAGCGCCTGGCCGATGTTGGGGCGAACGACCAGGATGGTGAGGCAGAAGGCCGAGATGATGAACTCGGGGCTGATCATGCCGCCCGAGATGCCCGAGATGGCCTTGCCGACGGTGAAGTTGAGGATGAAGCCGGCAGCGAGCAGGATGGCGAGCAGGACGAGAGCACGGACGTCGAGTTTGCCGCGGTCGGCGGTCTGGACGGTGCGGGGCTGGGCGGCGGTGGTGTTCTGAGACATGGTGAAAATCCTTTCGGAATGGGGGTGCAAGAGAAAAGCGGAGGCGCGTGATGCGAATGCGATCGGGCTCGAGATAGAAAAAGGCCCCCGGTCGAAACCGGAGGCCTTCCAATCACCTAGAGCGCAAAAACAGGCGTGAGGGACTCACTGTCGACCGATCGTATTCGCATCACGCCACCACCAGTTGTTGAGAGACTTCATCGTGTTCTTCATGTTGGTGGCTCCTTTCGTGATACCGTGGCACGGTCGCACCTAGTTGCTGTTGCGCTGCACTATAGCACAGCGAAGTGCGTGCGGGGAAATCTTTTTTGAAAAGATTTCAGCGGTGTTTCCTACCTTGATTATCAACTTTATCCGAACACCTCCCACATTCATCCGCACATGTGCGGA
>CABRZC010000040.1 GCA_902475375.1 uncultured Collinsella sp. | reverse complement strand
CTTGTGCAAGAACTTTTTTAAATATTTTGAAGCAAGTCCAAAATTGTATCTGCGAGCTGGGGTTTTGTTAGCACGGGGAGTTCTTGCGTGCCCGCTGTGCTCACAATCCAGGCCTTGTTGGTATCGGTTCCAAAGCCCGAATCGGCGCGCGAGACATCGTTGGCGATAATGGCATCGCAACCCTTGCGGGCGAGCTTTCGCTGAGCGTACTCCACGACGTTATCGGTCTCGGCCGCAAAGCCGATCACGCACCGCTCTCCCTTTTGGCGCGAAAGCTCGGCCAAAATATCGATCGTCTCGACCAGTTCGATGTGGTCCAGGCGCTCGTTGGCCTTTTTGAGTTTGTGGTCCGCAGGGGCGGCGGGCGTGTAGTCGGCGACGGCGGCCGCGCAAATGGCCGCATCGGCCGTCTGAAAGGCGCTCAGAGCCGCCTGCAGCATCTCTGCGGCGGTCTGCACGCGCACGCACTCCACTCCGCGGGGAACATCGAGCGATGTCGGTCCCAACACGAGCGTGACCTCGGCACCGCGGCGTGCGGCCTCCCCTGCCAGGGCGACGCCCATCTTGCCTGATGAGCGGTTGCCAATGAATCGCACGGGGTCGATCGGCTCGTGCGTGGGGCCGGCGGTGATGACGATGCTCTTGCCCGCCAGGTCTTGCGGCACGGGGTTGAGCACCTCACAGACAGCCTCGACGATGTCCTCGGGCTCGCTCATACGGCCTGTGTCCACGTCGCCGCAGGCAAGGTAGCCGCTGCCGGGTCCCACCACATGCACGCCGCGCTCGAGCAGCGTGGCCATGTTGGCCTGCGTCGCCGGCGCCTTCCACATGCCGTTGTTCATAGCGGGTGCGATCACGATGGGTCGCGGCGTCGCAAGCAGCGTGGTGGAGATGAGGTCATCGGCGACGCCGTTGGCCATCTTGGCGATGATATTGGCCGTCGCGGGCGCCACGACCACCAGATCGGGCTCCTGCGCCAGCGAAATGTGGTGGATGGGGTCGGAGGGATCGTCGAATAGGCCCACCGCGACCGGCTCATTGGTGAGTGCGCGGAAGGTAAGCGGCCCCACAAACTCGGTGGCATGCTCGCTCATAACGACCTTGACGCGCGCGCCGCGCTTTTGCAGCAGGCGCACGATATTGCACGACTTATAGGCGGCGATCCCGCCGGTAATGCCCAGCAGGATCGTTTTTTCCTCAAGTTGCATTGAATTGTTGGGTGCCGCCATCGTTTAAGCTTCCTTGCTCGGGAGCACCAGGAGGCGGTGGCAGTACGGGCAGTGCGTAATTGACCTACCGTCGTGGTTGAGGTCGCTCATGGACGATGCCTGCAGCGCGGTGTGGCAGACCGTGGGGATGTTGCCCTGGATGGTTTCGACGGCCAGGCCACGGAACTGCTTGAGCAGACGCTCGTAGTCGGTGAGAACGTCGGCCGGCAGCGTGGCGGCAAGCGCGGTGCGCTCCTTGGTGGCGGCGTCAATCTGTGCCTGGAGGTCGGCGGCCTTGGCGCGGGCGGCCTTGGTGTCGGCCTTCACGCCTTCCTCGAACTTGGCGATGATGGCCTGCGCGCGAGCCTCGCGGTCGAGTGCCTCCTTGTGGGCGACGACGACATCCTTGCGGGTGTGCTCGATCTTGTCCAGGCGCTTGGCCAGGGTGGCGAGCTCGTTCTCCAGGTCCTGTACCTCGCGGTAGTCAGAGCCGTCAACGTGGCGCTTCTTGGCGGCCTCGATAGCGTTGTTGGTCTGGATCTCGGTGGTGTTGAGGTCGTCGAGCTCAATATCCAGGTCCTTGCGCTGGGCGTAGAGCTTGGTCATCTCGGCCTTGAGCTTAACGTAGGTCTTGCGCTTGGAAGCGAGTTCCTTGAGCTCCGGCATATTGGCAAGTTCGCTCTTGTTGCGGGCGAGCTCCAAATCGATCTGTTGCAGCTTGAGTAGCGTAGCGCCGGCGCTCATAAGTTCTCTCCTTTTGTCACAGTCCACCATTGGCAAGGGTTCAGTATTTTAATCGCATGACGGGGGTCGACCCCGGCGTCAACTGCAGAGTTCATCAATATATCAACGAACGGCTCTTCGGAGCGGTCGTGGCCGAGCAAAATCACGCTCAGTCCGCGCAAGGCAAGGTCCTGCGCCACGTGGTAGCCTGCTTCGCCCGTCACGACAACGTCGGCGCCCGCGGCGATGGCAAGCTCACCAAAATCGCCGAGGGAGCCGCCCAGAATGGCGACGGAACGGCACGGGCGCTCGGCATCGCCCCAAACGCACGGATCGCTGCCATAGGCCGTGGCGGCACGGTTGGCGAGATTGCGCAGGCTATAGGGGTCGTTAAGCGTTGCAAGCGCGCCCAGACCGGTGAGCTCAGGCTCGTTCACATGCTCCAGCGAGCTCATGGGCTCAGCGCCCAGCAATTCACTCAGGCGGACGCGCGCTTCATGTGAGCGGTCCAGGTTGGTATGGAGCGAGATGATGCTCACGCCGCAACGAGCTGCCTCGTACAGCGCAGCGCTGCACTGGGGACGCGCGGAATCCGCCGGACAAAACGCCTCGGGCGCCTTGATATAGATGGGATGATGCGTCAGCAGCACGTTGGCGCCGGCCTCGAGAGCGCGGTGCACGTTGGCTACGGTCGCGTCGAGTGCGCAGGCAACACCGGTGATCTCAGCATTGGGATCACCCACAGATAGCCCTACATGATCCCAGCCCTCGGCGTCCGCCTTGGGATAACGCGCCAGCAGCGCACGTTCAAGCTCGGAGACGATCATGCGGCGCCTACGATCGAGAGCAGCGTCTGGGCAAAGTCGTCCAGATCGCTCGGATTCACGCGGTCATCAAACGAGATGCGCAGCGACCCCAATGCCTGCTCGCGACCAATGCCCATGGCGCTGAGCACGTGGCTCGGGTCCATGCTGCCGCTCGAGCAAGCCGATCCAGCCGAAACCTCAAAACCGGCGGCATCGAGCTTGATGATGAGCTCCTCGGAGTCCATGCCGTCGACGTAGACCGAAACCATACCCGGCAGTCGATCGGCCTGCGCATAGTCGCCCATCGTGGCGTGAATGCGAGGATGGGCCGTAAGCGTGGCGTAGAGCTTGTCGGACAGGGCCTGCAGGGTCGCGCGCTCCTGGGCCACGTTCGGCAGTAAAACGGAAGCGGCAGCGGCAAAAGCCAGCTGCGTGCGCAGGTCCTGCGTACCGGCGCGACGGCCGGCTTCCTGTCCACCGCCAAAGATGCGCGGACGCAGCGGCGTGCGGTTCTTAAGGTAGAGCGCGCCGGATGCCACAGGGCCGCCAATCTTGTGCGCGGCAACGGTCATGGCATCGACGCCCAGCTCGGTGACATCGAGCGGAATATGCAAGTAGCCCTGGATGGCATCGGTGTGGAACAGGGCGCCCACGGTATGCGCGGCGGCGGCCAGCTCGCGGATGGGCTGCACCACGCCGGTCTCGTTATTGGCGGCCATGATGCTCACGAGCGCGACATCGTCTCCGAGCAAGTCACTCAGCGCGGCAGGCTCAATGTAGCCCGCACGGCCGGGCTGCACCAGGTCGACGGTAAAGCCAGCGGCGAGTAGCAGCGGCAGGTTGTCCAGGATCGAATCGTGCTCGATGGCAGATACGATCACGCGGTTGCGCTTGCGGTCGTGCTGACGGGCGCCCTCGGCAAGTCCGAGGAGCGCCAGCTGGTTTGCCTCGGTGCCGCCATTGGTCAGGACAATCTCGGATGGGCGGACGCGCGCGCCAAAGCTGCGGGCGATCTCGCGGCGTGCGGCCTCCAGGCGCGCGGCGGCCTTGCGGCCGAGCGAATGCAGCGAGTTGGGATTGACGCCGGCAAGCTCGCTGTCGTCGTACTCGCGCTGCGCAAGGAGCGCCTCGGCGCGCATAGGCGTCGAGGCGGCATAGTCAAGATTCACGGGTATGCGGTTTTGACCTGCGGTCATAAGGGTTTATGCCTCCTGTGCGGCCTCGTTGCCCAGCTTCTGCAGCAGCGCAACCTCGGCGGCGGGATCTTCGGACTTAAATACGGCGGAGCCGGCTACGAGCACGTTGGCGCCGGCCTTGACGACCTCGGCGATGTTTTTGGAAGAAATGCCGCCGTCGACCTCGATCATGGGCGACACGCCGTGGCGCTCACACATGGCCTTGAGCTCGTGGAGCTTATGCAGAGTGCCCGGGATAAAGCTCTGGCCGCCAAAGCCAGGGTTCACGCTCATCAGTAGCACCATATCGACGACGTCAATGATGCTCTCGAGCACGCAGACGGGCGTGGCGGGGTTGAGCACCACGCCGGCCTTGACGCCGCGCTGCTGCAGGTGCGTGAGCGTGCGGTGCAGGTGCGTGGAGGCCTCGTAGTGAACGGTGATCATATCGGCGCCAGCATCGGCGTACCAATCGACGGTCTCGTCGGGGTTCGACACCATGAGGTGCGCGTCGACCGGCACGTCGGTGGAGCGCTTGACGGCCTTGAGGATGTCAACGCCAAAGGTGAGGTTGCCGGTAAAGTGACCGTCCATCACGTCGAAGTGCACAAAGTCGGCACCGGTGATCTTGTCGAGGTCGCCCTTAAGGTTGGCCATATCGGCCGAAAGGATGGACGGAGCGATTTTAATGGAACCCATAGTAGTAGCCTTTCTGCGCTAGTCGGTGAGTCCGTAGAACTCTTGAGAGGGGACGCGGTCGGTAAGGATCTCGAGCGCCCTATCCAAAGTAACACCGTTGTAGAGCGTTTGCTCGACGGCAAAGGTGAGCGGAATGTCTACGCCCAGTGAGCGGGCGAGTTCGCTGACGCTGCGGGCCGCGACGGCGCCCTCGACCACCATATGCGTGCGTGCCTGGTACTCGTCGAGCGACACGCCGTGGGCAAACTCGTAGCCAAAGGTGCGGTTGCGCGAATGCTCCGAGGTACAGGTGGCGATGAGGTCGCCCATGCCGGCAAGGCCCATGCAAGTCATGGCCTGCCCGCCGCGGGCATGCACCAGTCGGCTGATCTCGGCCAGACCGCGCGTCATGATAAGGGCGAGCGTGTTGTCGCCCGCGCCGGTGCCGGCGGAGATGCCGCACACGATGGCGATGACGTTTTTCATGGCGCCGCATACCTCGACGCCGGTCATGTCCTGCGACAGGTAGATGCGGAAGGCCGTGGATAGGAGCAGGTCCTTAAAGGTCCCCCCTATCTGCGGGTCTTCGCTGGCGATGACGGCGGCAGAAAGTCCGCCGCGGCAGATCTCCTCGGCATGGTTGGGTCCCGAGAGCGCCGCCACGCGCCGATCGTTGCCGATCTCGCTGGCGATGACCTCGCTCATGAGCAGGCCGGACTCGGGCTCGATGCCCTTGGTGAGGCAGAGCACCGGGGTGTCGGCGGCGATGAAGGGTGCTGCCTGATGGCATACGCTGCGCAGGTGCGTGGAGGGCACGGCAAAGATGACGGCCTCGGCGCCGTCGAGCGCCTGCGTCAGGTCCGTCGTGGCGACGACGTTTTCCGGCAGCACGTAATCAACCAAATAGCGGGGGTTACGGTGCTCGCCATTGATGCCGGCGGCCGTCTGCTCACTATGGGCCCACATGATCACGCGCTCGGCTCGCGCGGCGGCAAGGCCGGCGACGGCGGTTCCCCAGGAGCCGGAGCCAATCAGCGCAACATTCATGACTCTCTCCTACTTATCGTCGGGCTCGGTGACGCGCTTGGTAAACGAGAGCTTGGACTCCTTACCCGCCATGAGCTTTTTGATGTTCGCGCGATGGGCCCACACCACGGTGATGCCGATCAGCGCCATGCAAAACTTAAGTCCCAGGCTGCTGTAGGGAAAGACCGCGCAGACGGCGATGGGAAGACCGATGGCAGCGGCAAGCGAGCCCACCGACACAAACTTGGTGATGGCGACGGCCACGATAAACATGCCCAGCAGCGAAAGACCGATGGGCCAGTACCAGGCGAGGATGACGCCCAAGCCCACGGCGATACCTTTGCCTCCGTGAAAGTTGAGGTAAGGCGAGAAGATGTGGCCCCACACCGCAGCCAGGCAGATGACGCCGAGCATCCAGTCGCCGGGGGCTCCGGGCGCCATGATGCTCACGGGGAAGCCATAGCCCACGCCCGCGATAAGCGGACGGGCGATAAGAACGCAGATGGCGCCCTTAAGGCAGTCGAGCAGCAGCGTGAGCGCGGCCACCTTGGGGCCGGCTACGCGCAGGGCGTTGGTGGTGCCGATGTTGCCGGAGCCCGCCTTGCGAATATCGGTGTGGTTAAACACGCGGCCCAGGATCAGGCCAAATGGAATCGCTCCGATAAAGAACGAGACCACGGCGCAGATGGCGGTCAGCAGAATCGGATTATGCATCCTTTTGCTCCTTCTTCCTAAAGAAGAGTCGAATGGGCGTGCCGGAAAAATCGAAGGTCGAGCGCATACGGTTCTCCACATAGCGCTGGTAGGTGTCGTTGACCAGGTCGCTGTGGTTGACGAAGAACGTGAACGTCGGCGGGTTGACGCCCGTCTGGGTCACGTAGTGCATGCGCAGGCGACGCTTGCCGTCCACCACGGTGTGGCCAAACTCGCGCAGGTCGGTGAGGAACGTGTTGAGGCGCGAGGTGGTGATCTTTTGCGAGCGCGTCTTCTCGGCTGCGTCGACCATCGCCCAGATCTTCTCCACGCTGCGGCCGGTCAGGGCCGAGATGCGCAGGTACTGGGCCCAGGGGGCCATAACGCCCAGACGGCGGTCGACGGTCTCCATGCAGGCCTCGCGCTTGCGGTCGTCGTCGAGCAGGTCCCACTTGTTGAGCAGCACCACGATGGCACAGCCGCGCTCGATGGCCAAGCCCATGACCTTCTGGTCCTGCTCGGTGACGCCCACGGAGGCGTCGACGACGAGCAGCGCCACGTCGGCGCGGTCGATGGCGCGCAGACCGCGGACCATGGAGTAGTACTCGATATTCTCGTACACGGTGCTCTTCTTGCGAATGCCCGCGGTGTCGACCATGCGGTAGTGCTTGCCGTCGCGCTCGACGACGGTGTCGATGGCGTCGCGCGTGGTGCCGGCGATGTTGGACACGATGGAGCGGTCGGCGCCCAGGATGCGGTTGAACAGCGACGACTTACCGGCGTTGGGGCGGCCGATGATGGCCACGTTCAGCGCGTCGGGGAACTCGTCGGCGATCTCGTCCTCCTCCTCGGGCAACAGGGCCACGATGTCGTCGAGCAGGTCGCCCGTGCCGTGGCCGTGCAGGGCCGAGAGCGGCGTGGGCTCACCGATGCCGAGCGAATAGAACTCCCAGATGTTGTCGTTTTCGCGGTCGGGGTTGTCTAGCTTGTTCACCAGCAGAAAGACCGGCTTGTCGCAGCGCTTGAGCATGCGGGCAACCGACTCGTCCTCCTCGGTGACGCCAGTGCGGCCATCGACCACAAACAGGATGACGGCAGCTTCCTCGGCGGCGGCGAGGGCCTGGTCGCGGATGGACGTGGCAAAGACGTCGACGCTCTTGAGCGGTTCGATGCCGCCCGTGTCGACGATGGTGAACTCGCGGCCGTTCCAATCGGCCGTGTGATACGAGCGGTCGCGCGTGACGCCGCGGGACTCGTGGACGATGGCGTCCGAGGTCTGGGCCAGGCGGTTAACGAGCGTGGACTTGCCCACGTTGGGGCGTCCGACGACGGCGACGATAGGTTTCATCTGCTCTCCTTTAATGGGTAGGGTCAGCGGGAATAGTTGAATTGGCGGGCGTTATGCCAAGGATGTGCTCCAGGGTATCGAGCAGCTCATGCGGCATGGTCGATACCACATGAACCTCGGCGCCGCGACCGGTAAGGCTTGCGAGTAAATCGTCACGATGATACTCGTCAAGCGTCATGCCGTCAGCGTTGAACATGAGCTTAGGCACAAAGAGCATAACCCCCGACAGGTCTTGGGGTAGCTGCTCCAGGATGTCGCAGGCGACGATGAGGCCGGTCACGTCCACGTTGCCGCCAAAGTAACGGTTTTTGATGGCCGTGACGGTACCGGCAAGGCCCTGCGGCGATTCCACAAAACGCGCTACGGTATCGCGCGCGCTGGCGCCCGAGAGGCACAGCAGGTGCTGGCCACGGGCGGCGATTGCCTCGCGAACGCGGCGCAGGCGCTCGGCATCGGCGGCGAGCACGTTGTCGGTCTCGTCCAGATAGGAGCGAATCATGCCGATGCCGTCGTAGTACTGCGGGTAGCCGTCGTAAAAGTCTGCCTCGGGCGGCTCGATGCCGGCATCCAGATAAAACTCGTCGCTCATCTGAAAGGTGTGGCGGCCAAAGCGCTCGAAGGCACGGTCCTGGAAGGGCCGAATCATGGCGATGGTCTCGCGTGCTAGCTCGGGCTTGTCGCTGTAGGACCAGGTAAAACGGTTCTGATGCTTGGTAAAACCGAGCGGCACAATGCCCAGACTGGTGATTTGCTCATGTTCCTCGCAGAAACGCAGGGTCTTTTCAAGCTCCTCGCCGTCGTTCATGCCGGGACACAGCACAATCTGGGCGTGGATCTCAATCCCAGCATCCATGATGGTCTCGAGTACGTCCATGCCGCGCTGGGCGTTGCGGCCCATCATGCGGCGGCGGACGTCGGGGCTTACGGCATGGACCGACACGTTCATGGGGCTCATGTTGCGTTGGATGACGTTTTGCACATCTTCGTCGGTGAGGTTCGTCAGCGTGACAAAGTTGCCCTGCAAAAAGCTTAGGCGATAGTCGTCGTCGCGAATGTAGAGCGTGGAGCGGCCGCCTTTGGGCAGCATCGTCATAAAGCAGAACACGCAGGCGTTTACGCAGGTGCGCATGCCATCGAAGATGGGGCCATCGAACTCCAGACCCCAGTCCTCGCCGGGAAAGCGATCGAGCTCAACGGGGGTGACCGTGCCGTCGCGCGGATCGAATACCTCCAGCTCGACGGTGTCGTCATCAGACTCCCAGAGCCACACGATCATATCGGTCAGCTGCTCGCCGTTGACCGTGAGCACGCGCATGCCCGGCTCGATACCCACATCCCATGCGGGCGATTCGGGGCGCACGTTTTTAACGAGCGCGCCCTCACCCGGCTCGGGGTCGCGGCTGCGCCCGTAATCGGCCACCTCGGCGGCGTATGCGGGTACGGTCTGGTCCATGACTAGCGGCAAAGCTCCTTGATGCGCTCGACGGCGCGCTCGATGTGTTCTTGCGGAGTGGAGGCTCCGGCGGTGATGCCGATGTGGTGTGCGTTGGCAAACCATGCGGCCTCGATCTCGGACGCCTCCTCGATGTGATGGGTGTGCTCGCAGACATCGGCGCAAATCTGCGCCAGGCGGCGGGTGTTGCCCGAGTTCTTACCGCCCACCACGACCATGCAGTCGCAGCGGTTGGCAAGTGCGGCTGCTGCCTGTTGACGCTCGCTCGTGGCGGCGCAGATGGTGTTGATTACGCGCAATTCCTGCACGCGCGGGGTGATGGCAGCCACGACCTCGGCCAGGTTCTGCGCGGTTTGGGTGGTCTGCACAACCAGGCCTACCTTGCCCTTGAGCGGCAGCGCGTCCGCATCGGCGGCGCAGCTCACGACCTGTGCGTCATCGCCGGCATGGCCCAGGATGCCCTCCACCTCGGGATGGCCCGGCTCGCCCACGACGAGCACGCGATAGCCCTCGCGTACCAGGCGCTCGGCGGCCACGTGGACCTTCTTCACGTAGGGGCAGGTGGCATCGACCACGTCGAGGCTGCGCTCACGAGCAGCCTCGATCACCTGCGGCACCACACCGTGCGCGCGAATGATCACGGTGCCCGATGCGGCATCGTCCAGGGTGTCGGCCAGACCGACGCCTGACTCGGCAAGTTCGCGCACCACGATGGGGTTATGGATAAGCGGGCCCAGGGTGTGGACCTGGGCGGTCTCCCCCACCTGCGGGGCGGCCGCCAGGGCCATATCGAGCGCGCGCTGCACGCCGTAGCAGGTGCCGGCGTGGGCAGCGATTTCGATGGTGGGGGCGTCTGCCTTGCCGGTCACGGCCTCGGCAGTGTTCATGACATCCTCGCCCATGGCTAGAACCTGCCCGGGTGCTCGGCGCACAGGTCATCGCGCATGGCGTAGACACGATTCATGGCCTCGGACTCAAACCATGCCAGGCGTTCCTTACGCTTGAGCTCGGCCGGTGCATCGGATAGCGAGATGGCCTTGCCGGCACGGATCCAGCACTTTTTGGGGCGCATGAGCTTTTTGCCCGCAGGCGTGATGTCGGACCAGCCGCAGATGGCGAGCGGGTTGACGGGTGCCTTACCCATCTGGGCGATGAGTGCAAAGCCGCCATGGACCTCGGGCTTGATCTCGCGCGAGCGGATGCGCGTGCCCTCGGGGAAGATCAGGACGTCCTCGCCGCGCTGCAGCGCATGCTGGGCGGCGCGCAGGCACTTCATGTCGGCGGTGCCGCGCTCGACGGGAATACCGCCCACACGGCTAAAGGCCCACCGAACGATCTTGCTCTTTGCAAACTCGGACTTAAAGATGGGGCGAATACGGCGGCCGCCGAAGAACAACGCCGTCTCCACGGCCAGCAGCTCGGCCATCGAGGTATGGTTGCAGATGACCACGCTGCCGCGGCCTTCCTGGCGCTCAAACAGCAAGTCGCTGTCCTCGACCTTCCAGCGCCACATGAGCTTGGAGAAGACCCACAGGATGCCCATGACTACAGCGACGGTGCCGCGGATGAGCGCCGGGAACTCGGCGTAGGGGGCGTTATAGTAATCCTCGGGCGTCTGCTTAAACAGGCGCATGGGCTACCTCCTTTGGTTGATGAGGCCCTCGATTATTGAGACGACCTCGTCGATGGTGTGGGCGGTGGAGTCGACGTGCACGGCGTCATCTGCGGGAACGAGCGGCGCGACCTCGCGGCTGCTGTCGAGCTTATCGCGCTGCTTGAGGGCGTCGAGGGTCTCGTCGACCTCTGCCTCGAGCTGCTCGGTGGTGAGCGGCTGGGCGTCGTTTTGGTGGCGCTGCAGCACGCGGCGACGGGCGCGCTCGCGCGGGTCGGCGGTCAGAAAGACCTTGACCTGAGCGTTGGGGAACACGACCGTGCCGATGTCGCGACCCTCGGCGACAATGTCGCGGTCTTCGGCGGCGCGGCGGTGATGGATGAGCATGGCGGCGCGCACGCCCGGGTAGGCCGAGACCTTGGAGACGTTGGCGTCCACCTGCGGAGTGCGGATGGCGGCCGAGGCGTCCTTGCCGTCGATGGTCAGGCGCGTGTCCTCGCCGGTACCGTTGGTAAAGCGGATCTCGATCTGCTCGGCGAGGGCGTCGATGGCCGCCTCGTCGTCCAGGTCGATGCCGCGATCGAGCGCGGCGAAGGTGACAGCGCGGTACATAGCGCCCGTGTCGAGCTTGTTAAAGCCCAGCTGGCGGGCTATCTCCTTGGCGATAGTGGACTTGCCGGAACCGGCGGGGCCGTCGATGGCGACGATCATGCAATGCTTCCTTTCGGTGGTTGACGTTCTGGTATGGGACGCGGGCGCTGGGGCTTGGCGGGTTGCCTAGCTCGTGTAGCGCTCGCGGTAGGTGTTGCGCTTGGGCGCGGAGCCGTGGCTGCCGTGGTGACGCGTGCGACTCGCGGTGTTAGTCGCCGGCGCGGCGCCGCGCTTGGAGCCGGCCTGCTTGGGCGGGATACCGCCGGCCTTCAGGATCTGCACTTCGCGGTCGGTGAGCTCGCGCCATGAGCCCTTGACCACGTCTTTGAGCTCCAGGCCGGCAAAGTTGCAGCGGTGCAGGCGGATCACCGGATGGTGGATCTTGCTCAGCATGCGCTTGACCTGGTTCTTGCGTCCCTCGCGGATGATGACCTCCACGGCGGTGGTGCCGGGCTTGATGCCCTGCGGGGCCACGGCCTCGGCCTCGCGCGCGTTGATGATGCGGCAGATCGCCGGCTGGCACAGGCCATCGTCGAGCTCGATGCCGCGGCGGAGTGGTTCCAAGTCGCGATCGGTCAGGTAGCCGTCCACGAGTGCCTGGTAGGTCTTGTAGACGTGCTTGCTGGGATGCAGCAGGTCCTGCGACAGGTCGCCGTCGGTGGTAAAGAGCAATAGGCCCGTGGTGTCGCGGTCCAAACGGCCCACCGGGAACAGGCCCGGAAAACGGTCGCGGGGAACCAGGTCGGCCACACAAGGGCGCTCCTGCGGATCACTCATAGTGGTGAGGTAGCCGGACGGCTTGTAGAGCATCAGGTACACGGCGCCCTGGTTGAGCTTAACGGGCATGCCGTCGACCTCGATATGGTCGCGGTCGACGTCGACCTTGGTACCCAGCTCGGTCGCGACCTGGCCGTTGACGGTCACGCGGCCGGCGGTCATCAGGTCCTCAGAGCCGCGGCGGCTCGCCACGCCCGCGCGCGCCAAAAAGCGCTGCAGACGCATGGTGTGCGGGTAGACAGGCTGGGCGTCGCCTACGGGCGTTGTGGCGCCCGTGGCACTTGCGGTGCGCGCCTCCCCTGCTTCGTTAGTCCTCGTCATGCATATCCTCCGAGGTGTCACCGGTGGGCAGAAGCTCATCGCCATCGGTGTCCTCAACATCGGTATCGATCAGTTCGCGCTCTTCGTCCAGATCTTCGGCCTGCTCCTCGAGCGTGGACTGAATGCTGCGGCCGCTCAGACGCTCGCGGATAAACTGGCGCGACTGCTCGTCGGGAGCAAACTGCTCCAGATCGGGCAGGTCGCGAGTGGAGCGCAGGCCGAACTTTTCCAAGAAGGCGTTGGTCGTGCCGTAGATGATGGCCTGACCGCGCTCGGGGTCGCGGCCGAGCTCGCGCACTAGGCCTTTGTCCACGAGCGACGCGATGACGCCGTCGGAGTTGACGCCGCGGATGCCCTTGACCACCTCGCGCGTGACGGGCTGGTGATAGGCGATGACGGCCAGAGTCTCGAGCGCCGCCTGCGACAGCTTTTGCGTGTCCCAGCTCAGCACATAGGCCTCGACCACGTCGTGGTAGGCGGGGTGTGTAAACAGGCGCCAGCCACCGGCGACCTCGCGCAGCTGAAAGCCGCGGTTGGCTTCCTCGTACTCAACCTTGAGCTCGGCCAAAAGCGACGCGCACTCGCCCGGGGCGATATCCAGCGCACCTGCCAGCGCGGGTGCGCTCACGGGGTCGCTCGACACCAGCAACAGCGCCTCGAGGGCGCCTTTGAGGCTGTTTGCCTCCAGCGTGGAAAGGGTTGACATGGTTGGCGCTCCTATTCGGTGAGCTCGGGGCCCTCGCCGGGCACGTATGCCTCGGCGCCCTCGACGCGGTTGATTTGAATGGTTCCAAAGATCTCGTCCTGGCTCAGCGTGAGCGAGCCGCGTTTGGCAAGCTCCAACATGGCCAGGAAGGTGACGACGAGCTGCTCGGTGGTGGCGTCGCCGTCCAGCAGCTCGCGGAAGGTACAGGTTTGGTGCGCCATGGTAAAGCGGTCGACCGAGGCCACCGTCAGGTCGAGCGGCACGCGATGCGGTGCCACGTGCTCGGCCTCCAGCAGGAAGGTCTGGCGCTTGCCGTCTAGGTCGGCGCAGATGACGGCGAGGCCACGCAGGGTGATGCCGGCCAGGTAGTCGGGCATAAGGCCTAGAAACTCGGGGTCGGGGCCGGCCACGCGCGGATGCATGCGGCTCTCGGCCTGCATGCGCGCGCCAAGCGCCGCCGCCGCGCCCTTAAACTGCTTGTAGGCGATCAGACGCTGGATCAGGACCTCGCGCAGGGCGTCGCCGTCGAGCGCACTGAGTTCCTCGAGGTCTTCGTCGTCCTCGTCATCGTCAACGGTTTTGCTCGGGGCTTCTTGGGGCACCAGCGAGGCGGCCTTGATGTCCAGAAGGGTTGCCGCGACCAGCAAAAAGTCGCTCGCCACGTCCAAGTCCAGCGCCTCGATGCGCTCGGCCTCGGCAAGGTACTGCTCGGCCACCTCGCTGATCGAGATGGCGCCGATATCAACTTTTTGGCGGGTTACTAGCTGGAGCAGCAGGTCGAACGGTCCGCTGTAGACCTGCGTCGACACGCGATACGACATCTTCGACCTCCTTTGACGGCGCCTTCGCGGCGCGGTTTGGGTGCATGCTGTGACCGTTTTGCGCGGTCGACCTGTAAGTTTACCTTAGATGCCGGCGATTGCGAAGTTGAGCAGCCACTCGGCCAGCGGATACACGGTAACGTCGAAATAGCGCCCGATCACGTCGATACCGGTCCACATGGGCAGCAGGTACAGGACCAGGATGAGGATGGGCATGGCGTATTGCTGCAAACGATAGTAGTTGGCGAGCGCCTTGCCTTTGAGGAACGGCACGATAATCGACGAGCCGTCGAGCGGCGGGATCGGGATGAGGTTAAAGAACGCGAGCGACAGGTTGACCACGATAAAGGTGGCGCCGAAGTTCATGATTTGGGAGGCCACGGCAAAGGACATGCTGGCGTAGAGGTTGCCGTATGCTGCATGCATGAGGGCGGCGGCAAGGCATGCCAACGTGATGTTCGATGCGGGGCCGGCCACGCTCACCAGGACCTCGTCGCGCTTGGGGTGCTTGAGGTTGTTGAGGTAGACGGGCACGGGCTTGGCAAAGGCGAACACCGGGCCGCCGGCGGCGAGCATCAGCAGCGGCAGAAGAATGGTGCCAAACGGGTCGATATGGTTGAGCGGGTTGAGCGAGACGCGCCCGCGCGAACGGGCCGTCTTGTCGCCGAGCGCCCAGGCCGCGGCGGCGTGCGCGCTCTCGTGGATCACGATGCCGACGATGACGGCAAAGGCGCTGGCGAGCAGGTTCATGAGGTAGCTGCTGGACATGTCACTCCCCTAGCGGACGCGGTGCGAGGCGCGCGTGAGCAGGTAGTCGGCCACAAACAGGATGACGGCCACGATGGCGTAATCCAGGCGGAACACACCGCCAAAGGGCGACGTGATGACGCCGTAGCCGGCGATGGCGCTCGGCAGTGCGCGCGAAAGCTCGACGACAAAGCCCACGATCTGCAGCTTGGCGGTGAGGCCGCTAAAGCACAGCAGCACGGTCATCGCGCTCATAAAGATGCCGCAGATGCGACAGGCGATGGCGATGATGCTCATCGCCACGGCAGCGGCTTTACGAGAGTTCACGCGCGGTCTCCTCTTCGATCTGGGTGGAAAGCTCCAGCCATTCGTCCTCGAGCTTGGGCAGCTCTTGCTTAAGGCCGTTATATTCCCCCAGCGCGGCGTTGAACTTGTCCTGATCGGCATAAAGCTCTTCGCTTGCCATCAATTCCATAAGCTCGTCATAGCGGGCGCGCTTTTTGTCCAGCTCCGCCTCGATCTTCTTGAGCTGGTTGCGAACGCCCTTGAGCTTTTTGTTGAGCGCGGCGCGGGCCTGGGCCTCGGCGCGCTTTTGCTCCTTGGTCTTTTTGCCCTCGGCCGGCTTAGGGGCCGCGGCTGGGCTGCTGTCCTGGGCCGCGTTGGCGGGCTTAGTGCTCCTGCTTGCCTCCGGCGCGCTCTCCCCTGCCGTCTCGGCGGCGGCGCGGGCTGCGAGGTCCTCGCGCTTGAAGAGGTAGTAGTCGTAGTCGCCGTCGTAGACCGTGACCTTGCCGTCACGGATGTCGATCACGCGGTTCGCCACGGCGCGCACCAGGTGCTCGTCGTGGCTGATCAGCACGATGGTGCCGGGGAAGTTTTGCAGGGCGTTTTCGAGCATGTCCACCGAGTCGATATCCAGGTGGTTGGTGGGCTCGTCCAGGCACAGGAGCGCCTCGGGGGCCACGAGCATCTTGGCCAGGGCCAAACGCGCCTTTTCGCCGCCGGAGAGGACGCGGACCTGCTTTTCGATTGCGTCGTTGTCGCTAAACAGGAAGGCACCCAGCAGGCTGCGCTGTTGGGGCACGGTCCACTTGGGCGTGACGGTGTCGATCTCTTGCAGGACGGTGTTCGATTCGGTCATGCCCTCGAGCGCGTGCTGGGCGTAATAGGCCACGCCCACGTTGGTACCCAGGTCGCGCGTGCCGGTGGTGGGCGGCTCCAGGCCGGCGAGGATCTTCATGAGGGTGGACTTGCCGGCGCCGTTGGGGCCGACAAGCGCCACGTGCTCGCCGCGGTAGAGCTTGAGATCGATGTCGCTGTAGATGTGCTTGTCGCCGTAGGACTTGGAGACGCCCTCCAGGCTCACGACCATATCGCCGGAGCGCGGCGGGTCGGGGAACTTAAAGTCGATGTGCTTGTGGCCCTCGGGCAGGATGACGAGCTCCTTTTTGATTTGCTCGATCTTGCGGATGCGCTCCTGCGCCTGGGCGGCCTTGGTGGGCTTGTAGCGGAACTTGTCAACGAAGACCTGCATGTGGGCGATGTCGCGCTCCTGCGCGGCGCGCTTGGCGCGCATCTGCTCCAGGTTGTCCTCACGCTGCTTGAGGTAGCTGCTGTAGTTGCCGGTGTAGGTGGTCACGCGGCGGTTTTCGAGCGCGGCGACGTGGTCGACGCAGGCGTCCATGAAGGCGCGGTCGTGGCTGACGATGAGCACGGCGCCGTCGTAGTTGGCGATAAAGCCGCGCAGCCACTGGACGCTTTCGAGGTCCAAGTGGTTGGTGGGCTCGTCCAGCAGCAGCAGGTCGGGGTGGCGCAGGAAGAGCTTGGCGAGCGCGATACGCATCTGCCAGCCGCCGGAGAACTCGGAGCACGGGCGCTCAAAGTCGGTGACCTTAAAGCCCAGGCCGGACAGGATCTTGCGGGCGTTGCTCTCGAGCTCGTAGCCGCCCAGATGCTCAAAGCGGTCCTGGACCTGGCCGTACTCGTTAAGGAGTGCGTCGACGTCCTTGCCTTGCTCGGAAAGCTCGGTGATCTGGGCCTGCAGCTCGTTGGCGCGCTCGCCCATGCGGCGGATTTCCTTGGCGGCTGCCATGACCTCGGCAAGGATGGTGGTGTCCTTTTGCTCCAAGTTGGTTTCCTGCTCTAGGTAGCCCACCTGGCAGTCCTTGGCGTACTGGATCTGGCCGGCGTCGGGGCTGTCGATGCCCATGATGATCTTGAGCATGGTGGTTTTGCCGGCGCCGTTGGGTCCCACGAGCGCAAAACGCTCGCCGGGGTTGATCTGGAAGGACGCGCCGCTAAAGAGGACACGCGCGCCGAAGCTTTTTTCGATCTTGTCGACCAGGAGGATCATGGTGCCGCCTTTGACCTTGTGTGCCTATATGAAAAAAGGCCCCAACTTGCGTTGGAGCCTCATTCAATGCTCGGGTGGAGACGAGGGGGATCGAACCCCTGACCTCTTGACTGCCAGTCAAGCGCTCTCCCAGCTGAGCTACGCCCCCGTGCGAAGAAGTACTATACGGGAACTCGGACG